>CAZCHU010000012.1:0-9075 GCA_964498215.1 uncultured Mycobacterium sp. | reverse complement strand
ACCGGGGAACGATAGCCTGGTGGTTTAACCCGTGTGACTCTTCGAGAGGTGACGACATGCCCGCACCGTCAGCGGCGGTCTTCGATCGTTTGCGTAAGCTCTGCGCGATCGAAGACAGGTCTGCCCGTCCGTCGAAGACGATTGAAGCGGTGTTCACCGGAAAACCGTTGGCGACGATCCCGGTCGGCACGGCTGCGGACGCCGAGACGGCCTTCGTCAAGGCCCGTCTAGCGCAGGCCGACTGGGCGAAGCGTCCAGTCAAGGATCGCGTCGCGGTGATCCTCCGCTATCGGGATCTGGTCATGAAGAACCGGGATTTCCTGATGGACCTGCTGCAGGCGGAGGCAGGCAAGGCCCGGTGGGCTGCGCAGGAAGAGATTATCGACCTGATCGCCAATGCCAACTACTACGCGCGCGTCGCGGAGGGCCTGCTCGAGCCGCAACGGGTGCAGGGGCTGCTGCCGGCGATCGGCAAGACCACTGTCCGTTATCAGCCCAAGGGCGTGGTGGGGGTGATCTCGCCGTGGAACTACCCGATGACGCTGACCGCCTCCGATGCGGTGCCCGCGCTGATCGCCGGCAACGCGGTGGTGATCAAACCGGACAGTCAGACGCCGTACTGCGCGCTTGCCTGTGCCGAACTTCTCTACGAGGCGGGCCTGCCGTGGGCGTTGTATGCCGTCGTGCCCGGCCCGGGTTCGGTGGTCGGAACCGCGATCGCCGACACCTGCGACTACCTGATGTTCACCGGTTCCTCGGAGACCGGTAGCCGGCTTGCCGAGCACGCGGGCCGTCGGCTCGTCGGCTTC
Organism: uncultured Mycobacterium sp.; assembly: GCA_964498215.1. Taxonomy (GTDB): domain Bacteria; phylum Actinomycetota; class Actinomycetes; order Mycobacteriales; family Mycobacteriaceae; genus Mycobacterium. The sequence goes on along the minus strand of CAZCHU010000012.1, from coordinate 8,266 downwards.
TCGGCCGAACTGGGCGGGAAGAACGCGATGATCATCGCCCGTGGAGCCAACCTGGACAAGGTCGCCAAGGCGGCCACCCGCGCGTGCTTCTCCAACGCCGGGCAGCTGTGCATCTCCATCGAGCGGATCTACGTCGAGAAGGACATCGCCGACGAGTTCACCCAGAAGTTCGCCAACGAGGTGCGCAAGATGAAGCTCGGCACTGCATACGACTTCTCGGTCGACATGGGCAGCCTGATCTCCGAAGGCCAACTGAAATCGGTGTCGGACCACGTTGAGGATGCGAAAGCCAAGGGGGCCAAGGTGGTTGCGGGCGGCAAGGCGCGCCCCGACATCGGACCGCTGTTCTACGAGCCGACCGTGCTGGCCGATGTTACGCCCGAGATGGAGTGTGCCGGCAACGAGACCTTCGGACCGCTCGTCTCGATCTACCCGGTCTCTGACATCGGTGAAGCCATCGACAAGGCCAACGACACCGACTACGGGCTCAACGCGAGCGTCTGGGCTGGCTCGACTGCCGAGGGTGAGCAGATCGCCGCCCGGCTGCGGTCGGGCACGGTGAACGTCGACGAGGGCTACGCGTTTGCCTGGGGCAGCCTGAGCGCCCCGATGGGCGGCATGGGAATATCCGGTGTAGGGCGCAGGCATGGTCCCGAGGGCCTCTTGAAATACACTGAGCCGCAAACGATCGCGACTGCCCGCGTACTCAATCTCGATGCACCGTTCGGTCTTCCCGACACCGTGTGGCAGAAGTCGCTGTTGCCGATCGTGCGGCTCGTGATGAGGCTGCCCGGCCGCAAGTAACGGTTTACCCGGCCGACGGCGCCTCAGCGCCGGAGGTCTCTGCCGCGAGGCCTCACGGCGCACCGACATGCGCTGTGAGGCTGTGTTTTCATCGCGGTCACCGATGCGCAATCGATGCGGAATGCCCTGACCGTAGACCTGTGGGGGAGTCCGAACAGCGTCGTTGCGGGACTTAGGCCCATCGTGGCTGGCTCAACCGTGTGAAGCAGCGGCGAGGCTATCGCATCCACCCAGCGCAGGAGACAGCATGACCGTTACTGACCCAGAGTCGACCACGGCTCTCGCCACTGCGGCACCTGCAGCGCAGAAGCGTCATCATCGCAGACACTGGATAGAGGACTGGCGCCCGGAGGACCCGGAGTTCTGGGCCACGGTCGGGAGGCCGGTCGCGCGGCGCAACCTGATCTTCTCCATCTTCGCCGAGCACATCGGGTTTTCGGTCTGGCTGCTGTGGAGCATCGTCGTCGTGCAGATGACGGCGGCCGCCGATGGCTCCCCTGCCGCATCGGGATGGGCCCTGACCACCACCGAAGCGTTGTGGCTGGTCGCGGTGCCCAGTGGGGTGGGCGCCTTCTTGCGGTTGCCTTACACGTTCGCCGTCCCGGTGTTCGGAGGGCGTAACTGGACGGTGATCTCGGCCTTGCTATTGCTCATCCCGTGCCTCGGTTTGGCCTGGGTGGTAAGCGATCCCGGCATCCCCTTCTGGCTGCTGTTGCTGGTTGCCGCCACGGCGGGCTTCGGCGGGGGGAACTTCGCTTCCTCGATGGCCAACATCTCGTTCTTCTACCCGGAGAAAGAGAAAGGCTGGGCACTCGGACTCAATGCGGCCGGCGGCAACATCGGAGTTGCCGTGGCGCAGAAGGTCATCCCTGTCGTCGTCACGATTGGTGCGGGTGTGACGCTGTCGCTGGCGGGCTTGTTCTACGTCCCGTTCGCGGTGGCCGCGGCAGTGTGCGCGTATCTGTTCATGAACAACCTGAGCGAAGCCAAGGCCGACGTCAAGCCGGTGTGGCAGTCGCTGCGGCACGGCGACACCTGGATCATGTCCCTGCTCTACATCGGCACCTTCGGCTCGTTCATCGGCTACTCCGCGGCGTTCCCGACCCTGCTGAAGGCGGTGTTCGACCGCGGCGACATTGCGCTGACGTATGCGTTCCTGGGGGCCGGGATCGGCTCGATCGCCCGCCCGCTGGGCGGCAGGCTCGCCGATGTGATCGGTGGAGCCCGCATCACCGCGGTCAGCTTCGTCATGCTGGCGGTGGGAGCGGCGGGTGCGCTCTGGTCGGTGCAGGCAGTGAACATGCCGGTGTTCTTCATCTCGTTCATGTTCCTGTTCATCGCCACCGGAATCGGCAACGGTTCGACCTACCGGATGATCTCCAAGATCTTCCGGATCAAAGGGGAGGACGCTGGTGGCGATCCGCTGACGATGCTGCACATGCGACGACAGGCCGCCGGAGCGCTGGGCATCATCTCCTCGGTGGGCGCCTTCGGTGGCTTCATGGTTCCGCTGGCATACGCGTGGTCAAAGGCTCAGTTCGGCAGCATCGAACCCGCCCTGCAGTTCTACGTGGCCTTCTTCGTCCTGCTACTGGGGGTCACCTGGTTCTTCTACCTCCGCACAAGCACCCGGATGGGCCAGGTCGGTGTGTGACAACCGGGTAGGGCAGCCGTCGGCACCCCGCCGATGCTGACCCGCACCGCCTGCTCGTATTGCGGGGTTGGCTGTGGGATCACCGTGCAGACCCGCACCGATACGGTCAGCGGTCTTCCGGTGATCGCCAAGGTTGCGGGGGACAGGCTGCATCCGGCCAACTTCGGCCGGTTGTGCACCAAAGGCGCGACCCACGCCGAAATGATGGCGGCCACCGAGGGCCGGCTGACCACCGCAATGCTGCGGCCCTCGCGCGACGCCGATCCGGTGGCCGCCGACGTGGATGATGCGGTGGCCGAGGCGGGCTCCCGGCTGCGCGCCATCATCGACGAACACGGCCCGGATGCCGTTGCCCTCTATGTCTCGGGCCAACTGTCGCTCGAGGCGCAGTATGTTGCCACCAAGTTGGCCAAAGGCTTTCTGGGAACCGTGCACATGGAGTCGAACTCCCGGCTGTGCATGGCCAGCGCGGGCGCCGGCTTCAAGCAATCGCTGGGTGCCGACGGGCCACCGGGCTCCTACGCCGATTTCGACTGTACGAACCTGTTTTTCGTGATCGGTTCGAACATGGCCGACTGTCATCCGATCCTCCATCTCCGGATGGCCGACCGTCTGAGGGCGGGTGCCAAGCTGATCGTCGTCGATCCGCGCCGCACCAAAACCGCGGAAAAGGCCGACCTGTTCCTGCAGATTCGTCCGGGTACCGACCTGGCCCTGCTCAACGGCATCCTGCACCAACTGGTCCAAGACGATGCCATAGACCGGGAATTCATCGCCGAGCACACTGAAGGCTGGGAGGTGATGCCGGCTTTCCTCGCCGAGTACCCGACAGATCGGGTGGCAGCCATCACCGGTTTGACCGAAGCCGACATCCGGATCGCCGCGACAATGATCGCGGCGGCGGGGGAGTGGATGACCTGCTGGACCATGGGGCTGAATCAGAGCACCCACGGCACCTGGAACACGAATGCGATATGCAACCTGCATCTGGCGACCGGGGCGATTTGCCGACCGGGCAGTGGGCCTATGTCGTTGACCGGGCAACCCAACGCCATGGGCGGCCGCGAAATCGGCTACATGGGGCCGGGTCTGCCGGGTCAGCGGTCGGTATCGTCTTCAGAAGACAGGACATTCGTCGAAACACAATGGGCACTGGCGCCAGGAACGATTCGGCCCGACGTCGGTCCGGGAACCGTCGAGATGTTCCGTCAACTGGGTACCGGGCAGATCAAAGCAGTGTGGATCATCTGCACGAATCCCGTTGCCAGCCTGCCTAATCGGGAAAACGCGATTGCGGGGCTCAAATCCGCGGAGCTGGTTATCACCCAGGATGCGTACGTCGACACCGCCACGAACCGGTACGCCGACATCATGCTGCCGGCCACGCTGTGGGCCGAGGCCGATGCAGTCATGGTCAATTCCGAGCGCAATCTGACGCTGCTGCAACAGTCCATCCCACCTGCCGGGGACGCCCGGCCGGACTGGGAACTGATCTGCGGGGTAGCTCAGCATCTCGGGTTCGCAGATCAGTTCGCCTACAAGTCCAGTGAACAGATCTTCGACGAAATTCGCAGATTCCACAATCCCCGAACCGGATACGACCTGCGGGGTGTCAGCTACGACCGGCTGCGCGAAGGCCCGGTGCAGTGGCCCTGCCCGCCGGAGGACTGTGCTGCAGATAGCGGCGACCGCAACCCGATCCGGTACCTCAACGACGGTGTTTCGCAGGACCTTCACACCGACGCCGCCGGGAGACGGCCCCGGCTGGCGTTCCCCACCGGATCGCGGCGGGCGATGTTTCACCCGCGCCCACACGCGGAGGCTGCCGAGTTGCCCAACCCGGCCTCTGGCGACTACCCGTTCATTCTCAACACCGGTCGGCTGCAACATCAGTGGCACACTCTGACCAAGACCGCGGCGGTGCACAAGCTCAACAAGCTCGACGGTGCGCCGTTCATCGAGATCCACCCCGATGATGCGCGCGCGCTCGAGGTGTGCGACGGCGTCGAAATCGAGGTCGCTTCGCGCCGCGGTCGCGCCGTGCTACCCGCGGTCATCACCGACCGGGTGTCCCCGGGCAACGTCTGGGTACCGTTTCACTGGAACGACGAGCAGGGCGAGAACCTCACCATCAACGCCGTAACCAACGATGCGGTCGACCCGACGTCGCTGCAACCGGAGTTGAAGGTCTGCGCGGTGCGGCTCACCCCGGTGCCGGTCGATTCGGCGTTGGCCATACCTCGGGGTGCCCCAGCGCTCACCGATGTCGAAAAGGTCTATCTCGCAGGGTTCTTCGCAGGGATCAAGGGAGGCTCCCCCGGGGTTCCGGTGCTGCCGGCCGATGCGCCGATCAGCCGTCGCCCGCGGCTGTGGGCCGACGGGCTGCTGGCGGGTCGATTCTCGCGGAGCGAGACCCCAGCACCGGCCACCGCCTCAGGGGCTGAAGAGGGGCCGCTGTTGCTCTGGGCCTCGCAGACCGGCAATGCCGAGGAGATCGCCGGCAAGCTGGGTGAACGGCTTGGCGGCGCCCGGCTGCGGGCGATGGACGAGATCGCCTTGTCCGAGCTCGCGGGCGACGTCGTGATCATCACCAGCACTTTCGGCGACGGCGGACCGCCGGACAACGGAGCCGAATTCTGGGAATCGCTCCAGGGTCCGCAGGCGCCGTCGCTGACCGCCGTGCGATTCACGGTGCTGGGTATCGGGGACCGGTCCTACGATAACTTCTGCGGCTATGCCAAGGCGCTGGACGCCCGGCTGGCGGCGCTGGGCGCAACCAGAATGCTTGACCGCGCCGAGTGTGAAGCCTACGAACATCGATCGCTGGACCAGTGGGCGCAGTCAGTCAGTGGCCTCGTTGCCGCGCCAAACCCACACCCTGATGGCGACGCCCCAGATTTCGTGCCGGCTCCTGTGCCGTCCTCGGGGTCCGGTCCGGTTTCGGCGCGGTTCAGCCGCGGGTGCCCGATCGTCGCCCCCCTGTGCCGGAACATTCGGCTCACGCCGGCCGCAGCGGCCAACGACGTGCGTCAGTTCGGCTTCGATATCACTGATCACGACGTGGCGTACTGTGTCGGGGATTCGCTGGGTGTGTATGTCCAGAATTCCCCGTACGTTGTCGAGAGATGGCTCGCGGCAACCGGTTTGAGCGGCAGCGAATCCATCGTTATCGACGGGGCCGCCATCTCGCTGCGGCATGCCCTGGCGTCGCACTACGACGTGTGCAGGGTGACGCCGAACGTGGTCGATTTCATCATCGAGAACTGTGCAGATCGGCGGGCTGCCAAGCGGTTACGCAAGTGTCGTGACGATCTCGACAAGTGGTTGGTCAACCGCAACGGCCTCGACGTGGTGTCCGAGTTCGCCGTACGCGCCGACCCGCACCAGTGGCAGGAGGTGTTGATGCGGCTGACACCCCGCCAATACTCCATCTCCTCGAGTCCGCTTGTCAGCCCGCACGAGGTGCAGTTGACGGTGTCGGTCGTGCGCTACCGCGGCGCCGATGGCGGTGAGCGCGCCGGGGTTGCCTCGACCTACCTGGCCGACCTCGCCGAGGGCACCGGTGTGCCGGTGTTTGGGCAGCGTTCACCGCATTTCCGTCCTCCAGATGATGGGCAGACGCCGATGATCATGGTGGGGCCCGGTACCGGCGTCGCCCCGTTTCGCGGGTTTCTCCAGCACCGCCGTGCACTCGGCCACGGTGGACCCAACTGGTTGTTCTTCGGTGGCCGGCACCGTGCGCAGAATTTCTATTACCGCGACGAACTCGTCGATATGGTCGAAGACGGGTTGCTCAACCGGCTGGATCTGGCCTTCTCCCGTGATCAGGCGCAGCGGGTGTATGTGCAGCACAAGATGCTGGACTACGGGGCCGATGTGTGGCGTTGGCTCGAGGGCGGGGCGCACTTCTACGTCTGCGGGGACGCCGCCCGGATGGCCGGGGACGTCGATGATGCGTTGACCGAGATCATCGGGCGCCATGGCGGCATGAACACCGAAGCGGCCCGCGACTACAAACGTGAGCTCATCGCCGAGAAGCGCTACGTGCGCGACGTTTACTGAGGTGCGTCGGGCACGTCGCGCCCACGGACAGCGACCAGCAGTGTCCCGGTGGCGAACAACACCATCGCGAGCACCGGGAGTCGGCCGTCGGGCGCGAAACCGCTCGCGGCGAAAAGCGCTAACGCCAGCGCGCAGGAGGCTGTCCCTGCATAAAGCGCCGCCACTGCCAGGCCGGTGCGCACCGGCGCCGCGAAGGTCGGTATCGGCGAGGCGAACAGCCGTCGCTGCCAGGAAAGCAGGCTCAGCAGTATCACCGTGACCACCGCCAATACCAGTTCCCACTCGAGGCGGGCCAGCCACCAGGCGCCTGAACCGAGCGGTGGCTGCGGAAGCAGTCCCGTCGGGTATGCGGCCAGCGTCACGACGATGACCGGCAGCATGTGCCAGAGGTAGAGCGCCATGACGTTGTTATTGGCCGTCGCGATCACCCGCGGCCAGCGGCCACGTGCAAGTACTCGGTTCAGTGCGGGCGCTATCGCGAATAGCACGCCGATCTGCACCATCGCCAGTGCCAACAACGCGACCGACGGGGGAGCGCTGTTCTCCACGCGAACACCGGGAACGCCGATCATCGCGATGGGATAGGGCCCCCACGTGACCAACAACGGCAGAGTTACGGCCGCTGCGACTGCCATCGACACCAGCAGACGTCTGCGCAGAAGTCCACCGTGGTAGGCGATTCCGAGTTGATAGATCGCAGCCCAACAGAAGAAGTAGTTTGCGATCCGGATTTCGGGATGGCCGGTGCTGATCCCCAACACATCAATCAGGACCACACCGGCTGCCAGTGCCGCCGGTGCCGCCAGCCCCCAGCGCCGGTGCGCAGCCACCGCGATGGGAGTCAGCGCGACGACCATCAGGTAGACGGCCAGAAACCACAGGTGCATCGCCACCGCCCAGCCGCCCAACGCCAGGACCGAGCCGTCGACGCCCAACAGCATCAATACGGCAAGTACCGTGAGCACGAATGTGGCGTAGATCGCGGTAGGGCCGAGGGTGCGAGCCACCCGGCGGCGAATCCAGTCCGGCCACGACATGCTGTGCGCGGCGCGCATACGTGCCCACGACACCGCGCTCGCGTAGCCGGCCACCGCGAAGAACACCGGAACGACCTGGAAGAACCACGTTATCCACTGGGTCCACGGCATCAGGACAAGTGGGTTGTCCCGGCCGAACTCGCCATCGCGGTAGGTCATCACCGACAGCAGCCAGTGCCCGATCACGACGAGCACCACCGCCAACGAGCGGTACAGGTCCATTGCCGGCGCCCGCGGAGCCGGGGAGGTCGTCAAGTCGCCCATTCGTTTGCTCCAGCTGACCGGTGACAAGGTTTGCCCGGCGGGGTACGTGAACCCCCGCCGGCAATGCTGGCCAGAGTGTTTCACACCCACCCGTGCTCAGACAGCACCTTCAGTACGCCCGATTATCCGCAGAAGGGCCACCCGGCCGGGCGCCGAGCGCCTACCATTTGAAGATGAATGTCATCCGCTTGCGACACCTCGTTGCTGTCGCCGGCGTCCTCACGGCGTCGGCCGTCCTCGGCGCTCCGAATGCCCCGGCTCAGCCGGTTCCCTGCGCTACTGATCCTGCAAACGCAGCCCAGCCGGCAGGTGGTGAGTGCGCGTCGCCGGACAGCATGTACGGCCCGGTTTCCGGTGCGAACCCGGGCTCGGCCCCCGATGCGCTCCCAGGCCCGCACCTCGGCCTTCCGCCGGGCATGCCCGGCAGCGGCATGCCGGGGTGAAC
>CAZCHU010000011.1:34925-43862 GCA_964498215.1 uncultured Mycobacterium sp. | reverse complement strand
CGTTGCCGTTGTCGCGGATCCGGCGATCGCCGAACCTGTGGCTGCGCTGGCGCAGCGATACAACGAGACGGCTGCCCCGGTCGGTGACCGATGCGTCATGGTCCACGTCGCGGCTGCTGATTCCGATCAGGTCGTCAGTGGATTCACCGGTCCGTGGCCCGCAGACCTTGGTGACCGACCGGCGCTGTGGATCCCGGGTAGCTCGATATCGGTGGCCCGTCTGGAAGCCGCAACCGGGCCGGAGACCGTCAGCGACAGCCGCTCACTGGTGACCTCGCCGGTGCTGCTCGCGGTGTCTCCGCAGCTGACTGACGCTCTCGCTGAACAAGACTGGGGCGCTCTCCCGCGCCTGCAGGTCGATCCGCTCTCCCTCGATGGGCTGGGATTACCCGGCTGGGGTGGTCTGCGGTTGGCGCTACCGCTGACCCAGGACAGCGACGCCTCGCTGCTGGCGGCCGAGGCGGTGGCCGTCGCGGCCGCGCCGCCCGGCACACCGGCCAGCGCTGGACTGGGAGCTGTCAGCGCTCTGGTGGGCGGGGCTCCCGAGCTCGCCGACACCAACGCCGACACCGCGTTGGACGCCCTGGTCGATGCGGGAGAGCCGGCTACCGCGCCGGTGCATGCCGTGGTGACGACGGAGCAGCGACTCTTCCAGCGGGCGTCGTCGTTGCCGGATGCGACGTCCAGGCTCGCGGCTTGGTTGCCGCCGGGGCCCACCGCGACGGCGGACTTCCCCACTGTGCTACTCGACGGCGATTGGCTGACCGAGGAACAGATCACCGCGGCGAGCGAGCTCTCCCGATTCATGCGCAAACCCGAGCAGCTTGGCGAACTCGTCGATGCCGGATTCCGCGTCGATGAGGACACGCCTCCGACCACCGATATCCTCGACTTCGGGCCGGTGGGCGCGCCGTTGAACGTCGGCGACGACGCGCTGCGGGTGACGATCGCCGATGCGGTGACCACACCGGTCGCGAGCCCAACTGCCACCATCATGCTCGACCAGTCGATGCCGACCGATGAGGGCGGCAGGACGCGCCTGTCCAATGTGGTGGATGCGCTCACGGCGCGACTCCAGGTGCTCCCGCCGGATTCCGGCGTCGGACTGTGGACGTTCGACGGCGTCGAGGGGCGTTCGGTGATTACCGTGGGCCCGCTGTCCGAACCACTTGACGGGCGGCCACGATCCGAGGCGCTGACCGCTGCGCTGGACGGCCAGTTCGCTTCGGACGGTGGCGCGGTATCTTTCACCACGCTGCGGCTCGTGTACACGGATGCGTCGGCCAACTACCGCGAAGGTCAACAAAACTCTGTTCTGGTCATCACCGCCGGACCGCATACGGATCGGTCGTTGGGTGCCGAGGGGCTACAGGAATATATTCGGGGGGCGTTCGACCCGGCCCGCCCGGTGGCGGTCAACGTCATCGACTTCGGCGACGACCCCGATCGGGCTACGTGGGAGTCGGTCGCTCAGATCACCGGCGGTAGCTACCAGAACCTGGCGAGCTCGGCATCGCCGGAATTGACCGCGGCGATCGCGACGATGCTGTCGTGAGGGGCGCCCGAGCCCGCCAAAGCTCGCGGCCCTATGGTGGGTGATTCGTCCCAATAATGGGCTGGGTTCGTTCAGGGTGTTGCCGCTCCGGTGCGGCGATGGTAAAAGGGCGTCAACAGGTTTAGGTCGCATTGATCTGCGATCATGGCAAGGCTGTTCGATTCTGAGGGGGGTGCGGCAGCCAACGATGGGTAAGCAGCCTCAGGCACCGACGGGCGTGGGCAAGTATCCCGAGCCTGATGGCGGCTGGCGCGATCGGAAACGCTACCTGTGGCTGGTAGGCCTGGTCATTCCCACCATTGTCCCGGTGTCCTGGGCCGCTGTCTCGCTGACCGGGTGGGGCATCTTCTGGTGGTCCGGGCCGCTGCTGACGTTCATAGTCATCCCAGTGCTGGACTATGTCGTCGGTCTGGACTCAGAGAATCCGCCTGACGACGCTCTGGCCTGGTTGGAGCGGGACCGCTACTACCGGTGGGCCACTTTTCTTTACCTGCCCGCGCAGTACCTTGCGTTGGTGCTTGCCTGCTGGTTGTGGAGTGGCGGCGGTGGGGTCACGCTGAGCGAAATCGACAAGTTGGGCCTGATGCTGACCGTCGGCGGGGTGGGTGGCGTCGCAATCAACGCCGCACACGAGATGGGTCACCAGCGGGCGCGGGCGGAGCGCTGGCTCAGCAAGGTGGCGCTCGCACAGGCTGGCTACGGGCAATTCTTCGTCGAACACAATCGCGGACATCATGTCCGGGTTGCCACCCCGCAGGACCCGGCTAGCTCTCGGCTAGGCGAGAACGTCTATTTCTTCTACCTCAGGTCCATCTTCGGCAGCCTGCGGTCCGCATGGCGGATCGAACGTCGCCGGCTGGCACGTCTCGGAAAGCCCGCATGGACGCTGCACAACGACGTGCTCAACGGCTGGCTGATGACCATCGCGCTATTCGCGGCCCTGCTGTTGGGTTTCGGCCTTGAGATACTCCCCTGGCTGATCGGCCAAGCCGTCATCGGGATCTTCATGCTGGAGACCATCAACTACCTCGAGCACTACGGGCTACGTCGCCAACGGCGGCCCGATGGAGGCTACGAGCCGGTGCTTCCCGCACACAGTTGGAACAGCAATTCGGTGATCTCCAACGTGTTCCTCTTCCACCTGCAGCGCCACGCCGACCATCATGCGAACCCGCAGCGTCGTTACCAGGCATTGCGTCATGCCGAGGAGGCTCCGCAGCTGCCCGCCGGCTACGCGACGATGATGGTGTTGGCCTTGATCCCGCCACTGTGGCGGCGCGTGATGGATCGGCGGGTGCTCGCCCACTACGGCGGCGACATCCGGCTCGCCGCGCTGAGCCCACGAAAGGCTCAGCGACTAATGCGGCGTTACTGCTGACTGCACCTGGCGGGTACGTCGTAATGCGACACCGGCCAGACGCATCGATAGGGCAGGCGAAATGCGCTCCAGATACCACAGCGCTTTCCACCGCCGAGGCACCACGATGATCGCCCTGTTGTGCAAGATCGCCTGTAGTGATCGCTCGGCGAACAGCTCAGGTTCCATGGGACGTAGCGACTCACCCAGTTGGAGGAGGTTCTCTCGGCTGACGCTTCGGTTGTGGCCGAATTCGCCGCCGGAAAGAATGGGTGTCCGCACTACCCCCGGACACAGCACCGATACCCGTACGCCGTGGGTCGCTGCCTCTACCCGCAGGGTCTTGGACAGGGCGACAACCGCGTGCTTGGTCGCCGAGTAACCGGCCTGCGCGGATGTGCTCACCAGCCCGGCCATCGAGGCGGTGTTGACGATGTGACCGCTGCCCTGCTTGATCATCGCCGGGTAGGCGGCCAGAACGCCGTGGATCACCCCACGCAGATTAACGTCGATGATGTCGTCCCAGTCATCGACGGTCAGGGAGTCGACCTCGCCGCCGATACCGATTCCGGCGTTGTTGAACAGGTAATCGATGCGTCCGGATACCTCCACGGTGTGATCGACGGCCCGCTGGAACGCCGACTGGTCACGGACATCTAATTCCACGGCATGCGCGGCGGCGCCAGCATGGTGAAGTTGCTCGGCGAGCCGCTCGGCTGCCGCAGCCTGCCGGTCGGCGATCCAAACCCGGGCCCCGGCGTCAACCAGCTTCGTCGTCAGCGCGGCGCCGATCCCGGACGCTCCCCCGGTGACGAAGGCGACCTTGCCGGCCAGATCAGACGTGCGTTTCGTTGCCACCCGCGCAGGATAGCCGCCCGCGCGATCAGGCCTCCGGCCCGCGGCCTGTCGCTTCGGACTCGAGTGTCGCCCGGATGGGGGTGTTCGACCAGCTAACCCGGCCGGGTTTGGCGGTGCTTTGCCCTAGGCGCGCGCACAGTCGGCTCAGCGGCGGCGACATCGAATAACAGATCGGACACGGAGGTGGCGACCCCACCGCTTGGCTGCCTGTTGATCAGCTCAGGAGAATATGTGCTGGGGCCCAAGGTGAAGATCATAAATATTTTTTTGCGCCGCATCTTCTAGCAATTAACTATCGATCCTGTGCGGACATTTAATCACGCGCATGTAATTTACCATCAGACGGCTTCGATTCCGACTGCCGATCTCCGACAATAGTGCTGTAGACCAGTGGAAAATCGATCAGGACACTGGTGATTGAAGTGAAAGGAAGGTAGCCCTGCGGATGGTCGCGGCAAGCAATAACCTGAGATAGGACCGAGTGATAGCTAGGTAGTGCGGCTTTGCTAAAACTACAAAACATCGAATGGTTTATGTTTTGCTATGTTTCCGCTTCTCTGATGTATATGATTCATCTCACGCCGATCACGGCCAATACTTCGTCTGCGTCGATCCTGGAGTTATTATGCGTTCTGCGATTCGCAAGGCAGGGGTTGCCTGTGGCGCCCTCTTCGCCTCCACCGCCCTGACAGTCAGCACCGCGAACGGGGCATGGGCCAGCAACTCCGCCCTCGTCGTCGCCGGACTGGAGACGTCCTCGCTGCACGACGTGGTGATGTCTCAGCTGCTCGGGGGCGCACTGCAGGGGCAGCAGCGAGTCAGCGTTAACTGGCCGGCAGAGCACGCGCCTTCTAGTGGGGGCCTGAGCCTGGGCGAGTCGATCGCTGTAGGCATCGATAATCTCGACGCCGAGTTGAACGCGGCGCTCAGCAGACTGTCCGGGCCGGACGAGAAGGTAACGGTGGTCGGTTTGTCCGCAGGTTCGTTGGTGGTCAACGAGGTTCTCCGTGATCTCGTCAATGATCCCAACGCGCCCGGCAAGGACCAGGTCACCTTCATCGTGGTGGCTGACTCCAGCCGCCAAGACGTGATCGACAAGGCGAAGTACAACTCCCAGTACGACTACACCTACCAGCCGGCGCCAGAGGTGAAGTACGACGTCTCCGTGGTCGTTGCCGAGTTCGACGGGACGCACGATTTCCCGGACCGCTGGTGGCATTTCACCGCTGTGCTCAACTCGATCGCCGGTGCGATTGTGGGACACATTCCGGTGATGTTCGCCGATCTATCCGACGTGCCCGCCACCAACATCGAAGTGGACGTGAACAGCAAGGGCGGCACAACAACGACCTATCTGGTACCCGCCGAGGAACTTCCGCTGGTGAAGTTGTTCCCCTTCCTCAAGTCGTCGGAAGCCTCACTGAGGAAATCGGTCGAAAAGGGGTATAGCCGCTACGACAACAAGCCGAGCGGGGTGCAAGCTGCAGCTCTCGCTGCGCCAGCCGTCGCCGAAGACGATAACGAGGCCCCAGCCGCCGAGACGAAGGTCGCGGCCGCGGAGGCTGAGCCTGTCGAGTCTGCGCCAGCGGACGACAGCAAGGGCACAGACGAGGAGTCCACCGAGGTGGGCGGCGACACAGCGTCGGTGAACGATGACGACGCTGAAGTCACTGAGACTGAGACTGAGGCTGAGGCCGAGGCGACTGAGGCCGAGGCCGAGATTGCGGAGGCTGAGGCCGAGGTTGCTGAGGCGGAAGCGGAGGCTGAGGCCGCTGAGGCTGAAGCTGAAGCTGAGGTTGCGGAGGCGGAGGCTGAGGCTGAGGTTGCTGAGGCGGAAGCGGAGGCTGAGGCCGCTGAGGCAGACGAAGTTGAGGCTGCTGATGACACGGACGGAGCTGACACCGGGGCTGCCGACGCGGGAACCAGCGACGATGCGCCGTCGAGTGATACCGGGTCTGCTGACTCGTCCGACTCGGAGTAGTCAAAGGTCGAATCCCGAACGTTTACCCACGAAGCCCCGGCGCCACGCTCCGGGGCTTCGTGGCGTCGGGACATCGCCGACGGCCCGGGCCGATCGCGCCCACAGTGCGATCACCAATATTCGATTTGCTGTGAGGTAGCGTGAGTGCCATGGGTGTGCCGCAATTCGACGTAATCGTCGTGGGCGCCGGGTTCGGCGGAATGGGTGCTGCGATCCAGCTCAAGCGGCTGGGCTACGAGAATATCCTGATCTTGGACCGTGAAGACGATCTGGGCGGGACGTGGCACGTCAACCACTACCCGGGGTTGGCCGTGGACATCCCATCGCCTACCTACTCGTACTGGTTCGAACCCAACCCGTACTGGTCGCGGCTCTACGCGCCAGGTGCTGAGCTGAAGGCCTACGCCGACCATGTTGCGGACAAGTACGACGTGCGGCGGCACATGAGGTTCAACAGCCCGGTAGACGGTGCTCGCTGGGACGAAGACTCGCAGGTCTGGCAGGTAGCGCTCTCAGACGGCGAAACGGTGTCCGCCAGATTCCTGATTACCGCCACCGGCTACCTCTCCCAGCCCCACACTCCTGACATCCCCGGCATAGGCGATTTCTCGGGCCGCGTCATCCACAGCACCGACTGGGACGACAGCTACTCACCCGATGGTAAGAGGATCGGGCTGATCGGGACCGGCGCAACAGCGGTGCAGCTGATTCCGCAGCTGGCCAGGACGGCCGCGGCCCTCAATGTGTACCAGCGCACGCCCATTCACGTCGTGCCCAAGATCGATTTCGCGATTCCGATGTTGTTGCGTCGCCTGTTCGCCCGGATACCCCTGATGCAGCGCGCGTTCCGCTTCACCACCGACATCAACCTCGAAGCGATGATGATCCTGTCGGTGTTGAACTTCAAGTACTTCCGGCACCTCAACGTGGGCGCGTCCTATCTGTCCCAGGCTCTGCGTTTCGTTTCGATCCGCGACAAAGAACTACGCGCCAAGCTGACGCCTGACTACGACTTCGGTTGTAAACGGCCGACGTACTCGAATTCGTACTATCGGATGTTCAGCAGGCCGAACGTGCATCTGCAATCCGCGGGAATCGCGCGGATCGAGCCGGACGGCATCGTGGCGTGCGATGGGACCAAGTCGGAGATTGACACGCTGGTTCTGGCGACAGGTTTCGACCTGTGGGAGGCCAATATCCCCGCTATCGAAATCATTGGCCGCGATGCGCGCAACCTCGGAAAGTGGTGGCGCGACAACGGGTTCCAGGCTTATCAGGGTGTCTCGATTCCGGCATTCCCGAATTTCCTGAGCCTGGCCGGGCCCTACGCCTCCAGTGGGCTGTCATTCTTCAACACGGTTGAGTATCAGATGCGGCACATGGACCGGTTGTTCAGCGAAGTGCAGCGTCGCGATGCGGCCACATTCGAGGTCACTGAAGCCGCCAATGCCAGGTTCCGCGAACGCATGTCGGGCCTTCTAGGCAAGACGGTCTTCGGCAGAGGCGATTGCGCCCGCTCGCGGTCCTACTACTTCAGCCCCAGCGGGGAGACGCTGGTGCGTCCTGCGTCGACCAACCAGACCAACCGAGAAAACGAAACTTTCCCGCTCAGTGATTACCTGATCAGCTGAATCCCAAGTCAGGCAGCGTTTCGGCGATGTACCCCCAGTGATGTGTCAGCATGGATACATGCGGGTGAGACGAGTTCTCGGGCTGTTGGGCGCCACGATCGCGCTGCCCGCGGCGATGGTGCAGGCTGCAATCGCGATGCCGTTGGCCGTGGCTGACCCATGCCCCGACATCGAGGTGATATTCGCGCGTGGGACAGGTGCTCCGCCCGGTCTCGGCTGGCTGGGAGAGGCGTTCGTCGACTCATTGCGCGCCAAGGTCGGTGGCCGATCTGTCGGCGCCTACGGTGTCAACTACCCGGCCGGCTTCAACTTTGATGTCTCAGCGCCGGCGGGTGCCAGGGACGCTGCCGCCCGAGTGCAGTGGATGGCCGACAATTGTCCGGACACCAAACTCGTGCTTGGTGGCAATTCCCAGGGTGCAGGGGTGATCGATCTCATCACGGTGGACCCGCAGCCGCTTGGCCGCTTCACCCCAACCCCGTTGCCGCCACAGCTGGCTGACCACGTTGCGGCGGTCGCCGTCTTCGGGAATCCTTTGCGCGACATTCGCGGTGGTGGTCCGCTACCCCAGATGAGCTCCACCTATGGATCGAAGACAATCGACCTCTGTGGGGTCGGCGATCCGTTCTGCTCCACCGGTTTCAACCTGCCGGCGCACTTCTCCTACATCGAAAACGGAATGGTGGAGGAAGCGGCGAACTTCGTGGCGGGTCGGCTGGGATAACGGCAGTCCGAATGTGGTGATTTAGCCCGACTCGGTAGTAATGTGACTTTCGATCAGCAAACTGCGTTGGACAGAACCTGGGGGGCACATGAGGATCGGCAGCGAGGTCGAAGCGGGCGATGCCCAAAAGCGTGGTCGGCGCGCAAAGTGCCTTGCTGCGGCCGCCGCCGCGGTGCCGCTTCTTGTCTTGCCCGCCGTCGGCACGGCGACGGACGCCGATGCCTCGGCTGCCGAGGCCCCAGTGTTCGATGCCCTACCGCCCGGTCCCACCCGGGCCCTGACGTTGAGCCTCATCGCGGGCGGCAACGATGATGACTTGCGCGGCGTGGTGTGCGAGGCGCCCCGCACCTGTATGGCGGTGCCCTATCCGTACTTGGATAGGGCAGCCGGAGTTGTCGAACTGGACAACGCGCTGCGCCGCAGTGATGCGCCCGATCACCAGATCATCTATGGATACAGCCAAGGCTCGAATGTTGCTGGCGACTGGCTCAACAAGTACGCCGGCACTGAGGACGCCTTGCCGTCGAGCGCGCTGAGTTTAGTGCTGATCGGCAATCCCGGCCGAAAATACGGCGGTTCACGGGTGGCGCTGGGCGAGATGACACCCGATAGCGAATACAACGTTCTCGACGTGTCGCGCCAGTACGATCTGTCGTCCGACGTTCCGGACGACAAGGGTAACTTGCTGGCGATGCTGAACGCGTACATGGGGTTCTCGTCGGTGCATCCGGACTACGAAGATGTCGACATCTACGATCCGGCCAACTACGTGTGGAAGGACGGGAACACCACCTACGTGTTCGTGCCGACCGAGCGCCTGCCGATGCTCGG
>CAZCHU010000011.1:0-34825 GCA_964498215.1 uncultured Mycobacterium sp. | reverse complement strand
AGGACGGGAACACCACCTACGTGTTCGTGCCGACCGAGCGCCTGCCGATGCTCGGCTTCCTGTACTCGATAGGGCTGACCGGATTCGCTGACTCACTCGACGCTGTCCTTAGGCCGCAAATAGAGAAGGCCTACGACCGCAGTTATCTGCCTGCCGAGCCCGGGTGGCCACCGGCAGAACTCGAGTCCGAGCCAGAGCCCGAAGATCAGTCGGCCGATCCAGAGCAGCCTGCAGTTGCTGCGCTGGCGATGGCTCAAAGCGCCTCGGCTGACGAAGGGACTTCTGCTGCGGCCCCAGTGCAGGATGACGCAGATTTGCAGGACGAGTCCGAGTCGGGGGCCGAGGGGGCGGAAGCCAACGCCGAACTTGGAGACGATGCCACATTGCTCGGCGAGCCCGAAGACGAAGGCGGCGAGGAGCCTGGTGACCTCGACGTCGACGACACGGACTCTGGTGACCTCGACGACGCCGTACTCGAGGCTGAGGTAGCCGAGGATCAGGACAGTTCGGTCGCCGCGGCCGCGTCGGAAGACAGCGATTCGCCGGAGAGCTCATCGACGACGGATTCGGCGTCACCCGATAGTGACGCGTCGAGCGGTTCGGGGACCTCGGACAGTGCGGACTCGGCCGACGACAGCGAGTAGCCAAGCTGGGCAACGCCTTTGGTTGGTGCGCATGGCGATCGCAGCGACCCCGTTGTCTCACCGTGCGTCGGGTGTGCTTGGCTTGGCAGCGTGGATGCGAGCGCACTTGAACCTATAGAACAAACGGCGCTGCTCACAGAGTATTGCCGCGCGCTGGACAGCCGGGCGGCGAGCCCGATCTTGGATGATCCGCAGGCCAATGACACGGTCGGCGGGATCGACTTCGACTTTTCTCAGCTGGCCGCCACGCCCAGCGTGGTAGCACTGGTGGCGTTGCGGGCGAGAATGCTCGACGAACGGATCCGCCGATTCATTGTCGAGAATCCCGAGGCGGTGATCGTCGACATCGGTGCGGGCCTCAACAGCGTCGTCGTCCGCGTCGATCCCCCGCCGAGCGTGTCCTGGTACAGCGTTGACTTGCCCAGGGTCATCGCGATGCGGGAGTCTCTGTTGCCGGCCAGCGCCGTCGAGCAGACGGTGCCGGCGTCACTGCTGGAGCCGGGATGGGCCGACTCGATTCCCGCGGGCCGTCCGACGCTGGTGTTCGCCGACGGTCTGGTCGCCTTTCTCGATGAGGCGGAGATCATCGCGATCGTGCGCGGCATCACCGAATACTTCGGCTCGGGTGTCATCGCGTTCAACGACTACGGACCGGTCAGCAAAGCGAATCAGCTGGTTGGCAAACTGGCTACCATCCGGAAAACGAACTCACCGCACAGTCAATGGCGGTTCCCAGGGTTCAAGGACGCCCGGCATCCCGAGGGCTGGCACCCCGGCCTGACCCTCATCGAGGAGGCCAGCGTGCTGCGACAGCCGGAGGCGCAACTGCTTCCCGCTGGGCTACGCTTGGCGAGCCGACTTTCGCACCGTATTCCGTCCATCGCCCGCAAGGCCAGAGTCCTGCAGTACCGGTTCTAGCCGCCGTTTTCGGCCACGGACACCGAATCGACATCACGCGGCGCGCTGCGTTTCCTGCGGTGCACCACGGCTCTGCCGCCGCGGCCGGGGGTGACGGTAACGCCGCGACTGTGCGGCTTCTCGTCCGGTTCACTCGTCGGCTCCAACCGAAATTCGCGGAGCATCGTCCTCAGCGTGACTTCCATCTCCATCGTGGCGAACGACGCACCGATACAGCGCATCATGCCGCCGCCGAACGGAATCCACGCGAACGGATTGGGGGGGTTGCCGACGAACCGGTCAGGGTTGAACTTGTCTGCGTCCGGGAAACTCGACTCCGCCGCCATCGCCAGTTGTGTGCTTGCCAGGATCGTGTCACCTTCTGGAATGACCCACTCCCCCAGCTTAATCCGCGTTTTCGTTCGACGAAGCGCGGCAGTGAGCACCGGTCGGGTGCGCTGCGACTCGGCGATAGTGGCCAGCAACAGCTCCGAACCTCCCGCATCGACCTCGTCGGTCAATCGGGTCAAGAGCTCCGGGTGCCTGCGGATGCGCTCAATGGTCCAGGCCAACTGGGTGGAAGTCGTCTCGTGCCCGGCCACCAGCATGGTGAGCAGCTCGTCGACGATATACGAGTCCGGGAGCGGCTCGCCGTTGTCGTATCGGGCCTGCAGCAGTAGCGACAACACGTCGCCGCGTTCGGTGAAGTGCGGATCCGAACGGGCGTCGGCCATCAGTGATTTGATCAGCTTGTCCATTCGACGCCGGTACTCGCCGAACTTCCCGCCGGGGCTCCAGGGGCCGAAATCGCGGCGTACTACCGGGGGCATGAGCGCAATCTTGGAACCGAACTCGACCGCCGCGGGCATCAGCACGCGCAGTTCGTCGAGCTCTTCACCCTCCGCGCCGAACACGGCCCGCAGAATGGTGTTCAGCGTGATACGCATCATCGGTTCGACCGTCGTGAACTCGACACCTTCTGGCCAGGTCTGCATCTCGCGTAGCACTTCTTGCTCGGTGATGTCGGCGTAGCTACGCATGCTCTTGCCACTGAACGGCGGTAGCAGCAGCTTGCGGCGGGCCAGCAGTGCGTCGCCATCCAGGTTGAAAATCGATCCAGGGCCGAGCACGTCGCCGCCCAGGTTGTTCCTGGGCCTGCCGATCAGCTCGCGGCTGGTGCTGAACAGGTCCTTGACCAGGACAGGATCGCTGATCACCACGGTTTCGCCGAACACCGGGATATTGAGGGTGAAGGTGGACCCATACCGTCGACCCAATGCGGTGATCGCGCCGTAGCGGGCGGTTAAGACAGCAGCACCCTGGATGAGCTTCGGTATCCGGGGGCCCGGTGGGAGCCGTACAGGCTCGGTGGTCGCCGTGGCCAAGTTGTCACCCCTTCATGCTCGTGCGCGGTGAATTCCGGGAGGCTCGGAACTGCAGATCGCGATGTCCGATCACGCTATCTCGTAGTCCGCCAGTGGGAACCTGTCCTGCTCCTTGACGGCCTGACGCACCGACGTCGGCCGGAACAGCGGTGATTCTCCGGAACTGTTGAACCAGTATGAACGCGAGTTGGCGCAGTCACCAAGTCGGAATACGGAGTCGTCGAGTAGGGTCAGCATCCGGTCCAGGAACCGAGCGTTGGCCGACTCGGTGATCTCAAAGGTGCGTGCGCCTTTGCGCTGCAGCTCGCCGAGCAAGCGGTTCATGTGGCGCATTTGGTACTCGACGGTGTCGAACCACGACATGCCCACCCATGCATACGGGCTGGCCTGGGTCAGCATGTTCGGAAACATCGGTACCGTGATGCCCTCGTATGCCTGGAACTTGTTCTCCCGCCACCACTTACCGAGGTCTCGACCTTCCCGGCCGATCACCTCGATGGCGGGCAGGTTGGACTCCCACACGTCGAATCCGGTAGCCAGTACCAGGGTGTCGATGACCCGCTTCGTGCCGTCCTTGGCGACAATCCCGTTCGGCTCGATGCGCTCGATACCGGCTGTTTCCAGGTGGACGTGCGACTTGTTGAAGGTGCGGTAGTAGACGTTGGACAGCGTCGGCCGCTTGCAGCCGAAGTCGTAGTTCGGCGTGAGCCTGCTGCGCAGCCCCTTGTCCCGGATCGCCAGGAACCTGTGCAGGGCACCGATGCGTGCCGCGGCGCTGTTCACCGGTCTGAACTGGCGGAACTTCCACATCGCGATCGTCACCATGACGTCCATGAAAAGGTCACTTGACAGCCGCAAAAGTCGTTGTGTAGCAGGGAACCTCGCGAACAGCCGCTGGGCAGTCGGCCCAAACGGCAGGTCGAACTTGGGCATCACCCAGATCGGGGTGCGTTGGTACACCGTGAGTTCGGAGACCTCCTCGGCCAGCTTCGGAATCAGCTGCACACCGGTTGAGCCGGTGCCGATGATCGCCGCCCGTTTGCCCCGTAGCGAGTAGTTGTCGTCCCATTCCTGGGCGTGCAGCACGGTGCCCTCGAACGTGTCGATGCCCGGAATTTCGGGCTTTTTCGGCTGGCACAGATAGCCGGTGGCAAGGACCAGGAATTGCGAGCGGAGTGTTTCACCGCCAGCCAGTGACACCAGCCAGAGTTGAGCGTCCTCATCCCAGCGTGCACCTGCGACAGTTGTATTGAACCGCATAAAACGGCGTAGGTCGTACTTGTCGGCGACGTGCTCGGCGTAGGCTTTGAGCTCGTTTCCCGGTGCGTAGAGGCGCGACCAGTACGGGTTCGGCTCGAACCAGTAGGAGTAGGTCGTCGAGGGTACGTCGACGGTCAACCCGGGATAGCGGTTGACATGCCAGGTGCCCCCCAGGTCGTCCTCGCGGTCAACGATCGCGATCTTCTGATAACCCAAGCGGTTGAACTGAATGGCTGAACCCATTCCGCCGAACCCGGCACCGACGATGACGGCGTCGAACTGCTCCATATTCACGGGGCGATACTACGGCGATTCCTAGTCATCGCCGCCGCTGCTGGCGTCGGTGCTGCCTGTTGCGCTGTCGGCCCCAGACTCGCCGGCACCGTCCTGCGACGTCGGCTCCTCCGAGCCGCCGTCACCGGTGTCGCTGATCGCCGCACCCTGACCGGTGTCGTCGGACTCGTCGAGGGATTCGGCGACCACGTCCTCCTCGGCTGCGTCTTCGGCGGCCAGGTCCTCGTCGATCTCCGCCTCGGTGAGGGCGTCGTCCTCACCGACCTCGTCATCGACACCTTCCTCCGCGTCGGTCTCGGTTGTCTCAAGATCCACAACCGCTGCCGAATCCGTGTCTACGTCTTGGTCAGCGGTCTCATCGACGGTGGTCTCGTCGAGCGCCGATTCGTCCACGGTGGTTTCCTCGGCGGGCGCCTGCTCGGCCGGCGCGGTCTCGATAGCTGCCGCCTCGGCTGGAGTCCCGTCCGCAGAGTTCCCGCTGTCCACGGCCTCGGTGGCAGACGCCACGAGGGTGGTCACCGTCGAGTCCGTGGACTGGCTGCTGGGCGGAAGACCATCGTCCTCGAACGGTGTCGGGTCCTCTGGGTGGTCAGGGTCGCACTCTGGGCACAGGACGCCCACGAACGGCTTGAGGAAGGGGGTCAGAAATGTGTACGGGGCGCCCTTCCACAGGAAGCTGCCGGGCACGAACGGGTTGAAATTCACCCACGCGGCGACACCGAGTCGTGTGAGCGCCTGAACGACCTCGGTGAACGTGACTGGTGCCGAGACATTCTCTTCGGGCGGGGCCAACAGGTAGTTGACGACGCTGTACACCGGATCCATCGGGTTGAGCTGGACGGCCTCCTCCGACCACGGCACCGCGGCGCCTTCCTCCCCCGGGATTTCCTCGCCGGCAGCCCCTTCGGCAGCACTGACGGGATTAATCAGTTCCGGGAACTGGTAGCCGTTGATGAGGTCCCAAAGCGGCACCTGGAACATCTTGCTCAGAATTGCGTCCGCGTCTTGGCAGGCCGGCGGCGCGGTGGCGGTGCAGCCAGCGTTCATCGGCAGGTTGGCCTTCGCCCACCACGATACGTGCTCGCCCAACGGGTTCGACAGGGCTTTGAACGGGATCGTCAGATTCGTGACCGCGGTGATCTTCGGGGGGTCGGCAGGGTCGTAGCCCAGCACGTTGGTCGGCGTGTAGACCCACCAACTGCCGGTGACTTCCAGCGCGTGGGCCAGGTCGTTGATCCCGTCGAGGTAGGCCCGTGGGATGCCGGCGACGGCGTTGAACAAGTTCGGTAGGACGTTCTGCCAAGCCGGGTTTTCCAGGTCGGGCGCAGTGACAGGCTGGTAGCTCTGCGAGGCCAGGATGTCGCATCCGTCGGTGTTGTAGCCAGAGCAGGCCTCGCCGGCCACTGCGGCAGCCGTGGAACTCGCCGGCTGGACCGAGTCGATGTCCTCATCGTCGGCGACTGCCTCGGGAATGACCGTGGCGTTTTCCAGGTAGTCCCGGTCGTAAGCTTGATTGATGATCTCCCGCAGTGGGGCCTCCCACTGGTCGGCCAGCTCGCCCAGCCCTAAGTCGCGTAGCCCCTGCAGGATCGGCAGGTGCTCGGTGGGGATGTAGACGTAGGTGGTGTTGCCCTCTTTCCACACATAGTTACCCGGTGCGTCGAGATCGTCCTGCGAGTAGCCCAGATGGATGCTGTTGAACCCGGCCCAAGCGTTGGCCAGGGCGAGCAGGTTGAACGGGTTGTCCGGGAAGTCGGCGATCGGATCGTACTCGCGGGCCACGTCGAGCACGTCGTACTCGGTGTCGGTGGGCGTCATCAGCATGTTGAAGAGGCGGCCCCAGAAAAAGCCGTTGATGCCGCCGTACTTGCGGCCGCTGTTGCCGACCAGCACGATGTTGGTGTCTTCGGCCGGCGCACCGGATTCGGCCTGCTGCTCCAGCCACTTCGACACCACGCGAGCGCCGCCGCTGAATCCGTAGGCGATCTTGTCGCCGGACGTGTTGTTGATGGCGAAGTCAAGCCTCTGGACGTTTTCTGCCAGACCGATCTCGATGGGGCCGTACGACTGGAGCGCCTGGTAGTAGACCTCTTGGCAGGCCAGGGTGTCCGCGCATAACACGCCGCCAAGGTGGTGTGGTACCGACCACGGTGTCGGGCTGGTATGAAACACGGTCGCCGGTCCCGGCGGAATGAGCTCCGAGGTAGCTGAGGCATTAGCCGCCGCCGCCGAGGTAGGTAGCGGCCCGGCCAATGTGAGTGGCAGCGCCATGAAGGGCAGCGCCGCCGTCATTGCGGCCTTTGTCGCTCGATTCACTAACATCCCTTTCCTGAAGAGCAGCACCTTACTGCGTGCTTCTGGCAATCGGCGACTCTCATCTCTGTCCAGAGCAACCGTGACCGCGCAGAATTAAATTGAGGGGCTCCCCAAGCCCTGGTCTTGCTAGTCGATCTGCAACGCAGAATACATCACAATTGGGTACAAATGGAAGCGATCAGCAAACTCCCGGGCACCGGCCGCGCCGTTGCGCATCGGAGCCGATGACCGGCTGCGGCCCGGCGATCGTGCGATGAGGCCACGCGGCGGGTCCGTGGCGCAGGTCGCGGTTCGTGCAGGTAGCGCGCCGGACGGTTCGGCCTGCCGAGGTGTCGATCACCAGCGCATCGGATTGTGGCTGGTTGCGTGCTTATAACAGTGGGCATGCCCGGCCCCCCAGTCGTGCAACATCGCGATCCGGTAACGACGGACGGCGGTGCGGGTATTTCCGTCCGCATAAATGCGCGTGCGCTGCATCTATTCGGTAAATTTGCTGATGCCCGGGCAAGCGGGGGCGTGGCTATCCATCCCGCCGCTGTCAAAGCCCGCGAATCCCCAGCCAGGCGTCGACGCGTTCTGCCACCGCCTGCCATCCGGGCTCGAGCATCATGTTGTGTCCCATTTGTGGAAAGAATTCCGCCGTGGTGCCGTACGCGCGGGCGGTTGCGTGCACTTCGCGCTGGGTGACGGCACCGTCCTCTGCGGCCCCGAGCACCAGCAGCGGGGTATTCACCCGCGAGGTACGAGGCAGTTTCACCAGACCGTCCAGACCGGCGCGTGCACTTTCCTCTTGTAGCCGGCCGGCGCAGCGCTTGACCACGGAATCGGGGGTGTGCGCGCAGAAGAACCGCTCCCTGGTCAGCTCAGGGGTGCTCACGTAAGGCAACGATTTCCCGGTCGCCGTCAGCTTCGCGAAGTGCCACGGGTGGCGTCGGATCCAGCGCAGGCCGGAACGCAAATAGCCCTGCGGCGGCATTGAGGCCAACAGCACACCGGCGGGTGCCGTCCGGGACTCCAAGTACCTCTGCACCAGCACCCCGCCCATCGAATGCCCGATCGCGACCGGGGGTACCGCCATTTCGTCGGCGACGATGGTGATGTCGGCGACAAAATCGGCGAATGACAGGTCACGCAGCCTTTTCTCGGTAGGACTGCCGCCGTGGCCGCGCAGGCTGACCGCAACCGCACGGTATCCACGTGCGGCGAAGAAATCCAGGAAGTGTTCATCCCAGCACCACGCGGCGTGCCAGGCGCCGTGGACGAACAACAATGGGGCAGGATGGGATTCAGTCACCGCGCCCTTGTCGATAACCTCGAGCATCGCGTTCAGCGTATACGGGTGTCTCGTACTATCGGCGCCCATGAGCCTTGCTGCGCCGAGCGCGGACGCCGCTGTCGTCATCACCGGCGCTTCCTCGGGTATCGGACTTGAGATCGCCCGCGGGCTCGCCGGGCGCGGCTACCCGCTGACGCTGGTCGCGCGACGACGCGACCGCCTGCACGACCTCGCCGCCGAACTGCGTGGCGCCCATCGCGTCGCTGTGGACGTTGTACCGCTTGATCTCGGCGACAGTGCGGCCCGAGGCGAACTCCTCGAGAGGCTGCGTGGTCGACCGCTCGGTGGCCTGGTCAACAGCGCGGGGTTCGGCACCAATGGCCTATTCCAGTCGCTGCCGTGGGACCGCGAGCGGGATCAGGTGGTTCTCAACGTCCTCGCGCTGACTGAGCTCACCCATGCTGCCCTGCCGTCGATGATCACCCGCGGTTCGGGCGCAGTGCTCAACATCGGATCGATCGCGGGATTCCAGCCACTGCCGGGCGCGGCGGTGTATTCGGCGACCAAAGCCTACGTCCAGACATTGTCTGAGGCGGTCCACGAGGGGTTGCGCGGTACGGGTGTGTCATGCACCGCGTTGTGCCCGGGGCCGGTGCCCACCGAATGGTGGGAGGTGGCGGGAGATCAGGTGCCCGGCCGAGCGGTCCAGGTGTCGGCCGAGGAGGTCGCCGAGGCGGGTATCTCGGCCATGTTGAGCGGCAAGCGTGTTGTCGTTCCCGGCCTGGTGCCAAAACTGACCGGCCTCGGTGGGCGGTTCACCCCGCGGGCGCTGCTGCTGCCTGCTCTTCGTAGGGCAGCCGCCCGCCGCCGCTGATCGGCAGTCCGTTACTTCCCGTCGCCGCTACTGCTGCTGTCGTCGTTCCCGGCGCCGTCATCGCCACCACCGTTGTCGTTGTGCCCGTTGGCATTGCTGTCGGACGCCCCGTCGCCCCGATCGTCGCCCTGATTGTCGCCAATACCGTTCGCCTCCGATTCGGCCTCGTCGTTGATGGAACGCGCCGTAGTGGAGGTGGCATCAGCTGGGCTGCGGTTTGGTCCGGAGCCGGAAACGTCGTCAGCCTCAAGCTCGGCAGCAGCAAGTGGAGCATCATCTTCTGTGTCCAGCGGGTGGGTCTCGGTGCCGATGGTGACGGCGTCGTCGGCCGGCGGCGTCGGCGTCCGCGGGGTGCCCAAATTCCCATCGGCATCCTCGTCAACCGCAACAATTGCAGTCGATACAGCGTCGTTCTCCGCTGCCTGGTCGGATGAGATGTCCCCCGGGGTGGCTGACATGTCGGGGACGGCATCCTGATCGGTGAAGTCCGGGGGGTAGTTGTCATACAGCCACGGATTGTCATACGGATCAGCGGGATCGCAGCTGCTGCAGAGAATCGGAGCAAGTGACCGGAAGAACGGGGCAAGGTCGGTTTGATCGTCGTTGTACCACTCGCTGTTCTGCACAAACGGGTAGTAGCTTGCGAACACCGACGTGACGAGCTTCTGCGTGGTGTCGAACGCATCGCTTGGCGAGACGGCCTCAGCTTGCTGCGGCGGCCCCACCAGCCACTCCCAGGTCGACGTGAACGGCCGCCATGGTTCCAGTTGTACGTACTGACCGGACCACGAGGTTTCTTCGCCGGTGAACGGGTTTGTCACCGCCGGGAACGTGTAGCCGGAGTAGAGCTGCGACATCGGGACCTGAAACATCCCCGCGACGAGTTCACCGAGGTCGGGACAGGCGCCGGGAAGCGCGGCACAGCCTGCGCTCATCGGCAGATTGGCGCGCGCCCACCAGCTCAGGTCTTCGCCAAGGGCCGACGAGAACGGCTGAAACGGGATCAGCGCGTCGACGAAGGCCTGCAGCTTGGGTGGGTCCTGCTCGTCGAAGCCGAAGACGTTGGTGGGGCTCCACACCTGCCAACTGCCGGTGGCGACCATCGCGTCGGCGAACCGGTCCATGGCCTGGACTTCCCACGCGGGCATGCTGAGGAGGGCGTTGACGACGTTCGGTGCGATGTAGAGCAACGAAGATTCGGCTGCCAGGCTGACCTGCCGGACCTGATCGTTGGTGAGGGCGCCCGGCGCAGGCGGCGGGGCGAGTGGAACCACGGCGATGACGCTGGCTCCCACCAGCGCCGCTCCCCTAGTCATATAGGGCCTAACAGCACGCATGGCGCCCCTTTCCCAGGCTGGCAAATTGCTGTGCAGGGTCCCCGACAGCAATCAACGTAGCCAAGTAGGCGGTAGGTGTCCAGCAAACTCCGAGAATGAGGAATTCTTGACGCAACCGTCAGATAATCATTGACGGTGACGTCAGTTTGCAGGTGCTACTTCGGGCCGAACCAGGCCCGGTTTCCGTACCGGTCGAGGTGCACTACTTCATCCACTGGCCTGCGTGTTGTCGGGCCATAACGGCCGCGCGGCCAACCTAGGGGAACCACCGCGCACGGAGTTACCGACGTGGGTAGCTTGAGCACTCGTCGCGCGGACGTCAGATTCCACAGTGGCAACGTGATGAGCGAGGCCCCCAAGCCCATAGACCGCGCCGCCAGCAACAAATTCTGCACACTGGGATAGATCGAACCGAAGAATGCCGACGCCGCTGCGTGCGGCATCGGCAGATATGGAACACGGCCCTCCCTGGCCGTCAGCCGCAGGCACGCCACGACCAGGACGGGGATCTCGGCAAAGTGATCGACCTGCCACTGGATAGCGCGAGCACTCTTGGCCATCTCCTCGTCGTAGGACGCGATGTCGCGGATCGAGGTGCGGTAGAACACTCGCCAGGCCAGCCGGTAGCGGCGGGACAGCTTCTTCTTGACGCGCGGATCCTTGACGACGATGAACTCCCAGTTCTGGCCGTTGGCCCCGGTCGGTGCGCGCAATGCCAACTCGATGCACTTCAGCACGATCTCGTCGTCGACCGGGTCGGGCAGAACCCGTCGGATCGCACGCTGCGTCATCATCGCTTCGATCAAGGGCATGTCGAGGCGTGCGAGGGCCTCGGCCGTACTCGGAACCGGTGCTGGCATGGCTGCTGGCATGACTAGGCCTTCCCGGCAATCCAGTCGGCGGTGAACAGCTGCATCTGCGGCACTTCCTCGGCGATCAGATCCGTGACGTAGCGTTCGATCTTGCTGCCCACCAACGGAATCCTGACCTCCAGCGTGCCCCGGATGCGCAGGCTGGAACGGCGAGCTGAGCCGGTCCCGATGGGTTCGAGCACCATGGTTCCCGACCCGGAACTGGGTACCCCGCGGGCAGTGATGGTGAAGTCGCCATGCATCTGTCCACCGTTGGGCTCAGACCGCCACGATTCGGTGCGCATGATCTTCGTGTCCCCCGGCAGTAACCGGCCAATGCCGCCGGGCAGCATGTTTACGCGCAAATCCTGACTGGTGTGAACGACTATGGTGCCGTCGCCGCCGACCTCCAGGGATTCCAGCGTCATCGAATCTCCGCCGTACTTGGCCAGCCTGGCCAGCCAGTATGTTTCGTCTCGGAGGGCTTTCTGGATTTCGGCTACCCCGGCATCGGCCTCGGCGGTCACGTCGAATGAGCACGGCATGACAGCTACTTCTGCTGTGGTTGTTTGCCGAAGACCTTGTCGGAGATGCGAGCGGCGAATCGCCGTGATTCTTCGATCTGCTCGTCATTGATGTTGGTCGGCGGCAGTCGCACACCCAAGTAGCGGGCCTTGTACTCCCCCGAACCCAGATAGCTGGTCAGAGACAGCATCGATGGCAGCTGGCCGCCGGGGTAGGTGAAGTGGATGCCATCCACGTAGCGGCCCCCTTTCTTCTCGGCAAGCTTGCGTACCCCGGTGAGGTTTTCCCGCCAGTATCGGCGGCACACGGCGAACACCGCGAAGTGTTTGCCCTCCAGCAGGTTCCGCGCCTCGTGCGACTTGAGGAAGGATCGCAGCGGCATCGACACCGTCCGCCACCAGGTCGGTGAACCGATGCAGATCAGGTCGTACTCACCGGTGCGCACCGCATCAGGGGTCCGGATGTCCCCGGTTCGCTGCAGCGTCTGAGCGGGCAGCATGCCAAAAAACTCGGGCCAGACCTTGCGCATCGGGAACCGCGAGAATCGCTCGGCGTAGCGCGGGTCGGTGAACTCGATCGGCGCCTCGGTTACCTCGTATCCGCGTTTGCGGAATACCTCGCCGGCGGCCTCGAGGACCTTCTTTGACTGCCCTGTATAGCTGTAATACAACAGCAGAACCCGCGGCACCCGTTCCCGCAGCTCCTCGTCGGTGGCTTTGGTCATGCTTTGCACCCCTTATCCGTGGTGACACCCTCGTCAATCTTGCCCCGACGCACCGTACGGGGACCCGTGCGCCTAGCCTCACATACGTGAGTGAGAAAGTGTCGGTCAACCTCAGCGGTCCGGCGAAGACCATGCTGTCGACCTTGTATTTGAAGGCTCTTGACGCGGACTTCGACCGACCCATTCTCGGGGACCTGTTCGCCAAGGAAGCAATCCACAAGCTCGATTTCGATTGGCGCGAGCTTGAGATCACGCCGAAGTGGGCCCCGCTGTTCACCGTGCGCACCGCCCAGTACGACATCTGGGTGCGCGAGTTCCTGGCAGCCCACCCGGAGTGCACCGTGGTTCATCTCGGGTGTGGCTTGGACTGTCGGGTGTTCCGGATCGATCCCGGTGCCGACGTGCGTTGGTACGACGTGGATTTCCCGCAGGTGATCGCGCTGCGCGAGCAGATCTACCCGACCAGGGCGAACTATGAGCTTATCGCCACACCGGCTACCGAGCCGGATTGGCTGAATCAGATTCCGGCCGATCGCCCGACGTTGCTCATCGCTGAGGGCATCAGCATGTACCTGACCGAGGATGAAGGACTTGAGTTGCTGCGGCGTTTCATCGCCCGTTTCGGCACCGGTGAGATCCAGATCGACTTCTTCAACTGGTTGGCGATCAAGTCGCAGAAGACTCAATCCCTCGTCCGCACCTCGGGTTCGACGTTGCATTGGGCCGTCAACAGCCCGCAGAGCATACTCGCCAACATCCCGGACCTTCGATTGCTTGCCGCTGCAACGTTTTTCAGTGCAAGCACCTTCAGTCGCGCCTCGAAGGGTCTGCAGTGGGCCAAACGCGCCGTGCGGTTGGTGCCACCGCTGAACAAGGCGTTGCAATACCACCGGTTCGCCTTCGGCTCGCCGACGCAAGGCAGCTGACTGGCTACCCGGCACTGGCAGCTTCCTGCGTTTTGGCAATGCTGCGCAACTGGGCTTCGATCGCGGCGACGGACTTCTCGGGCTCCGGCCCGTGAGAGTGGTACTCGAGCATGAGCTGTCCGTTGAAGATCTTGCTGGTGTAGATCTCGATGCCGGCTCCCACCGCGAAGTAGAACTCGCCGTGGCTGGCGGTGAATTTCATTTCCGGCGGTGTGCGCATTGGGGGCACGATTCCGTTATCGGTGAACATGACGACGTCGGGCAGTCCAGGCGGGTTACCCACGTACTGCGGACTGAAGTGCAGGAAGCTCTGCTGGATCACGCCGTCGGCAATGTCCTTTTTGAAGGTGTCGTTGATGTCCCGGGCGAGCGCGATGACGTCGGTACTCTCGTCGATCTCGGCCAGATAGGTGGCAATGCCGACTGGATTGGTGGATTCGGTGGCCGACACCGGCGGCGACAGCAGATAGCGAAGGTCGACCGGGTACACGTAGGGCACCGGGATGTTCGGGGTTTTACGGAGCTGCCATTCGGCCATCAGGACCGCCGCCGACAGCAGACTGTTCAACCCGAGCTTGTGGGCTCGGCAGAAATCGATGATGTTCTCGGTGTCCTGTTCGGACAGTGTGCAGTATTCCATCGGGACACGCTGCGGGAGGACGGGATTCACATCTGAAGGGGCACGCCGCGAGGGCGGGAGATCGTAGACGAACATCGCGGCCAGCAGGCGCTCCAGCCCGGACCGAGTCTTCTTCTCCACCCCCCGATTGGCCAGGATCACCTCAAGAGGTTCTGGGGCCGAATGGACCGTGATCGGCCTGGTGGTGCCGGTGGTGACCAGATCGGTGTAGGTGGAGAACAACTCCTCGATGAGGCTGAACTGATGGTGCCCGTCGGCCAGGCTGTGATGGATGTACAGCGTGGGCTGCGCCTTCCCGTCACGAATGGTCAACCGGAGGTGCACCAGCGACATGGTCTGATCGAAGACCAGCGGTGGGGCTTCCGCCTCGCCGTCGAGTTCGACGACCTCGATACCGGGGTGCATCAGATCGTCCAGAACAATTTCCCAGCGGCCGTCTGGCCCCTGCTCGAGGTGGCCCCCTAGCACTGGATGTGCCTGCAGCAGCGCGTCGAATGCGTCCGACAGGGCGTCGGGGTCGACCGGGCCCTCGGCGTGAGCCGCCAACCCGACGAAATTGTGGGTTTCGGCGAACATCTCCTCACTGCGCGCCAACTTCCGGATACCCGATGAAGGAAACATGACGTCAGACTCCCTGAACAGTCGGAAAGGATCTAGTCGGAAAACATGAGCTACGGTCAGCCACGTTTACTGGCCCTGCGGTAGCCGATCATCAACGGCACAGCGCACAGGGCGGCGATGCCCGCCGACCAGACGACCGTCCACATGACCGGTTCGGCGATCGGCCCTTCGAGGGACAGGCCCCGCATCGCCTCGATGGTATAGCTGACGGGCTGGTGTTCGACGACCGGTTGCAGCCACTTTGGGTACTGGTCGAGCGGGACGAAGCCGATCGAGAAGAACATCAGCATGGCAATGACGATCTCGGTGGCCTGCGGCACGATCGTGTTTGACGAGTACAGCGCAAGCGTGAGCACTGCCGCCGACAGCGCGACCCCGAAGATCGCGGGCATGAACACCCAGCCGATGGCGGCGAGAACGCCTTGTTCGAAACGGAAACCCAAGGCCACGCCCACGCACAGGACTACCAGCGTGATCACCACGATGCGGACGGCGTCGGCTGACAGCCGGGCCAGCAGGCCCGCACCGCGATGCACCGGTACCACCCAGAACCGCGACAGCAAGCCGGCTTCGCGTTCCCGCATGATGTTGACGGCCCCGATGATGGCGCCCGTCATCCCGCCGACCAACGCAACCAGCGGAACCTGACCGTACAGTCCGCTGTGACCGGTCACCTTCTCGATACCATCGCCGAGCACGATGTCCAGTGCCACCAGAAAACCCGCGGGCATCACCAGCGACTGCACCAGCGTGGCCGGATCCCGGCTCCAGCGGCGCAGGATCCGTGCGGTGAGCACCCACGTCTGCGGGATCAGCCGCCTGGGCGAGTTCTCCCACACCTTGGTCACGCGGTGCCGCCCCGCGGAGCGACCTGAGGTTCGCGGTGGCGGCGGATCGTCAATCAGCTCGGCAGGAGGTGTCGTCACCGTCGTCTCCTGGTCACCACGGCGTGCAGCGCCACCGCCACGACGATGCAGCCGACGGCCCACGCCAGCCCCGGCGCCATCACCGACCAGGTCACTTCGGGTGCCGCGCCGGTACTGTCGCCGGCCAGCGCCTGCAATCCGTAGACCCACTGGGACAGCGGCTGGTTACGGACGAAGCCGTGAATCCAGTCCGGGAAGTTCTCCACGGGCTGCAGGCCGACAGAGGCCAACCCCAAGGTCAGCTGGGGCACCAGCATCAGAGGCGCGGTCGCCTCCGGGTTCTCGGTGGCGATGCCGATGAGATCACCGATGAATGCCAGCGCCGCCCCGATCAACAAGGCCAGCGCCACGAAGCCGACGGCGGACACGATCCCGTTGTGAAACCGAAATCCGATGACGTGGCCGCAGAGAATCGAGACTAATAACGCGACACAGCAGCGGTACATGCTGGCGGTCATCCGGGAAGCCAGCGGGGTCAGCGGGGCGATCGGCATGGCCCGAAATCGACGATTGATCCCCTGAACGGAGTCCGTCGCCGACCGAAACGCTGCCGACACCGCGGCGAACCAGATCGCCTGCAGCACAATCAATGGGGTCAGGTACTGGGCGTAGCTGCTCAGCGGCTGAACCGTCCCCATCAGCTGCTTCAGCGGCAGGTAATAACCGATCGTGAACACGATCGAACCGATGACCTGGGTGGCCAACTCCCCGTTGCGCAGCGTCGGGGTGATCATCCGAACCGTCAGTACCCACCACTGTTGGGCAGTGCGGACCGTCGGGCGCGCAGCGTGCGGAACAGCGGACTGGACGATCACGCGAGCGCGTCCGCCGCAGCGACCATATCCGCCTGTTCCTGCCCGGCGCCACCGCTTTGACCACCGGTCAGAGCCAGGAATACCTCGTCGAGTGAGGGTCTGCGCAACGCGATGTCCGTCAGTTCGATCTCGGCCTCGCCGAGTCGGCGCAGCGCCTCCATCAGGGTTGCGGGACCGTCGGGTGCCGGCATCGAGATCCGGTCCGAGGTCTCCGAGAAGGTGCGTCGGACCGCGTCCGGCACCATCGAGCCCAGTGCCGCGACCATCGCCGGGACGGCGTCGGGGCTGCTGGGCACGATTTCGCAATAGGTGCCGCCGGTGCGTTCTTTGAGCTGATCGGCCGTCCCCTCGGCGATAACGGTGCCCTTGTCGATCACGATGATGCGGTCGCTGAGCAGGTCAGCCTCTTCGAGGTACTGCGTGGTCAACAGCGTGGCGATACCGGCCTCTTTGAAGTCGGTGACCAGCTCCCAGATAGCCTGCCGGCTGCGTGGATCCAGTCCGGTTGTGGGCTCGTCGAGAAAGACCACTTCGGGCCGGACCACCAAGCCGCACGCGATGTCGATGCGGCGCTTCATACCGCCTGAGTAGTTGCCTACTGCACGGTCTCCGGCATCGACGAGGTCAAACTGCTCGAGCAACTCCTGCGCCCGCTCCCTGGCCACCCTTTTCTTCAGACCCTGAAGGCGACCGAACATCAGCAGGTTCTCGCGGCCGGTCAGCAGGTCGTCGAGGGCGACATGCTGACCGGTCAGCATCAGCGAGCGCCGCACCCCGGCGGGGTCACTCACGACGTCGTGCCCGGCGATCGTCGCATGGCCAGAATCGGGTGTGATCAGCGTTGACAGGATGTTCACCGTCGTGGTCTTGCCCGCGCCGTTGGGTCCGAGCAGGCCGAGCACCTCGCCACGCTCGACCTCGAAACTGACATCGCGGAGCGCGGTGACTTCGCCGAAGGACTTCTTGATTCCGGCGACAACCACAGCTTTGTCAGAGCTGACCACGCGCTCCTCCTAAATCCGTAGTCACCGCGGCGGGATCGACCTGGCTAGGACCATCGATGGTCACGACAAATCGACCAACGCCAGCTCGTCGGCCGCCGAATCGGCATCCTCTTCGGCCAGCGCGTCCCGCACGATCTCCAGCAGCGCAGACGAATACTGCTGGGCGAAGGCCTCCGCATCGGTGGGGCCCAGTCGACGACTGTCATACCACCAGTCCAGGTGCAGCACTCCTGCGGCCCGATACGCCCGAAGCTCCAGGGCATGGCCGAGGCCAGGTAGGGCATCGCGTATCGGCATCGCCGTGTCCGAGTCGAACCTAACCGGCGCGTCCGCCGGTTGGTCGGTAGGCGCATCAGGAATGGTTCCGACGTGGGAGAACAGAATGTCGGCGGGCCGGGCGGAGCCCAGTGCGCGCGCGGTCGGGGCGTATAGGTAGCGCAGCAGGCCGTATCCGATGCCGTAATGCGGCACGGCCTTCAGGGTGTCCCGTACATCGTCCAGTAACTGCCGAGCACTGCTCCGTTGCGCCGATGCGCTGGGTAGGGCGATCGGATGGAACGCGGTGAACAGGCCAGGGGTGCGTTGTAGGTCGATGTCGGGTTTGAGCACCGAGCGGCCCCGGCCACCCAGGTCGACCGCAACAAAGCCATCACCGACGGTGGCCGCGACGGCGCGTCCGAGCGCCGCGAGCAGGATTTCCTCGACCGGTAAACGCAACCTGCGCCGGGCGTCATCGACCTCGCCGGTGTCGGCGATCGAGAGTGTTGACGACAGTCGCACACAGTCATCGGACCCAGGCGGTTGTGTCGCCTCCGGGCCCGCCACGCTCAGGGTGGACTTCGCGGCGGCCTCAAGCCAGTAATCGCGGCTCTCGAGGACCGCCGGATGGCTGGCCAGCCCCGCGCACCGCTGCGACCACTCGCGCCACGACGTCGAGACCGGTGCCAACTCCACCTCCTGCCCAGACATGCGCTGGTTGAACGCGGTGAATATGTCGGTGAGCAGCACGTCGCGGGAGACCGAATCACTCGGCATATCGGCGGCGATACCGTGCACACCGAGCGCCAGGTACGAGGGGCCGGTGTCCCCGCTGCGGATGAACGTGGCGGTCAGCGGTGAATTGAGCAGGTGGTGTTCTCGGATCTGCTCCTCGAGGATCGCCCGCACCAGCTCGCGCTCTTCGGCGCTGCCCGCCGCGGGGGCGTCCGGACCGGCGGGGAGCTGCCTGGTCACCAATTGGGTGAACTCCCCGGCCTCGGCGATCTGCTGGTCCCAGTTTCCGGCGCGCTCCACGATGTGCACCCGCAGGGCGTCGTGCGCGGCGGTCACGGCGGTCAGCACCGCCCGGACGTCTTCCTCGTCGACGTCGGAACGCAGATGCAGGATCACCGGAATTCGCCAACGACCCACATCGCGCACGCCGTGTTCGAGCAGATACGCCACATTGGGCGGCAACGGCGGATTCGTGGCGTCATCGAACGATTGCCGAGCCAGGCCGCCCTCGGCGTAGCGGGCGGTCAGCACCTTGGCCAGCGCGGCCACCGTTTGGTTTTCGTAAAGGTCCTGCGGGGTGAGATCGATCCCTTCGTGACCGGCGGTCATCGCGACGCTGATCGCTATCAGGGAGTCGCCGCCGAGCTCGAAGAAGTTGGCGTTGCGGTCGATGTCAGACAGCCCGAGGCATTGCGTCCAAATGCGCAGCAGTGCCGTCTCCACCTGTGACTTGCCCCCGGCGGTCGCGGCTGCCGAGGACGATGCTGCTGCGCCGCCGGCAGCGGCAGCACCGTCGGTCCCGCCCCGTCCGGCGAGCCAGCCGGCGCTCGCGTTGTGTTCGACCCAGTGGCGCTGCTTCTGGAACGGGTATCCCGGAAGCGTAATCAGGTGTGGGCCCGCAGATTCGGCGGCGCCCCGCGTCCAGGCCGGACCCCAGTCGACATCCACACCCGCCGCCCACAACTGCCCGAGCGCCAGCAGAAACGTGTCATGGTCACTGCGGTTCTGTGCATGGTGGCGCATGAACCGCACGGCGCGGTGCCGGTCTGACCACCGCGGGTGGCGACCCGCCGAGGAGGTCAGGGTGCCACCGGGGCCGACTTCCACCAGCACGCGGTCCGGATGTTCCAGCAGCACGCCGAGTTCGTCGGCGAAGCGGACCGTCGCCCGAATTTGGCGCGCCCAGGTCGCCGGGTTGGTCGCCTCGGCGGCCGACATTGTGGTGCCGGTGACGTTGGACAGCAACGGAATCTGCGGCTCGCGCAGTGTCATCCGGGACAAGAACGCGGTGAACTCCGCGACCACCGGATCCATCAATCGTGAGTGGAACGCGTGCGACGTCCGGACCCGCCGGGCGACGGCGCCTTTGATGCCCTTGGCGGCAAGCTCGGTCTGGAAGACGCGAATGGCCTCTTCGCTACCCGCCACCACGCTGCTGCCGGGATCGTTGATCGTGGCGAGGTCGACGTCGGGGGTGAGGTGCTCGGCGATGGCCTCCGGACCCAGCGTGACCGCCACCATGACACCGCGCGGCGCGGCGTGCATCAGTCGGGCACGCATCGACACCACTTTGACGGCGGTGTCCAGGTCGAACACGCCGGCGAGGGTGGCTGCCGGGTATTCACCGATGCTGTGCCCAGCCATGATCGCCGGTGTCACGCCATAGGACTGGATCAGTTTGGCCAGTGCGTACTCGACGGTGAACAGGGCGGGCTGGGCGCGGTCAGTGTGCTCGAGGTTGCGCCCGACCCCATCGAAGATCTCCGCGCGCAGGTCGTATCCCATCTCATCGCTGAAAGCGGTTGCGCACTCGTCGAAATGCCGCGCGAACACCGGCTCGCTGTCGTGTAACCCGCGAGCCATCGCGATGTGTTGGGCTCCCTGACCGGGAAACAGGAAAGCGACCCGCTGCCCGCGGGATTCCGAGGTGTCCCAGTCCGGAAGTCCGGCGCCGACGAAGACATTGTCGGTTTCGGCAGCGCGCAGCGCTGCCGCCGCGTCCTGCTGATCGTGCACGACGGCGGCGAACCGGAGGCAATCTTTGCGGCGCCGGGTGAGCGTGTAGGCCGCGTCGGGTAGTCGGAAGCCTTCGCTGTCCGAAGTCGCGGAGAGCTCGTCGGCCAACGCTTCACGCGACTGGGTAAGCGCCTCTTGGGTTTTCGCCGACAGCACTAGCACCTGTGGCCCCGGGGGTGAAGATGGCGGCTGCGCTCGGTCGGACCGCGCGGGCGCCTCCTCGAGGACAATGTGGGCGTTGGTGCCGCCCACCCCGAACGAGCTGACGCCGGCCCGCCGGATTCCTTCGGACTCCCACGGCCCGTCGGTGCCGCGCACTCGGAAGGGGCCGCGGTCAATGTGCAATTCGGGGTTGGGACTGGTGTAGTGCAGGGTGGCCGGGATCGCCCTGTGCTCCAGGCAGAGAATGGCTTTGATGAGACCCGCGATGCCCGCAGCAGTCTCGAGGTGGCCGATATTGGATTTGACCGATCCGACATAGCAAGGGGCGCTTCGGGTTTCCTCGGCGAGGTCGAACGCCTGCCGGAGTCCCTCGATTTCGATCGGGTCGCCCAGCGGTGTGCCCGTGCCGTGGCTTTCGACGTAGCCGATCGTCGCTGCGTCGACCTCGGCCACCGCATGCGCCTCGGCGATGACCTCGGCCTGGCCCATCGCGTTGGGTGCGGCGTAGGTCATCTTCGTCGAACCGTCGTTGTTCAGCGCTGAACCACGGATCACGGCGTGAATGTGGTCGCCGTCGTCGATCGCATCCGCAAGCGCCTTCAATACGACAACCCCGACGCCGCTGCCGAAGATTGTGCCGTCGGAGCGAACGTCGAACGGTCTGCAATGTCCGGTCGGTGAAACCATGGAGCCCTGCTCATACCAGTACCCGACCCGGTGAGGTACCCGCAGCGAGGATCCACCGGCCAGTGCCATGTCGCATTCGCCGTTGAGGATGGATTGGCACGCCAGATGAACGGCAACCAGCGATGATGAGCACGCGGTGGCCACCGACAGGGCTGGGCCGCGGAAATCGAACTGATGGGCCACCCGGGTGGCCAGATGGTCCTTGTCGTTCTGCAGCGACAGGTTCACCATCTCGAAGCTCGCGCCCTGCCCGATGACCATCATCGGGTCGTAATTCGACATCAGGTTGTGCAGCAGATAGCCGCTGGATGAACTGGTTCCGAAGACACCGACGGTGGCTTCGAGGTCGGCCGGATCGTAGCCGGCTTCTTCGAGAGCGTGGAATGTCGTCTGCAAGAACAGTCGGTGCTGTGGATCGAGCATTCGGGCCGCATGTGGGGTGAAGCCGAAGAAGTCCGCGTCGAAATCCTCGATGCCCGACATCAGCGCCGCGCGGCGCACATAGGCCCGGTTCGCCAGCGCACGTTCGGTGACGCCAGCGGCCAGCAGGTCATCCTCGGACAGATCGACGATCGATTCCACTCCGTTGCGGAGGTTGCGCCAGAACGCCGACACCGAGTTCGCTCCCGGGAAACGCCCAGCCATGCCGATCACGGCAATGGCGTTTCCCGGGGTGTCCACGGGAGCCTCTCCGGTCAGCGAATCCCCTGTACTGCTCGTCACGATCGTGGTCCCACTTTCCGCCGCGATGCGGCACGTTGGCGGGCCGCGGCCCGCTGCTGCGCCCGGTCACGTAATGCGTTGGGGCGCTCAGACGTGTCCTCCTCGGCCAGACCGAGCTGACGGACAAGGTCGAGGGCGAGATCGGCCAGCGAAGCGCCCTGCAGCAACAATGCCACCGGCGGTTCGACACCGAAGTCACCGCGGATGGTGTTTCGCATCCGTACCGCCATCAACGAGTCCAGCCCCAGCTCGGTCAACGCCTGCTGGGTGTCCACCGCGCCGTCATCGGAGTAGCCCATGATCGCCGAGATTCGGCGCCGCAGCCGCGCTACGACGACGCGGTTGACTTCGCCGGCGTCCATTTGCTTGAGGGCTTCCGGGCCGCCCCAGTCCTCGTCGACGTCGTCGGGCTCCAACTCCCCCACCAGATCAGCAAAGAAGCCGATCTGGTGGATTTCCGGGAACGCAGCGGCAGCGCGATCCAACCGCAGCCGGGCGATCCCGACTCTGGAGAAGCCCGCGGCCAGCACACCACCCAACGCGTCGACCCCCTCGGCCGGGGTGATCGGGTCCAGCACCGAAAAGCGCAGCGAGCTGGCCAGGCCGACATCGGCCCACTGTCCCCAGTTGATCGCGGTGGCGGGCAGGCCCGCGGCCCGCCGCCACGAGACCAGTCCGTCCAGCCACGCGTTCGCGCAGGCGTACGCGGCCTGTCCGGGCGAACCCAGCAGCGAGACGATTGAGGAGAACCCGACCCACCAGTCGAGATCCATACCGATGGTCGCCTCGTGCAGACGGAGCGCACCGGCGGCTTTCGGCGTCCAGATCTTGTCCAGGCTCTCGCGAGTGAGGCCGACGAAGATCTCGTCTTCGAGAACAGCCGCGGAGTGAATCACCCCGCGCAACGGTTTGCCACTGTCGGCCGCTGCAGAGATGAGTCGCTCGGCGACACCCGCTTGCGCGACATCACCCAACACCGTGACTATCTCGGCTCGATTCGACAGGTCGTCGAGAACAGCCTGGACCTCCTCGGAGGGCTGGCTACGTCCGTTGAGGACGACCCGGCCGGCACCGTTGTCGACCAGCCAGCGGACCACAGCCATGCCCACGCCGCCGAGAGCGCCCGTCACGACGTAGGAGCCGTCGCCACGCACCACCAACTCGCCCCGCGAGGACGGGAGCTTGGCCCGCGAGAGTCGCTCCACGAAGCGCGTTGATCCTCGCCAGGCGATGACGTCATCGATCGCCGAACCCGATTCCGAGGCCGCGAATTCGGTCGCCACTATGGTGGCGACACGCTGGCTGTCCGCCTCGGTGCCGGCGTCGAGCAGCGTGGTGCGTAAATCCGGATGCTCGTAGGCGAGCACTCGGACCAGTCCCTTGAGGCTGGCCGTGCCCGGGTTGCCCGGCCCATCAGGGTTGTCCGGGTTCGCAGGGCTGCCGCCGACAACCAGGCCACCCCGACTGACTAGCCAAAGCCGCGGCGCCTTCCCATGCCAGCTTCCTGCGATGGCGCGTACCGCTCCAGCGACCCCCCAGATCACGCTGCGCGCGTGAGAAAGCCCGGCCGCGGCGTCGGTGCCGTCGAACTCGGGATGATTGACGAAGACGACGACCCCGGCAGGTGGAAGGTCCGGATCGGCGGTGGCGTCGGCGAACGCATCGCGTACGGCCGACTCGTCGCTGAGGTCTGCAGTGATCACTCGGCGATCCGGCGACCCGAAACTGCTCGCGAAGTCGTGCGCTACGGCCTGCGTCGCAGCGGTGTCGGCCAGCACCAGCCAGCTCCCGGTCGAGGCAGCACCCGGGGCGATTGGTGATTCGACCCAAACGGAATCGAAGATCTTCTGCGACAACGGGAGTGGCACGGTGCGGCGCTGGATGCGCTTGAGGTGTACGTTGTCGACCCGGGCCAGCACCGCGCCCGTATCGTCGGTCAGAGTCACGCGACCCGTCGCGTCCCCGCTGTCTTCGAGGACGCTGACCAACTCGGCGTGGCAGCGGGCACGCCGGCCGATCTCGCCGAACACCCGGATCGAGCCGAACCCGACGGGCAGGTAGGTCACGTCGGTGGAATCCGAGTGTGTGCCGCCCAGAACCTCGTCGCTCATCGCGGCGGCGAGGCCCTGAAGCGCGGCGTCCAGCATGACCGGATGCAGCACGACATTGCCGTGCGGTGTCGCCTCATCCGGGAGCACGATCTCGGTGTCGGCGGCCCCGCTGCTGCGCACGATGCGGGTTAGCGCGGCGAAGGCGTGCCCGTGATGAGCCCCGGTGCGGCGCAGCGCAGTGTAGAAGTCGGCGGGCGACACCGGAGACCCCCCGGCGGTCGGCGATATCCTCTCCGGTGTCTCCATCGGCACGGCGCGTGCCGTGCCTACCGCGTGGCGGGTCCAGCTGCCGGCATCGGAGCAGGAATGGATCTCCACCCGCAGCTCCCCGGTGCCCTGGTCGCGGCTCACCTGGGTGGTCAGCTTCGTGTGTGGATCCAGCGGCAGCATTTGCTCGACTTCCACGGCGACCTCAACCTCGGTCGCAGTCAGACCGAGAGCCTGAGCCGCCGCGGCCAGCGCGATCTCGGCGAAGCCGGCACCCGGCATCACCGCGAGGCCGTGAACGATGTGGTCGGCCAGCCACGGGTGCGGTTCGACGCCGACATCGGACTGCCAGACATGGCCGGCGCCCGCCGGTAGCTCGACGTGCAGGCCGAGAAGCGGGTGCGCACCGGAGAAGAGTTGACCTGTCGAGCGGTCCGACTGCCAGAACGGCACGTGCTGCCAGGTGTTCGGGGGTGCCGAGACGATCCGGGCCGATGCGCCCTGCTCGTCCTCGGGCGCCTTCGCCGACGGCGGGCGCAGCGCCGCGAGCTGCGCGTGGAATGCCAGCGTCTCGGGGTGGTCCCGGTTCACCGTCGACCCGACGTGGAACTTGCGGCTCGTCGACTGCGCGGCCAGCGTGTCGGAGATCGCGTGGGTCAGCAGCGGGTGCGGGCTGATCTCGATGAAATTGCTGTGCGCGCCGCTAGCTTCGTG
The DNA here is from genome assembly GCA_964498215.1 of uncultured Mycobacterium sp. GTDB lineage: Bacteria > Actinomycetota > Actinomycetes > Mycobacteriales > Mycobacteriaceae > Mycobacterium. The sequence continues at coordinate 9,897 of CAZCHU010000011.1, read as the reverse complement.
AACCGCCTGGCTGAACCGCACCGGGTTGCGCAGGTTGGCGGCCCAGTAGTCGGCGCTGTACAGCGGTGAGGCGCCGGTGTAGGCAACCGTGGACACCAGCGGGATCTTCGGTGACGCCGGGCTGAGGGCGGCCAGCGCCGCACGCAGCTCGGGCAGCACCGGATCGATGGTGGGATGGTGCGAGGCCACGTCCACCTCGATGCGACGGGCCAGCTTGCCTTGGGCATCGACGGTGGCGACGAGCTCGTCGACCTGATCGGGTGGGCCCGCGATCACAGACTGCGTCGGGGCGGCGTAGACCGCGATGGTGACATCGGGCCGGTCGGCGATCAGCTTTTCGGCGGCCTGCGCATCGAGTTCGAGCAGCGCCATTGCGCCCTGGCCGGACAGCCGCTTCATCAGCCGGGTGCGGGTGGCGATGACATCGAGACCCTCGGCCGGAGTCAGTGCGCCAGCCACGACTGCTGCAGTCGTCTCCCCCATCGAATGACCGATCACCGCGTCGGGTTCGACACCGTAGGAACGCCACAGTTCGGTAAGCGCCAGCTGCATGCCGACGATCACCGGCTGGATCCGGTCGATACCGACCACCGGCTCACCGGACTCCAGCGTCCGGCGCAGCGAGAAACCGACCTTGTCGACGAACGCAGGCTCCAGTGCGTCGACGGCTGCGGCGAACGCCGGCTCCTCGGACAACAGAGCCTTGCCCATCCCCGCCCACTGCGCGCCCTGGCCCGAGTACAGGAACACGGTGCCGGAGTCGACGCGGGAGTCGTGGGCGCCGATCACACCGGGTGCGCTCTGGCCCACGGCCAGCGCGCGCAGCCCGGTGACCGCCTCGGCGTGCGTGCGTGCGCACACTGTGGCGATCGTGGCGTAGCGGCTTCGGTGGTGGTTGACGGTCGACGCGACATCGGCGAGCGGAACCTCCGCGCCGCTGCCTTCGAGCCAGTCGGCGAGCGACTTCGCCGCTGCGGCAAGACGTGCGTTGTTCTTGCCGGAGACGACCAGTGTGACTACCGAGGGTGACGGGGTGTCTGCGGGGCTGGGCTCTGGGCCCTGCTCCAGAACGATGTGAGCGTTGGTGCCGCTGAAGCCGAACGATGACACCGCCGCGCGGCGTGGGTGCTCGCTATTGGGCCACTCACCTGCCTGGGTCGGCACGAACAACCGCGTCGGTTTGGGGTCGATCTGCGGGTTCCACTTTTCGAAGTTCAGGTTCGGTGCGATGGTGCCGTGTTGCAGCGTGAGCACCGTCTTGATAAATCCGGCAACGCCGGCGGCCGCTTCCAGATGGCCCATGTTCGTCTTGACCGTGCCCAGCGCGCAGGGCACGTCTCCCTTGCCGTACGTCGCGGCCAGCGCGTCGAACTCGATCGGGTCGCCGAGAGCGGTTCCGGTGCCGTGTGTTTCGATGTAGTGCACCGTGCCGGCCGCCACGTCGGCCGAGCGCAGAGCGCGGGTGATGACGTCACGCTGCGACGGTGCGTTCGGTGCGGTCAATCCATTGGAACGGCCGTCCTGGTTGACGGCAGATCCGCGAACCACACCGAGGACCCGGTCCCCGTCGCGCACCGCGTCGGTGAGCCGCTTGAGTACAACGACTCCCGCGCCTTCGCCGCGAACGAACCCATCGGCCCGCGAGTCGAACGCATGACATTTGCCGTGCGGCGAAAGCATGCCCCATTTGGCAAGGGCCAATTGGGTTTCCGGCCGCAGGTTGAGGTTGACGCCGCCGGCCAGTGCGAGGTCGCTCTCGCGCATGCGCAGGCTGTGGCAGGCCAGGTGGATTGAGACCAGCGACGACGAGCACGCGGTGTCAACCGCAACCGCCGGCCCCTTCAAACCCAGGAGATAGGAGATCCGGCCGACCGTCACGCTATGTGCGTTGCCGGTGGCCGAGTATGCGTCGATGGAGTCGGCGTTGTCCGCCGAGGCGTTCTGGTACTCCGAGTAATACACGCCCAGCATCACCGCGGTGCGGGACTCGCCGAGTTGGTCGGGGGCGTAACCGGCGTTCTCCAGCGCCTCCCAGGCGACCTCAAGGGCCACCCGCTGCTGCGGATCCATCGACATCGCCTCACGCGGGGCGATACCGAAGAAATCTGCGTCGAAACCGGACACATCATCGAGGTAGGCGCCCCACTTCGTGGGCATGCGACCCGGCACGCTCAGGTCGGCGTCGTAGAACGCCTCGGCGTCCCAGCGATCGGCGGGCACCTCCGTGACCGCGTCGGTGCCGCTTTCGAGGAGCTCCCAGAAGCTATCTGGGCCTGTCACACCACCTGGGAACCGGCAGCCGATGCCGACCACCGCGATCGGTTCGGCTCCGGCCACCCGGGAGGCTTTTTCGAACTGTTCGGAGAGCTTGTCGCGCTGTTCGGCGGACATGCCCGCGATTCTGTCGTAGGTCGTCTTCATCTACTGTGCGCCCTCACTACCGGCGGTGGCCGAATCGGATTCGATGCTGTCGAACAACTCGTCGAGAACGCCGAACGAGTCGGAACTGTCTTGGGGTTCGTCGTCTTCGGGCTCGTCCAGGGTTTTCTGGTCCTGCCGCATCGGCGCCAGCAGTTCAGCCACGAACTCCGACATCTGCGAGATCGACGGATGGTTCCACAACATCGTCGCGGACAACTCGATGCGTACCAGCGACTTGGCATCCCGCAACAGGTTCATCGCCATCATCGAGTCAAGGCCCAGCTCGGGGAACGGCATGTCGACATCGACTGCCTCTGGCGGCATTCCCAGTTCCCGGGCCAGGATGGAGCGCAGACGCACCCGAAGCTCGTCGACCGACTCCTTGTGGTTCATCGATGACCAGTCGACGGAATCCGTTGTGGCCGAGGCTGCATTGTCGGCTGCCGGCGCTGGGGCCGACTCCACCGGTGTGTAGGTCAGGCCCCGGATGTCGACGCAGGTCGTGCCATCGACCCCTGTGACGAGCACATCCGCCACAAGCCCGTCGGTCGTTTCGCCGCGCCGGTAGACCTCGACGACGCCGCGGGAGGCGGTAACGTCGGCAGCCACGCTGATACTTTCCAGCGCCGCCGGTAGCAGGAGCTGTTCATTAGCCACATCAGCGAGCCGCGCGACATGTACGGCGGCATCGAGGAACGCCACCGCCGGGAAGTCGGCGGACTCCGGAAGCTCAATGTCGGCACGTGCCCCCGCGGTGGTGGTGGTGCAATCGGTGACCTTCCACGGGAACGGCTGGCCTTCCACTCCCCAGGCCTGCTGCAGGGCGGCGATCGATGCGCTATCGAAGCCGTCGGCCCCAGGGCTCTGATCGCCGTGCGGGGTCGAGTCCGGAGCCGCGATGAGCTGAGCACTCGCATGCCTGGTCCAGCGTTGTTCTGGGGTATCGGGGCCCGAAGACGACCACACCGTCACCGTGCCGTCGACCGCGGCCGCACCTGACGAATCGTCGGCTATGACGTGAATGACCTTCGGCTGATCAGCCACGATCGGGTATTCGAAACGGAGATCGCCAACGGTCGAGCCACCGAGTTGTGCGGCGGCGGCCGACAGTGTCTGCAACAGAACCGAAACCGGGACCACCTCGACGCCACGGACTCGGTGCGCCACGGGATACGGCCGCGCTTCAGGCAGCAGTCGCGCGCGCCAGTGCCGGTCATGGGTTGTGGTGGTGACTGCCTCGCCGAGCAGAGTGCCCCAAGCGGGCGCGGGAAGGGCGCCCAGGTCCCCGGCATCCATACTCGCCGCGCTGCCCGATACCAAACGGTCGAGTACCTTGACCGGGGCACGCATATGGTAGGCCTCAGCCAGGCGGCCCCAGTCAGCGCCGGCCACCACCGTTTGAACTGGGGCATCCGGGCTCAGCACGGCCGGCAGCATTCGTATTGCGATCTCGTTGGGCATCGGGTCCAGGCCTGCCGCCTGCATCTGGGGCTGTGCATCCGCCCAGGACTTCCACAGGCCCCAGTCCACCACCGTGGCAGGTAGGCCGAGCGCGCGGCGCGCGTAGGCGAATGCGTCGCAGAACGCGTTGGCCGCCGTGTAGTGCGCGACTCCACGAGAGCCGAGTAGACCGGTGATGGACGAGAACAGCACGAACCGACGTACCGGGGTTTTCAAGCACAGCTTGTGCAGCACCGAGGCAGCGTCGACCTTCGATCGGAACATCGGGTTGAGGTCCTCGTCGGTCATCTCGGTGAGTAGCGCCTCGCCGCCGGCCAGGGACGCGAGGTATACGCCCTCCAACGGAGGCAGGTCGGTGCCGAACCGTTGGAACACTGCCGCCATGGACACCTCATCGGCCGCGTCTGCTGCAACTTCGACCAGGGTGGTGCCGGCTGGGGCGAGTTCGGCCGCCAGGTCGGCCAACCCGCTGCCGCGCCGGGACACCGCGACGATGGTGGTGGCGCCCAGGTCGGCGAGTTGGCGGATCAGGTAGGGCCCGACGTTGCCGGTCGCGCCGATCACCAGGTGGCTGGTGCCGCTTTCCAGCCTGGTCAGCGGAGCGGCGGGCAGTGGATGCGGCTCCAATCGGGGCACCCGACGGACTCCGTTGCGGTATACCGCCTGGTCGTCACGGTCGGCGTCAACGACGGCTGCCTCGGCGCGCAGGTATGGGGCAAGCAACTCCGCCGGGACCGTGTCGTCGACATCGATGACACCGCCCCAGAATTCAGGATTCTCCAGGGCCAGGGTGCGGCCCTGCCCCCACAGCACAGCATGTGCGGGGTTGGCCCGGTCGCCATCGGCGACCGGCTGGGCATTGCGGGTGACGATGAACAACTTGGGGCAAGGCTTGCCACACCGCTCGGCCGTGCCGGATGCTGCCGCCATCGTCGCCGCCAGGCGGCGTAGCTCATCGAACGCGCGGTAGCTGGCGGCGGGGTCGAGGGGCCCTGCCGGCGTCGGCGGGGCGTAGACGACATAGTCGACGCCATCGAGTTGGAGGGCGCGTGAATCGGGTCCGGCGCCGCTCCGATCGTCGGTGAGAGCAGAGACCGGCAGCGCGCGTGAGTTCGGCCCCAGCAGCTGCGCGAGGTCAGCACCGGATTCATCGGCCAGGACCAGCCACGCGCCGTCGGCTTCGGCACTGCCCAGCTCCCCGACCGGCCAACTCAAGCGGTGGAACCACTCGTGGAAAGACCCGTCGTGCTGGGCCTCGCTCACCCCAGAACCGTTGTGCGGCATAAGCCCCGGCTTAGAAGCCAGCTGGATCCAGTGATGCCCGTGATGCCAGGGCGTGGTCGGGATGTGCACCCGCGCGCCTGTTCGGCGCGGCGTCTTCGGCGGACGTAGCGTGTGGGTGGCATTCAGGTTGGTGCGGAAAGTCAACGTATCGTTGGCGTCGCGCTGCAGTGTGGCGATGCTACGGTGCTGCTGACCGGTCAGCGTGTCCTTGATCGCGTGACTGAGCAGGGGATGCGGGCTCACCTCCACGAAAAGCGCGTGCCGGGCGCCGGCGGTGGCCACTGCCCTGGCGAAGCGCACCGGGTTGCGCACGTTGGCTACCCAATGTTCGGCATCGAAGACGCAGGAACCATCAGTGGGGCGCTCGTCGGTGGTGACAATGACGGGCACGCTCGGGGTGGTCGGCTTCAGATCGGCCAATTCGACGCGGAGGTCGCTCAAGATCGGATCAATGATCGGGTGATGTGAAGCGACGTCGACGTCGACCCGGCGGGCCAGCCGATCGGCTGCATCTACCACGGCGATAGCGGCGTCGACCTGGTCGGGAGGTCCGGCGATCACGGTCTGATGCGGCGACGCATACACCGCGACGGTAAGGCCCGGGTAGCCCGCGATCAGCTCCTCGGCCGCGGCGGCGTCGAGTTCAAGCAGGGCCATGGCCCCTTGCCCGGAGAGCCGCTTCATCAGACGCGAGCGCGTGGCGATCACCTTGAGGCCGTCGGCCGGGCTTAACGCGCCGCCCACCACCGCAGCGGTCACCTCGCCCATCGAGTGACCGATGACAGCGTCGGGCTTCACTCCCTGGGAACGCCAGAGCGCCGTCAAGGCGAGCTGCACCCCGACCAGTACCGGTTGAATGCGATCGATCCCGACGACGTCCTCACCGGCCTCCAGCACGTCACGCAGGGAGAAGCCCACCTGGGCGACGAAGTCTGGCTCCAACTCGTCTACGGCCGCAGCGAAGGCCGGCTCATCTACCAGTAGGCGCCTACCCATCCCAGCCCACTGCGAGCCCTGGCCGGAGTAGAGGAAAACAACGCCAGGACCTGTGCCAGATCCGTAGCTCCCCTCGGGCGCGGCTACCACGCCGGGCGCCGGATATCCTCCGGCCAGTGCACGCAACCCGGCGATAGCCTGCTTGCGGTCGCACGCGGCGACGGTGGCGAACCTGGCGTGCTGGGCCCGGCGGTGGTTCAGTGTGTCCGCGACGTCGGCGAGGCTTACCGCCGCCCCTTCGGGGGTCTGGAGCCAGTCGGCCAGTCGGCCGGCAAGGGAGGCAATGCGGGGCTCGGTTTTCCCGGTGACCACCAGGGTGACCACCGGTGGATCAGGTTGGGTCGCCGATTCGTCTGGGCTCGCCGACTCAGGAGCCTGCTCGATGACGATGTGCGCGTTGGTTCCGCTGACGCCGAATGACGACACCGCCGCGCGGCGCGGGCGGCTGACCGTCGGCCAGTCCAGCGGCTGGGCTGCGATGTGGAACCGGGATGCGGCCTCACCCGCTTTCGGTGTCAGCTTCTTGAAGTGCAGCAGTTTGGGAATGAATCCGTGGTGCACGCTCAACACGGTCTTGATGAATCCGGCGACACCGGCTGCCGACTCGAGGTGACCAAGGTTGGTCTTCACCGATCCCAGGACTAGCGGCGCTGAGTCCTTGCGGTCTCCATAGACTGCGCTCAGGGCATCCAATTCGATGGGGTCGCCCAGCGAAGTGCCGGTACCGTGCGCTTCGATGTAGTCGATATCTGACGGTGCCAGCCGCGACGTCGCCAGCGCTTTGCGCATGAGCTCCTGCTGAGCCGGGCCGTTGGGCACGGTCTGACCGCTACTGGCGCCATCCTGGTTGACCGCAGAACCGCGGACCACCGCCAACACCCGGTCACCGTCGCGAATGGCATCGGTCAGACGCTTGAGCACCACCACACCGCAACCTTCGCTGCGAATGTATCCGTTGGCATCGGCGTCAAAGCTCTTGCAGACCCCGTCAGGGGATAGCATTCCCCAGCGCGAGCAGGCGATGTTGTTATCGGGACTCAGGATGAGGTTGACGCCTGCGGCCAGCGCGTGATCACTCTCCCGCCGGCGCAGGCTCTGGCAGGCGAGGTGGATCGACACCAGCGACGATGAGCACGCTGTGTCGCTGACCACCGCCGGACCCCGAACACCGAGGAAGTAGGAAAGGCGGCCTGCAGCGAAGTTGGGGGCGTTGCCGAACGGGATGTACGGGTCGATGTCCTCCGGACGCAGCCTGCCCACCACCGAGTGGTAGTAGTCGTTGGCGGTCAGGCCGACGAACACACCGGTCGCTGAACCGCGCAGACTCCGCGGGTTGATCTCCGCATGCTCCAAGGCCTCCCAGGCGACCTCGAGCAGCAACCGCTGCTGGGGGTCCATCGCAGCGGCCTCGCGGGGGGCGATGGTGAAGAACTCCGCGTCGAATTCGTCGGGCTGCCAGGACGTCAGAAAGCCGCCCTCCCGATTGCAGATGGTGCCGGGCACGCTGTGGTCGGGGGAATAGAACTCGTCGGCATCCCACCTGTCGGCGGGCACGCGGATGACCCCGCTGGCACCGTCGGTGAGCAGCTGCCAGAACCCGTCGACGTCGTCGACCCCACCCGGCAGCCGGCAGCCGATACCCACCACGGCGATGGGTTCGGTCTCGGCCTTCTCCGCGATCTCCAGTTTCGCGGTCAGATCGTCGATCTTGCGCAAGGCCTCGGTGATGATCGCCCGGCGGTCCGGCGATGCTGGCGATGGGTGGGTCATCTCGCTCTAACTCAATCTTTCCGACAGTCGCGCCAGCAGTTCGTCCTCGGCCAGGTCTTCGTAGCCGTTCTCAGTGTCACCCGAGAGGCCTCCCCCACCTGTACCACCTGAGCTGGACGGGTCCCCGACCCCGTGCTCGCCACCGGCGGTCCCGATTATCTCAGGAAGGACCGAGGCCAGATAATCGGTGAGGGCGTCCAGGGTCGGGTAATCGAAAACGACCGATGCGGGCAGCACCTCACCGAGGCTCTCGCTTAGTGAACGCTGCAGTGTGACGCTCATCAGCGAATCCATCCCGAACTGGAAGAACCCGACGGTCGGGTCCAGCGTGTGTGCCGAGGCCAGGCCCATCGCGGCGGCGACATGAGCGGCTACGTGGTCGGCCAGTAGTTCAACGCGTTCCTCAGCAGCGCATTCCCGCAGCTCGTTCCGAAACTTCGTGTTCGCCGAAAGCGCAACCGGGTCATCGCCGAACTCGCCGGTCAACAGGTCATCCAGAATGTGCAGCTGCGCGCGGCTACGGTACGCGGTGGCCAGTCGAGGCCAGTCAGCGGCGACCACGGTGGCCCGAGCCGGAGCCTGGGGCCCGACGAATGACCGCAACGCGGTGATCGCAACGCCGTCATCCATCGGTTCCAGACCAGACTCCAGCGTTGCCTGGCGTTCGAATCCGGTCTGCGCATCGGCCAGCGACTTCCACAGCCCCCAGTCGATCGCGCAGGCGGGCAAGCCAGCGGCCCGGCGGCCGAGCGCGAAGGTATCCAGGTAGGTGGTGGTCGCCGCGTAGTGAGCCAGCCATCGAGAGCCGAGCACTCCGGAGATCGACGAGAACAGCACGAACTGCTGCACCGGGTGCCCGAGGGACAGCTTGTCCAGCAGCGCCACGGCGTCGATCTTCGGGCGGAACATCGCGACGACGTCGTCATGGGTCATCTCAGCCAGCGTCACCGGCCCTCCGCCCATCGCCGCGAGGTAGATTCCGGCCAGTGGCGGAAGGTCGACGCCGAAGCGGTCGAACACCGCGCTCAGCGAGACCTCGTCGGAGGCGTCGGCCGCTACGGTGACAACCGCCGTGCCGGTGGCTGCAAGCCGGGCGGTGACCTCGTCGAGCCGCGTACCCGGGTTGCGGGACACTGCAACGACGGTGCGCGCGCCCATGGCGGCGAGTTGCTCGATGATCTGCGGGCCGAGGTTGCCGGTTGCGCCGATAACCAGATGAGCGCTGTCTGGATCGAGCGTGTCCGCCTCGGGCTCGGTGGCCGGTGGTAGTGAATGGATCAGCCGTGCGACCCTGCGGGTACCTGCGCGGTACACGATCTGGTCCTCGCCGTCGGCCCCCTCGGCTTCGGTCAGCACCCAGCGGGCCGCGACCACCGCGGGTACCGATGCGTCGACGTCGAGCACCGCGCCCCAGATCTCGGGATGTTCCAGCGCCAGCGTGCGGCCCAGGCCCCACAGCACGGCGTGCGCCGGGTTGGCCCGGTCACCCTCGGCGACGGGTTGGGCATTGCGGGTCAGCAGAAACAGCTTGGGCGAATGCGCACTCTTGACGGCCGCTGACGCGATGGCCCGGCCCGCTTCGAAGACGCCGTAGCCACGATCTGGGCCGTCGCTGACCGGCGGCGCGTAGAGCACGTGGGTGGCCGTGCCGAGGGCCTGCGCGAGGGCAGCCTCGTCGTCGGCGGACGACAGAGTGGTCACTGTCGGGCCATCGCCCCCGAGTACCCGGGCCATCTCGGCTGCGACGGTGGTGTCGGCGATGACCAGCCAGTCGGCCGATGAATGGCTTGACCGGACTGTGGCCGGCGACGGCAGATCCCTAACGGGCCAGGTTAGCTCGCAAAACCACGCCGTTGGCACTGCGCTGCCTGCCGGCAGTGCGCCAACATGTCCGCTCGCACCGCGTTTCGGTGGCCGGACATCAACCCAGTGGCGGGTGTGGTGCCACGGCGTGGTCGGCAGCGC
>CAZCHU010000010.1:28707-46112 GCA_964498215.1 uncultured Mycobacterium sp. | reverse complement strand
CGAGTGCTAAGAATGACGTTGGCACTCGCGACCGGCGAGTGCTAGGTCGGGACGGTGAGGCTCGGGGCCGCACCTGCGGGGCACACCCAGGCCGTCCGTCGCGGGCACTGCGCCCGACCAGCAAGACGTGCATCCCCAATCCGGAGGAAACACTTCGCAATGGCCAAGACAATTGCGTATGACGAAGAGGCCCGTCGCGGCCTCGAGCGGGGCCTCAACAGCCTCGCCGACGCGGTAAAGGTGACGTTGGGACCTAAGGGTCGCAACGTCGTCCTCGAGAAGAAGTGGGGCGCCCCCACGATCACCAACGATGGCGTGTCCATCGCCAAGGAGATCGAGCTGGAGGATCCCTACGAGAAGATCGGCGCTGAGCTGGTCAAGGAAGTCGCCAAGAAGACCGACGACGTCGCCGGTGACGGCACCACCACCGCTACCGTGCTTGCTCAAGCACTGGTGCGCGAGGGTCTGCGCAACGTCGCCGCCGGGGCCAACCCGCTCGGCCTGAAGCGTGGCATCGAGAAGGCCGTGGAGAAGGTCACGGAGGGTCTCCTGAAGTCGGCCAAGGAGGTCGAGACCAAGGAGCAGATCGCTGCTACCGCCGCGATCTCGGCCGGTGACATACAGATCGGTGAGCTGATCGCCGAGGCGATGGACAAGGTCGGCAACGAGGGTGTCATCACCGTCGAGGAGTCCAACACCTTTGGTCTGCAGCTCGAGCTGACCGAGGGTATGCGCTTCGACAAGGGGTACATCTCGGGTTACTTCGTGACCGACGCCGACCGCCAGGAAGCCGTCCTGGAGGATCCCTACATCCTGCTGGTCAGCTCCAAGGTGTCGACGGTCAAGGATCTGCTTCCGCTGCTGGAGAAGGTCATCCAGGCCGGCAAGCCACTGTTGATCATCGCCGAGGACGTCGAGGGCGAAGCCCTGTCGACCCTGGTGGTCAACAAGATTCGGGGCACCTTCAAGTCTGTCGCCGTCAAGGCGCCGGGCTTCGGTGACCGCCGCAAGGCCATGCTGCAGGACATCGCGATCCTCACTGGCGGCCAGGTCGTCAGCGAAGAGGTCGGTTTGTCGCTGGAGACCGCGGACATCTCGTTGCTGGGTAAGGCTCGCAAGGTCGTCGTGACCAAGGATGAGACCACCATCGTCGAGGGCTCGGGTGACTCCGACGCCATCGCCGGCCGGGTGTCTCAGATCCGCGCCGAGATCGAGAACAGCGACTCCGATTACGACCGCGAGAAGCTGCAGGAGCGTCTGGCCAAGCTGGCCGGCGGTGTTGCGGTGATCAAGGCCGGGGCTGCCACCGAAGTGGAGCTCAAGGAGCGCAAGCATCGCATCGAGGACGCTGTCCGCAACGCGAAAGCCGCCGTCGAGGAGGGCATCGTCGCCGGTGGTGGCGTGACCCTGCTCCAGTCGGCTCCGTCGCTGGATGAGCTGAAGCTGACGGGCGACGAGGCTACTGGCGCCAACATCGTCCGGGTCGCTCTGTCGGCCCCGCTCAAGCAGATCGCCTTCAATGGTGGCCTGGAGCCGGGTGTCGTCGCGGAGAAGGTGTCGAACCTTCCCCTGGGCCACGGCCTGAACGCCGCGACCGGTGAGTACGAGGACCTGCTCAAGGCCGGCGTCGCCGACCCGGTGAAGGTCACCCGCTCGGCGTTGCAGAACGCGGCGTCCATCGCGGCGCTGTTCCTCACCACCGAGGCCGTCGTAGCCGACAAGCCGGAGAAGGCCGCACCACCTATGGGTGGCGGCGATCCGACCGGCGGCATGGGCGGTATGGATTTCTAGAAGTTGCACTACCGAATACGGAAAAGCCCGGCTCGTTTACGAGCCGGGCTTTTTCGTTGTCTTCGAGCGTGGGCGTTGAGTATCTCCCCAGTGGGAAATCGATCCACAAGCCCCACGGTCGATGGCGCTAAACGACGGAGAACGTCCGCCGCGCAGCTGAGCATGCCGGTATGGATGACGTTCCGTTCAGAGGCAGCGATGCCATTCGCCGCGCTCAGCTCACCCGCAATGACCTTCGTCGCCGGTACCGCGCTGTTTATCGCGACGTGTACATCGGCAGACATGCGACCCTGAGTGCGCGAACGCGCGCCAGCGCAGCATGGCTGGCCACCGGTAGCCCGCTGGCAGGGCTGTCGGCTGCGGCGGTGTTCGGTACCCGCTGGCTCAGCGCTAAGGACCCCGCCGAGATCGTGCGTCGCGATCGGCACGCTCCGGTCGGCATCGTCGCGCATTCGTGGCGCCTCAACCCTGGTGATGTATGTGTCGTGGCGCGGATGTCGGTAACCACACCGGCGCGAACGGCATTTGACATCGGACGGACGCGGCATGTCTCGGTTGCGGTGCCGATCCTGGATGCCTTGATGCATGCGACCGGCCTGCGATCCGAGGAGGTCTTTGCATTGGCGGATACGCGCCCAGGCGCCCGCGGAGTCAACTTGCTGCGCAAGGCCCTCGAAATGGTCGACGGGGGCGCCGAATCCCCGCAGGAGTCGCGCCTGCGGATGGTGCTCGTTGACGCAGGCTTGCCAAAGCCGCAGACGCAAATCGAGTTTCGGCATCTGCGCATTCGGGTGGACATGGGATGGCGCCGCTGGAAGGTTGCCGTCGAGTACGACGGAATTCAGCACTGGGACGACCCCGCTCAGCGGTCATGGGATATCGAACGACTGGCCAGGTTGGAGGCAGCGGGCTGGGCGGTGGTCCGGGTCAGTGCACAAATGTTGGCCCGTCACCCGGACGTGGTCATCGAGCGGGTGCGTGAGAAGCTGCGCGCGGCAGGCTGCCCGGTGTAGCGAGCGTGTGGGTAATGGCTCGATTCCGGCGCATCAGCCGACATTAGGCCCACGGTCGAGCCTGTTGGCCGCCCCCTCAAAGGTACGGTGAATTTTGTGTCTGACTCGGCCGCGGCTCGTGAGCTGCTGCGCGACGCCTTCACCCGGTTGATCGAGCACGTGGACGATCTGACGGAGGGCTTGACCGACGTGCTCGCGTACTACCGCCCGACTCCCGAGGCGAACACGATCGCGTGGTTGATCTGGCACAGTGCCCGCATTCAGGATGTGCAGTTGTGCGACATCGCCGGCGTCGAGCAGGTGTGGTTCCGTGATGGCTGGGTGGACCGGTTCGCCCTCGACCTGCCGCCCGACGCCGATGGTTACGGTCACACTCCAGACGACGTGGCCAGGGTGCGTGCTCCGGCGCAGTTGCTCGTCGGCTATTACCACGCAGTGCACAGGGTGTCGCTGGAGTACGTGGCTTCGATATCGCCCGACGAGCTCGCCAGGGTGGTAGACGAGCGGTGGGAGCCAGCTGTGACTGCCAGCGCTCGGTTGATCAGCATCATCGACGACGCTGCGCAGCACCTTGGTCAGGCGGCTTACCTCAGAGGTATCGCAAGCCGGCAGACTTGACACGTGTCAACCCCGCTGTGGTCTGGGCCGCCGAAGTGGTTAGCATGAAACTATGACCGCGACCCCCGAAGTGCAGCTGCCCAGCCCGTTCACCGGTACCGGCACTATCAAAAACCCGGCGACGGGGTCCGTTGCCGGCGAGGTGTGCTGGACCGATCCCGCCGATGTACCCCACGTCGCGGCGAGCCTGCGCACCGCGCAGAAGGAATGGGAGGCCCGCGGCCCGAAAGGACGGGCGAAGGTGCTGGCCCGCTACGCCGTCTGGCTGGGCGAGCACCGCGACGAGATCGAGAAACTGCTGATCGACGAAACCGGCAAGTCCGCGCTGGACGCCGCCCAGGAAGTGCCGCTGATCATCATGATCGCCTCCTACTACATCAAGACGATGGAGAAAGCGCTGGCGCCGGAGTCCCGCCCGGCGTCGCTGCCGTTCCTGGCGATCAAGAAGATCACCGTGCACTACCGGCCCCGCCCGGTTACCGGAATCATCGCGCCGTGGAACTACCCGGTCGCCAACGCACTGATGGATGCGATCGCCGCTCTCGCCGCGGGCTCGGCGGTGCTGTTGAAGCCTTCCGAGCGGACACCGCTGACCGCAGAACTGCTGCTTCGCGGTTGGCTCGATTCGGGCGCACCCGAGGTACTTGCGCTGGCGCAGGGCGCGCGCGAGGTGGCCGAGGCCGTCATCGACAACTCCGACTTCATCCAGTTCACCGGATCGAGTGCCACCGGGGCCAAGGTGATGGAACGCGCCGCGCGCCGCCTGACACCGGTAAGCCTCGAACTCGGCGGTAAAGACCCGATGATCGTTCTCGAAGACGCCGACATTGATCTGGCCGCCCACGCCGCGGTGTGGGGTGCGATGTTCAATGCCGGACAGACCTGTGTGTCTGTCGAACGGGTGTATGTGCTGGAATCGGTGTACGACCAGTTCGTCTCCGCTGTGGTGCGCGACGTGGAAAAGCTCAAGAACGGCGCTGGCGAGGGTTACGACTTCGGCGCCATGATCGACGAGAATCAGGTAGCGGTGACCGACCGGCACGTCCGCGAGGCCCTCGCCGCCGGCGCAACGGCGTTGACCGGTGGCGAGCGCCCGGCAGGTTCGGGCAACTTCTACCCGCCCACGGTGCTGGTCGACGTGGATCATTCGATGGCGTGCATGACCGAGGAGACATTCGGCCCCACGCTGCCGATCATGAAGGTCGCCAGCGTTGATGAAGCCGTCCGGTTGGCCAACGATAGCGCGTACGGCCTTTCGGCGGCAGTCTTCTCCCGCGACGTAGAATACGCGAAATCTATTGCTGTTCAGTTGGATTGCGGTGCAGTGAACATCAACGACGTGATCTCTAACCTGATGTGTGCGACGGCGCCCATGGGCGGATGGAAGAACTCCGGCATGGGTCTGCGCTTCGGTGGCGCAGAAGGCCTGCGCAAGTTCTGTAAGCAGGAGGCGGTGGTGGCGCCGCGCAGCAGCGTCGGCGCGGGCGGCAACTACTACAACAACTCCCTCAGGGCGCTCAAGCGGATGAACACGCTGATGACCAAGCTCGCCCTGATCGGCCCTCGTCGCTCGGCGAAGTAGTCCACCCGCCGTTCACCGGGATGTCACCTTCGGGTCCGGATGGATCGATAGCTTCTCCGGGTGACTCTGGATACCTCCGCCTACCGCGTGGTCGACGACGATGATGACGATCCGATTCTGCTGCTCGAGCCAAGTGGCGAGATCGTCGATACCTGGCGCGAAAACTATCCCTATGACGAACGCATGACACGGCCGGAATACGAGGAACAAAAGCGGCTGTTGCAGATCGAGCTGCTCAAGCTGCAGAACTGGTCCAAAGCCAACGGGCACCGGCACGTCATCGTGTTCGAGGGCCGCGACGCCGCCGGAAAGGGCGGCACTATCAAGCGGTTCACCGAGCACCTCAACCCCCGCGGTGCGCGTATTGTCGCGCTGGAGAAGCCGACCGAGAACGAACGGACGCAGTGGTACTTCCAGCGCTACGTGGAGCATCTCCCGCACGCCGGTGAGATCGTGCTGTTCGACCGCTCCTGGTACAACCGCGCCGGAGTAGAGCGGGTGATGGGGTTCTGCACCTCCAAGCAGCATGCCGAGTTCATCCGGCAGGTACCGCTGTTCGAGCAGATGCTGGTCAACGACGGCATCTTCCTGACCAAGCTGTGGTTCTCGGTGTCATCGGCCGAACAGCGCACCCGGTTCATCATTCGTCAGGTCGATCCGGTCCGACAATGGAAACTCTCGCCCACCGACTTGGCTTCCCTGGACAAGTGGAAGGACTACACGGCGGCCAAGGAGGACATGTTCGCCTGGACGGACACCGAGACCGCGCCGTGGACCGTGGTCAAGAGCAACGACAAGAAGCGTGCCCGGATCAATGCCATGCGCCATGTCCTGAGTAGGTTCGACTACGACAACAAGGACCACGACGTGGTCGGCCGGCCCGACCCTCTCATCGTGGGGCGCGCACTGGCCGACTGAGGAGGACCGTTGCGGTTTCTGACCGCGCTGATGCTGTGGCTTCTCACGACCGTCGCGCTGGCCGTCGCGGTACCCGCGATGTGGGTGCAACTGAACGTCGTCGACGAGGACGGATACGCCGCGCTGGCGACGTCCGCGGCACGGGATCAGCGGCTTCAGAATGCGATGGCAGGCGAGCTCACCACCGAGGTCATCGCGCTGGGAGCCGAACAGGGATATCAACTGAACCCGGAGTTGGTCAGGGCTGTTGCGGTCGACTACACCCGCAACAGCGGATTCCCGGGCCAATTCGCACAGGCGAACCGGATCGCCCATCGGTGGATGTTCAGCGGCGCCATTCCCAGCGGCAACTCCACTGACCAGTGGCTCATCGACGTTGCGCCCATGGTGTCGGACCCGTCCTTCGTCGCCACCCTGGGTGAACTCGATCTTCAAGTCCCTCGGACGTTGACGGTGCCCATCACCGTGGGCACGCCCGCCCTGCAACCCGGCAAACTGCGGTGGGTGGCGACGTGGGGGCCGTGGTTCAGCGGCGCAACGGCCGTCGTGACCGCTGTTCTTGCTCTGCTGACGCTGGCCGCGTCCCGTTCCCGCGGAAAAGCGCTAACCGCGGTTGGTGTTTCGGCGCTGCTCGTGGGCGCGGCTGGGTGGGCCGGGATCGAGGTTGGACGCCGTTACGTCAATAGCTCCCTGGACCGCACTACCGGCGACCTCCGCACCGTCGCAGAGGTCATGGTGTCCCACGCCGAGGACAGCCTGCACGGGTGGCTGAACCTCACGCTGCTCTTCGGTGGCGGGCTGGTAGTGCTCGGGGTTGTCGCCGCAGCGCTCGGCGGACTGCGCCGGACCGGGTGAAAGGCCGGCTCAGGTGTTCTTGGCCATGAACCGCCGCAGCAGCGGCCAGGCCATCAAGGCGCTGACGACGACACCGACGAACAGGTAGGGCCACCAGGTTCCGTGCTCGCTGGCAACCCAGAATGCCTTGGCGGGCCAGTAGGGCGGCAACACGCCGAACGCGAGGTTCCACGGCGAGTCGACGAACCAGGCCAGGCAGGGTATTCCGGCGATGACGAGGCCGAGCAACCGCAGCATCGCGATGCCCTGAATCTTATTGCTGGCCACCGCAACGATGAGCAGCAGCGTGACCACCGACGACAGGCCGGTAACGAAGCCGATGGGGACGAGCACGGGTACCAGTCCGGGTCGCACGATCCCGCTCAGCGATATGGTGGCCACCACGTAGACCGTGGTGACCACCACCACCGTCGTCGCGCGGTAGGCGAAGAAACTGGCCAGCGACACCGGGGTGACCCGCAGCGCGGTCAAGGTACCGGCATCGATCTCGTCAAGGACCAGGAAGGCGCCCAAACCGCCGACGATGACGATGCTGGTCAACAGCAGCAGCCCGGTCAGAACCAATGGGTAGTAGGGCACCAGGTTGAAATCGTAGCGACGCGCCAACGTCGTGGTCAGCAGCGGCACGACGACGATCGTCCCGACCGTCCAGATCACCGGAGCCAGCACCAGCATGACCAACAGCGGATCACGGTAGGTGCCACGAATATCGTTGCGCCCGAATGCGGCCCAGGCGCGCGGGTTGCGCAGCGGACCCGGAGGCGTTGCGGACATCACAGCACCCCCGACCGCTCGATCACGTGACGCTCGAACAACACCTCGGCCACCCAGTACAGCGCGACGGCGCAGACCAGCGGATAGGTCAACGCATAAGCGATCTGCCAGCCGGTCAGGCTCACCTGGCCGAATGCTGCCCCGAGCAATAGCAGCGGCCCCTGCGTCGGAATGAGATACAAGACGGGGCTAGTCCACACGCCCAGCAGATAGAGCACCGGCAGGCCCAGCACAGCCATCGGCACCGTCGTGGAAAGGAACCAGTCACTGACCGACGAGAACGGCAGTGACGAGGCGAATCCCACGAGCAACATCACCAGTGTGCCCAACATGACGCCGACTATCACCAACAGTAGGTAGATGCCGACGCCATGGGTCACGAGTGCCACAAACACCGCGACGAATAGCGAAAGCGCCATGAGCACAGCAATTTTCGCCGACAGGTATTCCCAGAACCGCAGCGGACTGCAGATCACCGCGCCCAGGGTCCGCTCCTGCTTCTCGAAAAACACCGAGCCGCCGATGAAGAAGAAGCCGATGATCGTGATGTCGCCCATCAGCACATAGGGCTCCACGATGGTGCGCAGATGTTGAGACATCGGCAAGAGCACCGCGAGCCACAGCAGCCCGGAGATCAGACCGGCATGCAGGAACCGCTGGCGCACCTGGATGGTGGTTTCCAGCCGTAGCGCACTGATCCACCGGCTCATGCCAGGTGCCTGCCGGTGACATCGACGAACACGTCGTTGAGGCTGGCCTCCCTGGTGTGGATCGTCTCCACGTGGTGGTTGCGCAGTATGTCGTGGAAGTCGGGGTCGTCGGCCAGCCCGTCGAGCCCGAACTCCGCGGTCGCCAGTGAGGCCTGCGCGCTGCGGTACTCCACTTGGACCCGCCGCTGGCTTCTGGCGATCTTGAGCTCGGCGGGTTTGTCCAGTGCCACGATGCGGCCATCGACGACAAACGCGACGCGGTCGCAGAGTTCGTCGGCGGTGGCCATGTCATGAGTCGTCAGGAAGACCGTGCGCCCGCGTGCCTTCAGATCCAGAATCATGTCCTTGACCGTGCGGGCGTTGACCGGGTCCATTCCCGAGGTCGGCTCGTCCAGGAACAGCAATTCGGGTTCGTTGAGCAGCGACCGAGCGAACGTCAGCCGCATCTGCATTCCCTTTGAATACCGGCCCACGCGGACGTCAGCCGCGTCCCCGAGCCCGACGGCTTCGAGTAGGTTCCGGGGATCCAGCGTGTCCCCGCCGTACAGCGAGGCAAAAAACCGCAGGTTCTCGACGCCGGTCAATTTCAGGTAGTGGTTGGGTAGCTCGAAGGACACTCCGATGCGCCGGTAGTACTCCGGCCCCCAGTCGACCGGATCCCGTCCCCAGACCAGGGCCTGCCCACCGTGGCCACGGAGCAGCCCGATGAGCAGCTTCTGGGTGGTGGACTTGCCGGCCCCGCTGGGGCCGAGGAAGCCGAAGATCTCGCCTCGACCTACGGCGAAATCCATGCCGCACACCGCGGGTTGCTCCGTTTTGGGGTAGGTGAAAGTCAGTGCCCGGACATCGATCACCTCAGCGTCGGTATTCGTCATCTGTCTCCGCTCGCCTTCTGATCTGTTCCGCGCTGCAACCCGCCGGTCAGCCAATCGTGCAGGCTGGAGGCGTTGTCGGGTTCGCCACGCCACCCCAGGTGCGCATCCGGGCGGATCAGCATTGCCTCGGCACCGTCGTACCGCAGGATCTCGACCAGATCGCCGAGGTTGCTGCGGGCCACTTCGACGGTATCGGCATTGGACGACGTGGTCGGTAGCAGCAGCGCCCAGCGTCCGCCGAGCTCGCGATGAAGTTGGGTGTCTGTGCCGTCCTCGCGCCGGCAGGCTCGGTCGGGGATCCGGTCACCGGGCCGCGGCTTCGGGCCTCCGCCTCCGAGCGGGCCTTTGCGATAGCTCACCCACAGCTGAGACGCGGTGTAGGTGATTCGTCGTTGCACGACGGCGGGGCTGAAGATGCGCGGTGCGACATGATCCCGCAGGAATCGGCCGATGGGGTTGCGCGCGACGTTGATCCGGGTCGCCGCGCTCGTGCCCCGCAGCACCCCGGTCGCCAATGGTCGGCGCTCGGCTTCGTAGGTGTCGAGCAACGGATCGCCGGCCAATCCCTTTTCGACGAGGGCCAGCTTGAAGGCCAGGTTTTCGGCGTCCCCTATGCCGGTCAGCATGCCCTGCCCGCCGAACGGTGCGTGCGCATGCGCGGCGTCGCCGGCGATCAGTACCCGCCCGCGCCGGTAGGTGGCGGCGAGTCGGCGGTGCACGGTGAACATCGAAAGCCATTCGGCTGACAAGATTTCCACGGTTCGTCCGGTGCGTGCAGGAATGATTTGACGGATACGTTCCAGGATTTCTGGTGGGCTGGGCCGGTCGTCGTGACCCGGGTCGTAGGCGAAGACCCGCCATAGATCGTTGCGGCCCTGCTCGTCGGGCATCGGCATCACGCCGATAAGCCCGTCGGGGTGAACCCATGCGGTGGTGCCCGAGCGATCGAGGTCCCAGCCCAAACGCAGATCAGCGAGCAGAAAACGCTCGGAGAGTTGGACACCGGGAAACTCGATACCGACCAGTCGCCGCACGGTGCTCGAGGTGCCGTCGCAGCCGACTACCCAGCGCGCCCGGAGCCGCGCCCCATCCTGCAGTTCGGCCACCACACCGTCGTCGTCCTGGCGAAGGCCGGTCAGCCCGTTGCCCCACGTCGGGGATACTCCCAACTCGGCGAGACGGGCGCGCAACGTCGCCTCCACCTTGGCCTGTGAGACGACCATCGGCGGGGCGGCCGTGTGCATCTTCGGGTCACCGAATTCCACGGTCATCAGGGGGCGGTCGCCGAGGTAATTGGTGATCCGCATGGCACGCAATGACTCCTCGGGCAGGGTCCCCAGGGCTCCGATCCGCCCGAGCACCTCGGACCCTCGGGCGTGCAGGAAGTTTGCCCGCGATGTCGTCGCCGGACCGTCCGCACGGTCGACGACGCAGACCGACATCCCGTGCAATCGCAGGCTGCAGGCCAGCGTCAGCCCTGTCGGCCCGGCCCCAACCACGACGACGTCGGTACCGGCCATCCGCGTCAGGGCTCAATCACGTGCGAGGGGTCCGGGCGGCGGTCGGGTGGCGCTTGGCTGTAATCGCCCCACGGGCCGTCGCGCCGCTCGACCGCGGCCCGCACGCCCTCGGTAGCGGCGGTGTCGATGAACCGCAGGGCATCGGGCGTGTTGCGCATCAACCCGTCGAGGATCCCGCCGAGCGTCTGGGTCGACGCCAGCCCCATATTCTCGTAGGCCTGGTTGACGATGAGTTTCTGGGCCTGCAGCTGCGACAGCGGGATGGTCGACAGCCGGGCGGCGATCTCGGCGACGCGGGCCTCGAGCTTGTCGAACGGGACGGACTCGTTGATGAGTTCGATTGCGGCCGCCTCTTTCCCGGTAAGCGGTTCACCAGTGAGCGAGTGCCACTTCGCTTTGGCCAAGGACAACCGGTAGAGCCACATGCCGGTCAGATACGCGCCCCACATGCGGGCATACGGGGTGCCGATCACCGCGTCGTCGCTGGCGATGACCAAGTCGGCGCACAGCGCATAGTCGCTGGCTCCGCCCACACACCAGCCGTGGACCTGGGCGATGACGGGCTTGGATGCCCGCCAGATGGCCATGAACTTCTGAGTGGGGCCTCCCTCCCCGGCGCTCACCATCGCGAAATCCTTGCCCGGATCCCACCGGCCGTCGGTATTCATCGCCGAGTCCCACTGCTTAAAACCGCCGCCGAAGTTGTACCCACCGGAGAACGCTCGGCCGGCCCCGCGCAGCACTATTACCTTGACCTGCGGGTCGCGTTCGGCGAGTCCGATCGCGGCCTCGATCTCGTCGGGCATCGGGGGGACGATGGTGTTGAGTTGCTCGGGACGGTTCAAGGTGATGGTCGCTACCGATGTCTCGGTCTTGTACAGCACCGTTGTGAATTCTGGTGTCATGGATTCAGTTCTACCGTTTGGGCGGCAGTACCTGGAACCCATCGAGGATCTCCTGTGCATCGCGCAGGTACGTCGGGTTCTCGGCATCCGCGGATTGGACCGTCAGCGTCGCAAGATAGGTGGCGCGTCCGGTGTCGGAGACGACAGCGTGCATGATGATCGGGCGTTCGGGTGCCGGGCCTGCCGCCGGCGCTATGTAATCGGTTGTTTCAGAAGGCAATCCGCAGGTCGTATTCACCTCGGTGGTGAGGTCGAACGCTTTCAACAAGTCGACGAGGTTCGACCGGTTCTCCTCGAACAGGTCGTCGGGGTCCCGGCTGCCGCGCACCGATTCGAGGGTGACCACTGCGTTGGGTGCGAACCCGCGTGTCGCCAAATCCGGCGCCACGATGGCAAAGCGGATGATTCGGTTGTTCATCTTGGTATTGCGCTTCCACCCCGCGGGAACCGGGATGCGCAGTCGTGGCTCGGCCTTGCCGGCGGAGGGGATGTCGGTTAGCGGGGCCTCGACCGCCGTGCACGCACCCTCCCCGCTTGCCGACGACCCCGATCCGGAGCCCAAAGCGCTCACCGCCGTCCCGGTGACCTCTCGGGAACAGCCGGTCAGCAGCAGCGCCGTCGCGATGAGGACGGCGAGCATCGATCTAGCCCACCCCCGTGGCGTCGAAACGACGTTCCGGCGGGCTTGTTCTCGACGTTCGTCTGCGACACCGCAGGCTGAATGTGGCATGTCAATTCTCCGGCAGGGTTCGCAGCAGGAACTCATAGATGAGCGCGGCGCGGAACGCGGTCTGGGCGTTGTCAGCCGCGCCCGCGTGACCGCCCTCGGTGTTCTCGTAGTACTGAACCGATTGCCCCGCCGCTTCTAGCGCGGCGGTCATTTTCCGTGCATGACCGGGGTGTACGCGGTCGTCACGGGTCGACGTGGTGATCAGCACGGGCGGGTACCGGCGGTCCGTCGAGATGTTCTGGTATGGAGAGTATTTCGACATGAACGCCCAGTCCCCAGGATCATCGGGGTCTCCGTACTCGGCGATCCAGGACGCACCTGCCAGCAGCAGGTGGAAACGTCGCATGTCCAGTAGCGGCACGCTGCACACCAGTGCGCCGAACAATTCGGGGTATTGCGTGAGCATGATGCCCATCAGCAGGCCGCCGTTACTGCCACCCTGGGCGCCCAGCTGCTCCACCGTCGTGATCCCGCGCGCCACCAGATCTTTGGCGACCGCGGCGAAATCCTCGGCCACCAGGTGACGCCCCTCGCGCATGGCTTGGGTGTGCCAGGTGGGTCCGTACTCGCCGCCGCCGCGGATATTGGCCAGCACGTAGGTGCCGCCGCGGGACAACCACAGTCTGCCCAGCACCCCGTCGTAGCCCGGGGTACGGGCGACCTCGAACCCGCCGTAACCGCCGAGCAGTGTCGGTCCGGCAGACTCGCGGTGGCGATGTCCCACCACGAAATAGGGGATCGCCGTGCCGTCATCAGAGGTGGCGAAGTGCTGCCGCACCTCGATATCGGCAGCGTCGAAGAACGACGGGGCACTCTTGATGGGTGTGAAATTCGCTTGGTCGGCCACTCCGTACAGCAGCCGCGACGGTGTGTCGAAACCTGCCGAGTCAAGGAAGATCTCGTCGCCCAGGTCGTCGGTGGTGACGATCGACGTCTCGGTGTTGGGTGGCAGGCCCGTCACCGGCTCGCGGGTCCAGGAGCCGGGCGTGAGCACTTCGACCCGGCTGGCCACGTCGGCCAGGGTGACGACGACGAGCCGGTCCCGCGTCCACGCGTAGTGGTGCAGACAGGTGTGCTCGTCGGGTTCAAACACCACCCGTAGCTCCGCAGTACCTGCCAGGAATTCGTCGTAGTCGGCAACCAGCAGGGAGCCGGCGGGGTAGTTCACGACGCCGGCGCCGAGGCGGTAGCACCATTCGGTGCGTAGTTCGATCAGCAGCCAGGTGCGGTGCACCGAGACGCTCGCATCGGTCGGGGTGTCGATGCGGATCAGCTCGCCGTTTCGCAGCTCGTAGATCTCTTGGTTGAAGAAATCCAGCGCCCGGGTCACCATCGTGCGCTCGAACCCGACGGTGCGGTCGACCGAAGCCGCGACCGCGACATCGGTCGGTGCACCGCTGAACACGGTGTCGGCCGCGGCGAGTGGCTGGCCTCGCCGCCATCGCTTGACCACCCGGGGATACCCCGAATTGGTCAGTGAGCCTTCCCCGAAATCGGTGCCGACCAGCACGGTGTCCCGGTCTTCCCAGCTGACCTGAGACTTGGCTTCGGGCAGCTGAAAACCGCCGTCGACGAACTCGCGGGTCGTCATGTCGAACTCGCGTACCACTGCGGCGTCCGAACCGCCCGGGGACAGACTGATCAACGCCCGGCAGTGATCCGGTTCTATGACGTCGGCCCCGGCCCACACCCAGTTGGCATCGTCGTCGGCGGCCAATCGATCGACGTCGATGATGACGTCCCAGTCCGGTTGCTCAGTGCGGTAGCTCTGAAGTGTGGTGCGCCGCCACAGCCCCCGCGGGTTGGCCGCATCACGCCAGAAGTTGTAGAGGTACTCACCTCGCCGCCGCACGTACGGGATTCGGGCGTCGGTGTCGAGCACCTCCAGCGCTTCGGCGCGCATCGTCTCGAAGCGGTCGCCCCCGAGTTCCGAGACCGTGGGTTCGTTGTGCTCCCGGACCCATGCCAGCGCGTCGTCCCCGCTGATCTCCTCGAGCCACAGGAACGGATCGGGTTGTTGGGTGTCTGCCACATCAGTCATTGTCAGTCATTGTGTCTGTTGCCATGGCGGTCGGCTCAGGTGGTGCACCACAATGGCTAGCGTGGATGTTCCCAAGCGGGCTCTGATCACCGAGGCTGCCGTCGAGCTGCTGCGTCGGCTCCAGCATCGCCACGGGACGTTGATGTTTCATCAGTCCGGCGGCTGCTGCGATGGCTCGTCGCCGATGTGCTACCCCGCCGGCGATTTCCTGGTCGGGGACCGTGACGTGCTGCTGGCGGTATTGGACGTAGGGGATGCGGGAGACCAAGTGCCGGTGTGGATCTCCGGTCCCCAGTTCGACGCCTGGAAGCACACCCAGTTGGTGATCGACGTGGTGCCGGGCCGGGGTGGCGGATTCAGCCTGGAAGCACCCGAGGGCATGCGATTTTTGTCCCGCGGTCGTGCGTTCACCGACGCCGAGAACGCGATCCTGACCACAGTGCCCCCGGTGACCGGCGCGGATTACGAACGCGGCGTACGGCCGCCGTCCGACGGCACCCACGTCGTTGCCGATGCCGCTGTCCCCGACGTCTGCGCGCTGCCAGGTTCTTGATCGGTGGGCGCGCCGCCCCGGTTTGCCGGCGTTGCGAGGTTATCGTCAAGAGCGTGATTCCGCTGCCGCGCGCATCGGTGTTAGCCGGGGTGATGATCGTCGGTATCGCCGCCGGCGTCATCGCGGCGGTCGCTGCCACCGTCGAGGTCACCGCGGCGGTCCGGCCCGATATTGTGATCGCCCTGGTGATCGGGGTGCCGACGGTGATCGGCCTGTTGACAATCCTGCTGTCGGGCAGACGCTGGGTCACCGGTCTGGGGGCGTCGCTGCTGGCCGTGGGTCCGGGCTGGTTCGCAACGCTGGCCACCATTCAGGTGGTCTCCGGTGGCTGACTGGGACCGGCAGGGACTGTCCGGCGCGTTCACCGCGCAGGGGCTCATCGACCAGCCTGGCGTCTCCGGCGACACCGTCGTTCCGGAGCCGCTGCCCTCGCACCCGATCGTCGTCCCCGGCGTGGACCAACATCTCAATCGATGGAGGTTCATCGGCGTCGTGGCGGGCGTGTGGATCGTCGCTGCGATGGCGGGACTCGGTCTGTACTACTGGTGGTATCACTCGCTGGATAAGACCATGCCGGTCTTCGTCGTCCTGGTGTACCTGATTTCCTGCATTGTCGGCAGTCTGCTGAGCGCCTTGGTACACGGTCGGCCGGTGATATCGGCAACGGCGATCGCGCTGATGTCGGCGCCGTTCGCGTCGACTGCGGCGGCCGCGGTTCTCTACGGCGGCTATGTGTTCGGCTGGATCAGTAGGTGACGTTCCCGGAGTGCCTCTCCGTCTCGGCCCGCGCCCATTAGGGTGGGAAACCGTGACCCACTATGACGTCGTTGTTCTTGGAGCTGGCCCCGGCGGTTACGTGGCGGCTATTCGCGCCGCTCAACTCGGGCTGAGCACGGCCATCGTCGAGCCCAAATATTGGGGCGGCGTATGCCTCAATGTCGGATGCATCCCGTCGAAGGCGCTGCTACGAAACGCGGAGCTGGCGCACATCTTCGCCAAGGAGGCCAAGCAGTTCGGCATCAGCGGGGAGGCGAGCTTCGACTACGGTGCCGCGTTCGACCGCAGCCGCAAGGTCGCTGATGGCCGCGTGACGGGCGTGCACTTCCTGATGAAGAAGAACAAGATCACCGAGATCCACGGATACGGCAAGTTCACCGGTGCCAACAGCCTCGAGGTCGACCTGAACGACGGTGGAACCGAAAAGGTCGAGTTCTCTCATGCCATCATCGCGACCGGCTCGAGTACCCGGCTCGTGCCCGGCACCTCTTTGTCGGACAACGTGGTCACCTACGAGAAGCAGATCCTGTCGCGCGAGCTGCCCGGATCGATCATCATCGCCGGCGCCGGAGCGATCGGCATGGAGTTCGCCTACGTACTGAAGAACTACGGCGTCGACGTCACCATCGTCGAGTTTCTGCCGCGGGCCCTGCCCAACGAGGACTCCGAGGTATCCAAGGAGATCGAGAAGCAGTACAAGAAGTTGGGGGTAAAGATCCTCACCGGCACCAAGGTCGAGTCGATCACCGATGACGGTTCGACGGTCACGGTTGCCGTGAGCAAGGACGGCAAGTCCGACGAGCTCAAGGCCGACAAGGTGTTGCAGGCCATCGGTTTCGCGCCCAACGTCGAAGGGTTCGGGCTGGAGAAGGCCGGCGTCAAGCTGACCGACCGCAAAGCGATCGGGATCGACGACTACATGCGCACCAACGTCGGCCACATCTATGCGATCGGCGATGTCACCGCCAAGCTGCAGCTGGCACACGTCGCCGAGGCAATGGGCGTGGTGGCCGCCGAGACCATTGCCGGCGCCGAGACGCTCGCCCTCGGTGACTATCGGATGATGCCGCGCGCGACCTTCTGCCAGCCGCAGGTCGCCAGCTTCGGGCTGACCGAGGAGCAGGCCCGAGAGGAGGGCTACGACGTTAAAGTCGCGAAGTTCCCGTTCACCGCGAACGCCAAGGCGCACGGCATGGGCGACCCGAGTGGCTTCGTCAAGTTGATCGCCGACGCCAAGTACGGCGAACTGATTGGCGGGCACCTGATCGGTCACGACGTCTCCGAACTGCTGCCTGAGCTCACGCTGGCCCAGAAGTGGGATCTGACCACCAACGAGCTGGCCCGCAACGTGCACACCCACCCGACGATGTCGGAAGCGCTGCAGGAGTGCTTCCACGGGCTCGCCGGCCACATGATCAACTTCTAGTTGAGAGCGATCTGGGTCGCCGGTATCGGCGGATTGGTGGTCGGCCACATCCTGTGGCTGGCCGGTATCTCTATGGCTATCGCCTCGGCGGACCGTCCCAAGTGGGTGCTGGTGATCGCCGCCGTATCGGTGGTGACAGGTATCGCCGCCGGCATGCTGGGGTGGCGGCAATGGAAACTCCAGACGCGCAGGGGCGAAACCTGGGCGGTGTTCCTGTGGATGCTCACGGTGTCGCCGGTGCTGCTGTCGATGGTGGTTCTCGGCGTGACGTATCTGTAGGCGTGCAACCTCGGATCGAGCGGCTCTATCAGCAGTTC
>CAZCHU010000010.1:0-28607 GCA_964498215.1 uncultured Mycobacterium sp. | reverse complement strand
GCGTGACGTATCTGTAGGCGTGCAACCTCGGATCGAGCGGCTCTATCAGCAGTTCAGTCCGGAAAGTCCAACGGTACGTTGAGGGTGGTGATTGTTGCTGCCAGGCCGTCGTACTGTGCGGCCAGCATGCAGAATTCGATCAGCTGCGGCCTGGTGAGGTGCTTGGCGAGGGTCTGCCACGTCTGCGGCGACACCCCGCGGGTGACGACGAACTCGTCGGTGGCGGTGATCAGCACCCGCTCCCGGTCGGTGAGCCCCTCGGCGTCGGGCCCCTCGAAAATCTTGGCTTGCGTCTCCGCGGTCAACCCGCGGCTGCGCGCCAGCCTGCGATGTTGCTGCAGTTCGTATTCGCATTCACGCAGATGGCCCACCCGCAGGATGACGGTCTCGGCGTCGCGCCGCGACAACTTGCCGGCGTAGAGCAGGTAGCCAGAGAGCGGCAGCCACACGGGGAACAGCAGTCGGTGCTGGCCGAGCACGTTGAACAGGCTGAACCGCGGGGCGCGGATTCCGCGCGCGCCGAGCTTGGCGATACCCCAGTTGATCGGCCCAAGTTCCTTGAAGCCTCCGGGTGGAATGCGTGCGGGTGAACTCACGATTGCCTCACCAGATAGGGCGACACCGTCGAGCGGTGTTCGTCGATGTCCAACGCGCGGCCCAACGCCGGGAACGCGCGCTGCGGACAGTTGTCGCGTTCGCACACCCGGCAGCCGGCACCGATCGGGGTGGCCCGAACGGTCGTGTCACCTGACAAGTCGAGCCCTTCCGAGTAGACCAGCCGTTGGGCGTGCCGCAGCTCGCAGCCTAGGCCGATCGCGAACGTCTTGCCGGGCTGACCATAGCGTGAAGCGCGTCGCTCCACGGTCCGCGCCACCCACATGTAGTTGCGCCCGTCGGGCATCTCGGCGAGCTGAACCAGGATCTTGCCGGGGTTGGCGAACGTCTCGTAGACGTTCCACAGCGGACACGTTCCGCCACTGGAGGAGAAGTGAAAACCGGTGGCCGACTGTCGCTTCGACATGTTTCCGGCGCGGTCGACCCGGACGAATGAGAACGGAACGCCGCGCATCGACGGCCGCTGAAGCGTCGACAGCCGGTGGCAGACCGTTTCGTAGCTGATCGAGTAGTACGCCGAGAGTCGTTCGACGTCGTAGCGGAACTTCTCGGCCACGTCGTGGAATTGGCCGTACGGCAGCACGGTGGCTGCGGCGAAGTAGTTTGCCAGCCCCAGTCGTGCCAGCCGCTGGGACTCCACGCTGGTGAAGTGGCCGTCGTCGACCAGCTTGTCGATCAATCCGCCGCACTCCAGGTAGGCCAGTTCGGCGGCGATCCTGAACACGGTCTGCCCCGAGGACAGGTGGGCGCCGATCTCGAATGTCTTCGATTCCGGGTCGAAACGGTGCAGGACGCCCTTGCCCAGGTCGATTCGTCGAATGATTCTGACGCCGTGCACGATTCGTAGCCGGTCGGTGAGGTCGCCGACTAGGTCGCCGCGCTGAATCCGCATGCCGGTGGTGAGCTCCTCGGCGGCAGTGTCGAGTTCGTGCAGGTAGTTCTGGCGTTGGTAGAAGTAGTCGCGAACCTCTTCGTGCGGCATCGTGATGGATCCAGATCCAGAGCTGAGGCCGCTGCTACTGCCGGTGTTGAATCTATCCTCGGTTGCCGCAGCGAGCTGTGTGTTGGCCAGCTGATAGCGACGGTGCAGGTTGACCATGGCGCGGGCCATTGCGGGGTGGGCGCCGACCATGTCGGCGAGTTCGGTCGGATCGATATCCACATCCACATCGCGGTCCATGATCACCTCGCGCAGCTCGGCGATGAGGCGGGTGTCGTCGTGGGAGGCGAAGAATGTCGCGTCTACTCCGAACACTTCGGTGATCCGTAGCAGTACAGCCACGGTCAGTGGCCGGACGTCGTGTTCGATCTGGTTGAGGTAACTGGGAGAGATTTCCAGCATCTGCGCCAGCGCGGCCTGGCTGAATCCACGTTCGTTTCGGAGCTGTCGCACGCGCGCACCGACGAACGTTCTGGCCACGTCTGCCAGGGTAGCCGGGACTAGCAGAGTTGCGAAGGTGCACTTCGCAGCATTGGCACCAGGATGGGGTATGGCAGTATCGGGATTCGTGAATACCACCGGTCAGGCCAGGGATTTGCCGACGGGCCTGGGCAAGACGATGATGCCGGTACCGGACCCGCATCCCGACGTGTTCGAGGCCCAGTGGCCGCTGCGGGTAGCCGACGTCGACCGCGGCGGCAGGCTGAAGTTCGACGCCGCGACCCGTCATATCCAGGACATCGGCGCAGACCAGCTCCGGGAAATGGGATTCGAGGAGACCCACCCGTTGTGGATCGTGCGACGCACGATGATCGATGTGATCAGACCCATCGAGTTCAAGGACATCCTGCGGTTGCGGCGCTGGTGCTCGGGGACCTCCAACCGGTGGTGTGAGATGCGGGTCCGCATAGACGGGACGCGGCACGGTGGCCTCATCGAATCAGAGGCGTTCTGGATCAACATCAACCGGGAGACCCAGGGACCCGCGCGCATCGCCGACGACTTCATCGAGGGGCTGCAGCGCACCACCGACGTCGACCGGTTGAGGTGGAAGGCATACCTGAAGGCCGGCAGCCGCGAAGACGCCGTCGACATCCGGTCTTACCCCGTGCGGGTCAGTGACATCGACATCTTCGACCACATGAACAATTCGGTCTACTGGAGCGTCGTTGAGGACTACCTGTCCGGGCACCCCGAGTTGTTGGCCGGACCGCTGCGGGTGGCCATCGAGCATGATCTTCCGGTAGCGCTCGGGGACAAGCTGGAAATCATCACCCACGTTCATCCGGCCGGATCGACGGACCGGTTCGGTGCAGACCTCGTCGACCGCAGTGTTACAACGCTCACATATGCGGTCGGCGATGAGACCAAAGCCGTCGCCGCGGTGTTCGCTCTCTGAGCCCCTTCGGTTTAACAGTACAAGCGTACTGACCTGCAGAATTCGGTTGCTTGTGTGTAGTTGCCGCACCACATAGGCGCGACGCAATCTTCGCAATCTTCGCAAGTTGGGCACAGGCGTTGGCGAAAATTCACAAGCGAGACAAGTGGACCTGCGGTTATGCAGTGGTGCATCCTCTGATTAGAGCGCCAGTGAAGATGCTGGAGAGTTAACAAGAGGAGCAAACCAAATGTCCACCGTCGGCACACCGAAGAGCCCGGAACAAATCCAGCACGACTGGGAGCACAACCCGCGATGGAAGGGCATCACCCGGACCTACACGCCGAAGGACGTCGTCGCCCTGCAGGGCCATGTCGTTGAGGAGAGCACGCTGGCTCGCCGCGGCTCCGAGGTGCTCTGGGAGCAGCTGCACGACATGGACTATGTCAACGCGCTCGGCGCATTGACGGGAAACCAAGCGGTCCAGCAGGTTCGCGCCGGGCTGAAGGCCATCTACCTGTCGGGTTGGCAGGTCGCCGGCGACGCGAACCTGTCCGGCCACACCTACCCCGACCAGAGCCTGTATCCGGCCAACTCGGTGCCCCAGGTGGTCCGCCGCATCAACAACGCTCTGCTGCGCGCCGACCAGATCGCCAAGGTCGAAGGGGACCGCTCGGTCGAGAACTGGCTCGCCCCGATCGTCGCCGACGGTGAGGCGGGCTTCGGTGGTGCGCTCAACGTCTACGAACTGCAGAAGGCGATGATCGCCGCCGGAGTCGCCGGTTCGCACTGGGAGGACCAGCTGGCCTCGGAGAAGAAGTGCGGCCACCTCGGCGGTAAGGTGCTGATCCCGACTCAGCAGCACATTCGCACGCTGACCTCGGCCCGCCTGGCCTCGGACGTCGCCGATGTACCGACCGTTGTGATCGCCCGCACCGACGCGGAGGCGGCCACGCTCATCACCTCTGATGTCGACGAGCGCGATCAGCCGTTCATCACTGGTGAGCGGACCAAGGAGGGCTTCTACCGGGTGCGCAACGGTCTTGAGCCCTGCATCGCCCGCGCCAAGTCCTACGCGCCGTACTCTGACCTGATTTGGATGGAGACCGGCACGCCGGATCTGGAGCTGGCCAAGAAGTTCGCCGAGGGCGTCAAGAGCGAGTTCCCGGATCAGTTGCTCGCCTACAACTGCTCGCCGTCGTTCAACTGGAAGCAGCACCTCGACGACGCGACCATCGCGAAGTTCCAGAACGAGCTCGGCGCAATGGGCTTCAAGTTCCAGTTCATCACCCTGGCTGGATTCCATGCCCTGAACTACTCGATGTTCGATCTGGCCCACGGCTACGCCCGCAACCAGATGAGCGCCTACGTCGACCTGCAGGAGCGCGAGTTCGCAGCCGAGGAGCGGGGCTACACCGCCACCAAGCACCAGCGCGAGGTGGGCGCGGGCTACTTCGACCGGATCGCCACGACCGTGGACCCGAGCTCCTCGACCACGGCGCTGGCAGGCTCGACCGAAGAGGGGCAGTTCCACTAGAGCCGCCTCTGGCCAGCAGACGTGCAGACGTAGAGGTGCCCGACACCGCGGCGTGTCGGGCACCTTTGCGTCTGGTCGCGGGAGAAGCGGTAGAAAAGGAGTGTGAAGAGTATGGAACGGGTTGGTGTCGTCGGCGCCGGGCAGATGGGCGGAGGCATCGCCGAGGTATGCGCCAAGTCCGGTGCCCATGTCCTGGTTTATGAGCCGACACAGGAGCTGGTCTCTGCGGGCCAAGCCCGCATCACCGCCTCACTGGAGCGCGCGGTCGCCAAGGGCAAGCTTTCCGATGCCGACCGCGACGCCGCGCTGGCCAACCTCGGATTCACCATCAGCCTGGGCGATCTAGCCGATCGTCAGCTGGTCATCGAGGCGATCGTGGAGGACGAGGACGTCAAGACGAAGTTGTTCGCCGAACTTGACGAGGTCATCACCGACCCGGATGCGGTGCTGGCGTCGAACACGTCCAGCATCCCGATCATGAAAATCGCCGCGGCGACGAAGAACCCCGGGCGAGTGCTGGGCCTGCATTTCTTCAATCCGGTCCCGGTACTGCCGTTGGTTGAGTTGGTCAGCACTCTCGTCACCACCGATGAGGCCGCCGCCCGCACCGAGAAATTCGCTACCGAGGTGCTCGGCAAGCAGGTAGTTCGGTGTACCGATCGTTCCGGGTTTGTCGTCAACGCGCTGTTGGTGCCCTACTTGCTGTCGGCGATCAGGATGGCCGAGGCGGGAGTGGCCACGGTTGAGGACATCGACACTGCCGTCGTTGCCGGGCTGTCTCACCCGATGGGGCCGCTGCGGCTGTCCGACCTGATCGGGCTCGACACGCTCAAGTTGATCGCGGACAAGATGTTCGAAGAGTTCAAGGAGCCGCTCTACGGTCCGCCGCCGCTGCTGCAGCGCATGGTGGAGGCCGGCCAGTTAGGCAAAAAGTCCGGCAGGGGCTTCTACTCGTACTGAGCTCCGATACCGTTCGTGGCTCCAGGCCAGAGCGTCACTTTGGAATTGCCCGAAGTGTTCGTTAACCTTCTCTTACCAACAGGATTACGTGCCGGTTCAGCTCGCAACCGTGACGGCGCAGGCATGTCAGAGGCCTAGCCGCCACCGGGTCGCGACCCTGGTCGGCGGATAAAGCTCACTGGCTAAGGGGTTGTGTATGTCGAGTGCCACGCCGGAACTCTCGCCCTACTACGAGGAATCGCAGTCGATCTACGACGTGTCCAACGACTTCTTCGCGTTGTTCCTCGGGCCGACCATGGGCTACACCTGCTCGTACTTCGAGCGCGAGGATATGACGCTCGATGAAGCGCAGATCGCGAAGTTCGACCTGGCATTGGGCAAGCTCAACCTCGAGCCGGGCATGACGCTGCTCGATGTCGGGTGCGGTTGGGGTGGCGCGTTGCGCCGCGCCCTCGAGAAGTACGACGTCAACGTCATCGGCATCACTCTGAGCCGGTATCAGTTCGAGTACAGCAAAGCGATGCTCGCTGAGATTCCGACCGATCGCTCGGCGGAGGTGCGTCTGCAGGGCTGGGAAGAGTTCGACGAGCCCGTTGACCGGATCGTGTCGATTGGTGCATTCGAGGCTTTCAAGTCCGAGCGTTATCCAGCGTTCTTTGAGCGTGCGTACAACATCCTGCCCGCTGACGGCCGCATGCTCCTGCACACGATTTTGGCGCATACGCAGAAGTTCTTCCGTGATAACGGGATCAAGCTCACCATGAGCGACCTGAAGTTCATGCGGTTCATCGGTTCCGAGATCTTCCCCGGCGGGCAGCTACCGGCCGTCGAAGATATCGAGAAGCTGGCCGCGGACTCGGGATTCACTTTGGAGCGCACGCATCTGCTGCAGCCGCACTACGCCCGCACGCTGGACATGTGGGCGGCCAACCTTGAGGCCAACAAGGCCGCAGCGATCGAGCTGACGTCAACCGAGGTCTACGACCGCTACATGCACTATTTGACGGGTTGCGCAGACTTCTTCCGCCGCGGCATCACCAATGTGGGTCAGTTCACGCTGGTCAAGGGCTAGGCATTAGCCAACCGCTGTTGTTCGGCCGCTACATCGAAATCCGGCGGCGGCCAGGCCATGTTGAGGCGCTTCAGGGCTTCGATGAGCAGCTCGGTGACGGCCAGCCGGCTGTACCACTTCCGGTTGCACGGCACGACGTGCCAAGGGGCGTAGTCCGTTGATGTCCGATCCAACATCACCTGGTAGGCCTGCTGGTATAGCGGCCATTTCAGGCGCTCATCGATGTCGTCGGGGTTGAACTTCCAATATTTGTCGGGTCGCTCGAGTCGCTTGGCCAAGCGTTTCTTCTGCTCGTCGAGTGAGACGAACATCGCCACCTTCACCAGCGTGGTGCCGGCGTCGACCAGTTCCCGCTCGAATGAGTTGATTTCGTCGTAGCGGGGCTCCCACACCTCCGGTGGCACCAGGTTGTGAACGCGCACGATCAGTACGTCCTCGTAGTGGGAACGGTCGAAGACGCCGATGTGGCCGGCGGTGGGCAACGCCTTGCGAATCCGCCACAGGTAATGGTGGCTCAGCTCCTCGGCCGTCGGCTTACCGAAGCTGGTGTACTTGATCCCCTGCGGATTAGCACCGCCAACGACATGTTTGACTATTCCGCCTTTGCCCGCGGTATCCATGCCCTGCAACACCAGCAGCACCGACCTGGTGTCGCCGGAACGGCTGTTGGCGTACAGCATCTCCTGCAGTTCGGCGAAGCGCACATTGCGCTCTTCCTGCAGCGTGGGTGCGTCGGCTTTCTTGCCGCGGAAACCCGGAGTGGACTCAGCGTCGATGTCGCTGACCCTGTCGCCGGGGCGGAACATCAGTTCGACGCCCGGTTCGTGTGACCACAACGACGGCAAGCCGGCAAGTTCGCTCATGGCACCTAGTCAAGCAGCCGGGGTGGGAGCACCGGAGAAGGATGAGGCGCCAGCCGGAACTTGTCCAGGGAGCCCCCCACCTCGACGATTCCACACAGCGCGCTCCAGGACAGCATCGTCAAGTAGTCGATCAAGTCGTCGGAACTCATGTGCGGATTCGACATCCACGAGTGCGTGGCCAGCTGCACCCCGCCGACGATCTGGTATGCCCACGGCCCGATGCCGCCGGTATCCATCCCGACTTCGACCATGCGTCGCCGGAACATCACCGCCAGCATCCGGGCGATGATCTGCTCGGAGTCGGCGACCGCCTTGCTCTTGCTCGCTGAGTTGTTCACCATGACGAACCGGTAGGGCTCGGGCTCCTTGGCGACCGTCTCGACGTACACCCGGATGATCTCGCGAGTGAGGTCGTAGCCGTCCAGGTCCGACGACAACGCTGCCGCCATATTAGGAATCAAGGTGGTTTGCGCGAAGCGCATCATCACCGCGGTGGTGAGGTCGTTCTTATCGACGAAATACCGGTACAACACCGTCTTCGAGACGCCGATCGCGGCCGCGATCTCGTCCATGCTGACGTTGCTGCCGTTGCGGCGGATTGCCTCAAGAGTGCCATCGACCAGCTCGTTCCGTCGCTCGACCTTGTGCTTATGCCAGCGTCGTTTTCGGCCATCGGTCTTGACTCTCCCCGGCGGGGATTGCTGTGCCACGTTTGCGGTATTCCATTCCCTAGTCCGCGTCCGATGATACGGCGGGCGGGTCCGGACCGGGGACTGCGGCACG
This sequence comes from uncultured Mycobacterium sp., assembly GCA_964498215.1. Lineage (GTDB taxonomy): Bacteria > Actinomycetota > Actinomycetes > Mycobacteriales > Mycobacteriaceae > Mycobacterium. The sequence goes on along the minus strand of CAZCHU010000010.1, from coordinate 20,459 downwards.
GGGTCGTCGGCAACAACGCGGCCGGGAGTTGCGCAAATAGCAGATGATGGAGGCGTGGCACATCGAATGAATGGCGCCGGCTTCGCCGAAGCGTTTGCCGGGGCCGACACCGCCGCCGACGCCGAGCGCAGGCGCGGCCTGCGCCGGATGAAAGTCGTCGCGTTGAGCTTCCTGCTCGGCGCCACCGTGGTCTTCCTGGTCTGCACGTGGGCGCAGTCCCACGGCGCCGCGCCCTGGGTCGGCTACGTGCGGGCCGCTGCCGAGGCCGGGATGGTCGGAGCGCTGGCCGACTGGTTTGCCGTCACCGCGCTGTTCAAGCACCCACTCGGTATTCCCATCCCGCACACGGCGATCATCAAGCGCAAGAAGGATCAGCTCGGTGAGGGCCTGGGCGACTTCGTGCGGGAAAACTTCATGTCCCCGGAAGTGGTGGCGGCCAAACTGCGCGACGCGCAGGTAGCCGGCCGCCTCGGCAAATGGTTGTCCGAACCCGTGCACGCCGAACGGGTCGCCGCGGAGGCGTCGACGGTGTTGCGGGTACTGGTGGAGATGCTCCGCGATGAGGACGTCCAGCAGGTGCTAGACCGGATGATCGTCAAACGCATCGCGGACCCGCAGTGGGGTCCGCCGATCGGTCGGGTGCTGGCCTCGCTCCTGGAGGCGGGTCGTCAAGAAGCGCTGATCCAGATGCTGGCCGACCGGGCCTTCGAGTGGTCACTGAATGCGGGGGAGGTCATCGAGCGGGTGATCGAACGCGACTCGCCTTCGTGGTCGCCACGGTGGGTGGACAGCCTCATCGGCGATCGGATCCACCGCGAGTTGATGGACTTCACCGATAAGGTCCGTCGCAATCCCGACCATGAACTGCGTCGTTCGGCCACCAAGTTCTTGTTCGAATTCGCCGCCGACCTACAGAACGACGAGGCCACGATCCAGCGCGCAGAAAGCGTGAAGGAACAGATCATGGCCCGCGACGAGGTCGCCAAGGCGGCCGAGACCGCGTGGAGCGCCGCCAAGCGCATCCTGCTGGAGTCCGTCGACGACCCGAACTCGACCCTGCGCGCCCGTATCGCTGATTCCGCGGTGCACATCGGGGAGTCCCTTCGCGACGATTCCGACCTGCGCGACAAGGTGGACAACTGGATCGTGCGGGCCGCTCAGCACCTGGTCAGCGAGTATGGGACGGAGATCACAGCGATCATTACCGAGACAATCGAGCGCTGGGATGCCGAAGAAGCGAGCCGTCGAATCGAGCTACATGTGGGCCGTGACCTGCAGTTCATCCGTATCAACGGCACGGTAGTCGGTGCGCTGGCGGGCTTGGTCATCTACTCGGTAGCGCACTTACTGTTCTGACCTGCGCTAACAAGTGCTTGCAAAAGTTAGCACCCCATCGTACCGTTTGGGCTGTCACCAAATCGGATACCACGCAACGAGGGGGTCGCCATGCCGCAGGATGAAAATCTTGCCGCTGTCGTGTCCAACGCTGCGCAGGACATCGGAGGTTTCATCCGAACCCAACGCGAGGCTGCGCAGGTGTCGGTGCGGCAGTTGGCCGAGAAGGCCGGTGTCAGCAATCCGTACCTCAGCCAGATAGAGCGGGGACTGCGGAAACCATCCGCAGACGTGCTCAGCCAGATCGCCAAAGCACTGCGGGTCTCCGCCGAGGTGCTCTACATCCGGGCCGGGATTCTCGAGCCCACGGAGACCAGCGAGGTTCGCGACGCCGTTATCGCCGACCCGGCGATCAGCGAGCGGCAAAAACAGGTGCTGCTCGATATCTACACGTCGTTCTGTCAACAGAACGAGGCCGCCCTGATCGAGGCTGCAGAAGCAGCAGCGGCATCGGAGATCCGAGTAAACGGAGCAGATGAGGAGCCGACCACTGAACTTGACCGAAGCGGCTTCCCAAGCCGTCTACAACTGACTCAAACACCACCGAACGAACCCCGAGTGTGAAACGAAAGGAATCAACCATGGCTGCGAAGAACGTACAGAAGAACCAGGTCGAGATCGACGATCTGAAGGCCCCGCTGCTTGCCGCTGTCGGCGCTGCTGACTTGGCGCTGGAGCGTGTCAACGAGATCGTCGCGACGCTGCGTGATCGTGCCGGTGAAGCCCGCACCGATGCCGGTGCCCGCGTCGAGAAGCGGCGCGCGCGTATCACGAAGCTGCAGGAGGACCTGCCGACGCAGTTCGAGGATATCCGCGACCGGCTGACCTCTGAGGAGCTGCGCAAGTTCGCCGAGAGCTACGCCGAGACCGCGCAGACGACCTACAACAACCTGATTGAGCGCGGCGAGGCCGCGTTGGAGCGCCTGCGGTCCCAGCCTGCTGTCGAAGATGCCGCGAGCCGTGTTGAGGGATACACCGACCAGGCGGTCGAGTTGACCCAGGAAGCTCTGGGTAACGTCGCGTCGCAGACCCGCGCGGTCGGCGAGCGTGCCGCCAAGCTGGTCGGCGTTGAACTGCCGAAGAAGGCTGAAGAGGCAGCGGCGCCGGTGAAGAAGGCGGCCAAGAAGGCTCCGGCCAAGACTGCGGCCAAGAAGGCTCCAGCCAAGGCTGCCGCCAAGAAGACCGCGGCCAAGAAGGCTCCGGCCAAGAAGGCTCCGGCCAAGAAGGTCACCCAGAAGTAGTCGTCGACCGGGGCGCGTCCGTGCAGGGCGCGCCCCAAGGTTGATGCGAGTCGACCAGGGGACGTAACCCGCCTAGGCTGTCGAGCGTGGAGCTCCAAGGCTTGGTGAGTTACGTCCTCTTCGCATTGCAGATCGCTGTCCTGGTGGCAGCGGTCTACGCGTTCGTGCATGCCGCGATGCAGCGGCCGGATGCTTTCACCGCGGCCGACAAGCTGACCAAGCCGGTATGGCTGGTGATCCTCGGCGTCGGCGCGCTGTTGGCGTTAGCGCTCGGCCCCGCGCTGGGACCGGCTATCGCGGCAGTGGCCTCCGGCGTCTACCTCGTCGACGTCCGGCCAAAGATCCTTGAGATTCAAGGGAAGTCACGCTGATGCGGCGCAGGCTGGTGGCCGCGGTGGCGGCATGCGCAGTATTCATCGCGGTGGCGCCCACGGCCGCGGCCGCGCCGGCCTTCGCGCCGCCGTATGTGGACCATGTCAAGTGGGCCAAGTTCGGCGACCTGTCCAGCCTTCGGGTGTACCCGACCGCCTCAGGGCGGGAGCTTTCCGGGAGGCCGGGCACCAAGGCCCAGGCTGCTGAAGCTTGGGCCGAGGTACTCGCGCTCTCGCCCGACGCCGCGATTCCCGGCATGAGAGAACAGTTCATCTGTCACTGGCGGTTCGCCGAGCTGTTTGAGCCCGGCAAGATCAGCTGGAATCTGGAGCCGTGGCGTCCCGAGGTCAGCGATGAGGAGATGGTGGCTGCCGGCTGCAACCCGGGCGGCACCGAGGAGCCCTTTTGATGGGTGGCCGCAGCCGAGCTCAGGTCGCGGCGCTGGTTGATCACACCTTGCTCAAACCCGAGGCCACCGACGCGGATATCGTCGGTTTGCTCGCGGAGGCCGCCGAACTCGGCGTCTTCGCTGTGTGCGTCTCGCCCACGATGGTATCGGCCGCCGGGACGCTGGCCAACGGTCCGGTCATCGCCTCGGTGGTGGGATTCCCCTCAGGCAAGCACCTGTCGTCGGTCAAGGCCGACGAAGCCCGGCGGGCAGTGGCCGACGGTGCGGTCGAAATCGACATGGTGATCGACGTCGGTGCCGCTATCGCGGGTGCGCTCGACGTGGTGCGGGCCGACATCGCGGCGGTGCGCGACGCCGTGCCGCAGGCGGTGCTCAAGGTCATCGTCGAGTCGGCGGCGCTGCTGCAGCTGCGCGGTGAGCCGCTGCTCATCGACACCTGTCGGGTGGCCGAAGATGCGGGCGCCGATTTCGTCAAGACCTCGACGGGGTTTCATCCAGCTGGGGGAGCCTCGCCTCAGGCCGTCGAATTGATGGCCGACGCTGTCGGCGGTCGTCTCGGTGTCAAGGCCAGTGGTGGCATCCGCACGGCTCGCGATGCTGTGGCCATGCTCGACGCGGGCGCGACGCGACTCGGGCTGTCAGGCACCCGTGCGGTGCTGGACGGGCTCGGTTGATCTGAGGGCCTGGCCTAAAGGCCGACGAAGCAGGGGTCTTCGGTTTGCTTCGGGATCGAGGCGTTGCGCGTCGAGAACTGGCTCACCACACCGTTGTCAGTGACCTCGATGGAGTCGGCGCGGATGTTCATCGGGTAGTCCTGGGTCAGCTCCGAAGTGAACGCGTCCAGGGCCGGCTGTACAACCTCTCGTGGCAACGTGAAGCCCAGCCCGGTCACGTTCTGCACCTCGAGCGCGATGCCGCCGTCGGCGACAACCGGGCGTGCGGTGATGCTGCCCAACGCCCCCTGGAGCTCGATTGTTCCGTCGGACTGGTTGGTCGTCACCCCGGTCACGAAGCTGCCGATCAGTGGGATCGCGTCCTGGATCGTCTGCTTGATGCCCTCCGTGGACCAGTTGATGTTGGCCACAAGTGAGCCGATGGAACCACTCGATGTCGGGGTGTCCGTCAAGCGGACATCCTTGATGACCAGGTTAAGTTTCATTCCCTGGGCTTCGCGTACCCGGTTGCCGGCGGTCTCGATGTGGATGTTCGTGTAGCGACCCGACGCATGCTGAAGCAGGAAGGGCGGCATCACTCCGAACGAGGCGGTGGCGTCATCGCGCACCACGCATTGAACAACTTTGGTGACCACCGAGTCGCCGCGGTTGCGTGCGTACAACTCACCGCCGAGAAGACCGGCGAACACCAGCGCCAGCACGATCACGACGACCAGGACGATGGACAGTGGGTCGCTGAAGATCTTCTTGAACTTCGCCTGCAACGCAGAACCCTCCTCCGCGGGAGCGCTGGATGTCGGAGACGGCGGCAGACCCGGTGCCGGATGCTGCGGATTTTGTGGCTGCGGTGGGCCGGGCGGCTGCGGTGGCTGGCTGGCCCAGGGATCGGTCACCCCAGCGATTGTGCCTTACCGGCATGAGCGAACTCTGAGCGGTTGCTCATCACCGCGACCGTCTCGCGAACCTTGCGTGCCGCTTCGAGGTCTACGTCGTAGACCAACAACTGCGGGTCGGCGCCCGCAGACGTCAGTACCTCGCCGGTCGCGGAGGCCACGACGCTGCCGCCTACCCCCGTTGGTCCCACCTTGGCGATCTCGTCACCAGGGTAGGCCTGATCGACCGCTGCGAGGATACCTGTGGTGTCGATGGCCCGGGCCCGGGCCAACAGCGTCCACTGCTCGAGCTTGCCCGGACCGGTGCCCCACGACGCGTGGGCGGTGATCAGCTCGGCGCCGCGCTGCGCCAGCTCGACATAGAGTTCGGGGAAGCGGATGTCATAACAGAGCGTCAGGCCGACGGAAACAGGTTCCGCATCGCCACCGACGCTGATCACCACCGGTTCGCGGCCCGGGGCGATGGTCTTGGATTCGGTGAAGCCGAACGCGTCGTACAGGTAAATCTTGTCGTAGCGGGCTTCCACTCCGGGACCGGTCGCGAGCAGGGTGTTGGTGACTCGGCCGTCTCCCGCCGGAACGAACATGCCTGCGACCACGACGACGCCGGCACGCTGGGCGAGGCTGCGTACCGCGCTGGCCCACGGTCCGTCCAGGGGTTGGGCGATGGGAGCCAGCGCAACCCCGAAGCGACACATCGTCGCCTCGGGGAACAGCACCAGCGACGCGCCCGCATCGGCGGCCCGCAGCGTGTAGTCCTCGACGAGAGCGAGATTGGCGCTCGGATCGGTGCTGCTGCGGATCTGAGCCAGGGCGACACGCAATTCGGGGCGCATGTCACCAGCGTAGTTACGGCCCCCAGGCCGGCCGGGCCAGCGAGGCTGACTTGTTGCCGAGCTTGCCGGAGCTTACCTGCGCGGCCAGGCTGTCGAGGATCACCCGCGAACTCATCAGCGCGGTCTGCTCGGCCCAGTCGTAGGGTGGCGAGCATTCGACCACCTCGATACCGGCGAGCCCCGGCTCGGAGACCATCTTGACCAGGTTGAGCGCCTCCCGAGGCAACAGGCCGCCCGGCTCCGGCCAGCCGGTGCCGGGTACGAAGCCGGCGTCGATGACATCGATGTCAAAGGACAGGTACACCGCCTTGGCGCCCTTCCAGGCGATCTCGAGGGCCGTCTCGGCGATCTTCTCGATGCCGACCCGTTCGACGTCGCCGACGGTGATCACCGTCGACTTGCGTTCGCGGCCCACCTTCACGCCCTCCCGGGGGCTCTGCCAGCCGCCGATACCGATCTGGACCAGGTTGGTCGCGGGCGCGTTCTTGATGTTGGTGGCGTGGAACCACGGGGTGGTGTGCATCCGCTCGTCGAGGTCGGTCTCCTGGGTGTCGACGTGTCGGTCGAAGTGGATGATGCCTATGTTGCCGTCCATGTAGGGGGCCAGACCGCGGACGGTCGGAAAGCCGATGGAGTGGTCACCACCGAGGACGATCGGCATGACGCCCTTCTGCGCGACGTGTGCCATCGCCTGGCTGATCTGGTCGAAAGACTTCTCCAAGTTGCCCGGGATGGTGAACACGTCGCCGATGTCGACCATGTTGAGTTGCTCGCGCAGGTCGACGCCTGATTCGTAGTTGTAGGTGCCGAACAGGTTCGTCGAGCGCCGGATGCCTTGCGGACCGAACCGGGCCCCCGGCCGGTAGGTGGCGCCAGCATCGAGCGGCACACCGAAGATGGCTACCTCGGCGTCGTCGACCTCGTTGACGTCCTCGATGAACGGACACTTGAGGAACGTGCCGCGCTCGCCGGCGAAGTGCGGTTTCTCACCGCGGACGAACGTCGTGATGGTGCGGTCGTTGATGGTGGGGGCCGCCTGCAGGCCGTGGCTGATACCTCGGTCGATTTCCTCGCGCAGGCGGCGGTCGGACAGGTTGGCCTCGGCCTGCTGAGCCCAGGCGCCCTGGGCGTTGGGCAGATTCAAGTCCGGCACGTCGGTCACGGGGGTGCTCCTTGCGCGCCATCGCGTCGGCTGACAGGAGTCCGCCCGGCGCGGAGGCACCTCGTCCGGGGGACCGGCTTCTCCCGGCCCCTGCGGTTCATTGTTGGCTCAGGGGCAATGCCTGTCCAGCGCTAACCGAAACGCAGCGTTAACAGCGCGAGTGACCTGACGTAACGGGCGGGGTTTTTGCTGGCGTGGACTCACTCAAGCGTGTGGGCGGCGATGCCGGGACGTTCCACGGCGGGACAAAACCCGGGAGACTCCACGCGCTGTCAGGAGGCTCCGCCATGATTCTTTTCGGTGTCGGCGTCAGCATCGCTGTCGTCACCCTCGTCGGCTTCGTCGTCGCCCGCAGAGTCGGCGGTGACAGTTCCAACTTCCTGGTGGCCGGGCGCATGCTGCCGCTGTGGCTGGTGGGTGCGGCTCTGATGGGGCAGGCCGTCGATACCAACGCGACGTTGGGCAATACAGACCTGGCGTCACAGTTCGGCTTCTGGGCCGGAGCTTCCCTGCCGTTGGGCCTGGCCCTGTGTCTGGTGCTCACCGGCTTGTTCTTCGCCAAACCGATGAACCGGATGGGGCTGACCACCCTTCCGGACTATTTCCGGCTGCGTTTCGGCCGGCCGGTCGAGAAGACGGCCTCGGCGTTGCTGATCCTCGCATTCTGCATCCTGGTCGCGGGCAACCTGGTGGCCGGCGGCTACCTGTTCAACTACTTCGTCGGAATTCCGTACTGGGTGGGCGTCATCGCGATCGCCGTCATCGTGGTGGCCTACACCGGCGCCGGTGGAATGATCGCCGACGCCTACACCGCGATCGTCCAGATGACCTTGATCCTGGTCGGTTCCGTCGCCACCCTCATCTGGGTGTCGGTGGCCTACGGGTTGACGATCCCCGAAGGGATGGACCCCTTCGACTTCGGGCAGCTCACCGATCCCGCACAGGGAGCCACCATCAACTGGGCGACGTTGATCGCACTGGGCGTAGGTGACATCGTCGCGATCGACTTCATGCAGCGAATCTTCTCGGCCAAGAATCCGGAGACAGCCCGGCGTGCGTGCTTTGTCGGCGCTGCGGGTGCGGCGACGATCGGAATTCCGTTCGCGCTCATCGCGCTCGCGTCGACGGCGATCCTGCCGGTGGGCACCGAAGGTCCCGTCCTGTTCGTGTTGCTGGATCAGTATGCTCCGCTGTTCCTCACGATCATCGTGCTGTGCGGCATCATCGGTGCGTCGATGAGTACTGCCAACGGCGCGATCCTGGCGACGGCTTCGGTTGCGGTGCGCAACATCGGCGGTGTGCGCCGCGTGCACGTCGAGGGCAAATACGACCCGCTGCTTCGGGCCACCCGGCTGATGATGATTCCGATGACGATCGCGTCGATTCTGTTCGCGCTGTATGTCAAGCAGACCGGCATCCTGCTCACTCTTGCCTTCGACCTGTTGCTGGCGTGCCTGATCGTGCCGTTCGTACTGGGGCTGGTGTGGCGCCGGGGCACCATTGCCGCCGCGATGGCCGCCATCGTGGTGGGGCTGACGGTGCGGCTCGTGCTCTTTGTGATGACGCCGACGATCTTCGGTGTCGACAACACCATCCTCTACATCGACAACCGCGTCTTTGACGCGACGTTCGACGGCTGGCCGACCTTCATCGCCTTTGCCGCGTCGCTGATCGCCTACCTGGTGGTCGCGTTCATGACCCCAAGAGCACACCTGCGCGGACTGGACATCAGGGTGGCTGAAGATCTCGATGACGTGCTCGCCGACTCGGACCCGCTCGATCAGAAAGGAAAGCTCGTCCCGGCCGGGGCGCTGCTCAGGTGACGGGGGCGACCGCCGACCAGGGCACCGTGAGCACCCCATCGCGGAGGCTGCGTCGTGGCGATTTCGTCGGGAAACCCTCTGCGGCAAGGTGTTCCATCATGGCGCGCCACCGCACTCGTGGCCCGAACACGCCATGGCCGGCGACGCTGGCCCACGCCCGATCGGCAGCCTGCAGGAGCGCATGGATGGGCTGACCGGGCACATTGCGGTGAATCAGCACCTTGGGTAGCCGCTCTGCCAGGTCAGACGGGCGTTCGATGGCGAACGGATCGCACGCCAGCGTCAGGCTGACCACCGAGGCCGCGTCGAGAAGCACCCAACAGCACAAGCGGCCAAGCTCATCGCAGGTGCCGTCGATGATCAGTCCGCCAGGAGCGAGCCCCTGCCGCATCGCCGACCACGCCTCGGGCACCGCATCCTCGGGGTATTGACGCAGCACATTGAACGCGCGAACCAATACCGGTCGGTGGTTGGCCAATTCGAAACCGCCGAGTGCGAATTCGACTCCCGGCGTGGCCGAGGCGCGACCGATCCGTACTCGGTCGGGTTCGATCTCGAGGCCCACGACGCGGATGTCGGGGCGAACCCAACGAAGCCGCATCGCGAACTCCAGCGTGGTTACCGGCAGTGCGCCATAGCCGAGGTCGACAACGAGCGGATCGGGGCAGGACTGTAATACGTTGCGGACCTGGGGTTCGTGCACCAGCCAGCGATCGCTGCGGCGCAGTCGATTGTGGCCGGTAGTACCCCGGGTGATCTCGCCGAGCGGCGCAACTGGACGTTGGGCCATGACATCTGATTCTAGTGTCTGGATCAGCTGTTCTCGGTGATCCACCCTGTGGTGAAGCGCCGCTCGGCTTTCAGCAGGTGCACCAACTGGCCGCCGATGAAGGTCTCGATCTTGCCGCCCACCAGCGGGACTCGAACCTCGACGGTGGCCGTGACGGCCATGCGTGCACCCGGCCGGGATGTCGCCGAAGCAAGCTCGGCGTCACCGATCAGACCGGCCGGTGCACCCGGAATCTTGCCGACCACCGTCGCGGTCGCGCGGCCATTGACCATCGGCGACCACATCTCCTCCCGCACGAAACTCAGGTCGCCGCGGTGGAATTGCGTCACCACCGCGGGAAGGCGGTGCGCGCCCAGCGTCTGGGTGGTCCGGATCCGGATCCCTCCGTCCGTACCGACCGCCAGCTCGTCGAGCGTGGCGTGATCGGAGCCGGAATCAGCCAGCCGTACCAGCCAGTACTTCTCGTCGCTGAACGCCCGGTGGACCTGTTCGGCCGTGCTTTCGTATTCGGCGGCCATGTCGAACGAGCGCGGCATAGCTGGTCAGGCTACCGTTACCGCCCGTGGTCACTTCGTCGACAGGCGGTGCGGCGGTGGCAGAGGGTGTCCCTCTTGCGCCGTACACCACGCTGCGCGTCGGACCGGTCGCGCGCAGGTTGGTCACCTGTACCACCACCGACCAGGTCGTCGCTGCGTTAGGCGCGCTCGGCTCCGATGCGTTGGTGCTGGCGGGCGGGTCCAATGTGGTTCTCGCCGATGACCTGACCGGGTTGACCGTCGTTCGGTTGGCCAATAACGGGATCGTGGTGGACGGTGCGATTGTTCGGGCCGAGGCCGGCGCGGTGTGGGACGACGTCGTAGCTGCCTCGCTGATGCACGGACTCGGCGGTTTGGAGTGCTTGTCGGGGATACCCGGATCGGTGGGTGCGACTCCGGTACAGAACGTCGGTGCGTACGGAGCGGAGGTGGCCGACACGATCCACCGAGTCAGGCTGTTGGATCGACGTACCGGCGAGGACCGCTGGGTGGCCCCGGGTGTTCTCCAGTTCGGTTACCGCACAAGTATTTTGAAGAACTCCTCGGAGTCGGTGGTGCTTGAGGTGGAATTTTCACTGGACTCCGCTGGTCGCAGCGCTCCGCTGCGATACGCCGAACTTGCCGCGGCGCTCGACGTTGAGCCAGGGCACACCGCCGACCCGGCACGGGTACGTGATGAGGTGTTATCGCTGCGCGCGGGCAAGGGCATGGTGCTCGACGAGAACGACCACGACACCTGGAGTGTCGGATCGTTTTTCACCAACCCGGTGGTGACACCCGCCGAGTTCGAACGTCTGGCCGGTGCGGTCGACGGCCCCATCCCGAACTATCCGGCCGCTGGCGGGGTCAAGCTGGCAGCCGGCTGGCTGGTCGAGCGCGCCGGCTTCGGCAAGGGCTATCCCGGCGCTGCGGCGCCCGCGCGGCTGTCCACCAAGCACGCCCTGGCGCTGACCAACCGCGGCCATGCGACCACGGCGGACGTCATCGCGCTGGCCAGGACGGTGCGCGACGGCGTCCGAGCGGCATTAGGGATCAAACTCACACCCGAACCAGTGCTGATCGGGTGCGATATCTAAGTACCCTGGGTTCACGTGAGCCAAGCACACCACTGGCCGTCGGTCACCAGGCGACGGGCCCTTGCCGCCATGGCGGTCGGGCTGGTCGCACCCGGTGCGCTCGCTGCGTGTATGAGCGAGGGCGGTAAGAACTCCGGAGCCGACAAGGGCTCGTCCGCGGAGCCGGCGTTGGCGTATGAACCCGCCGACGGCTCGCTCGATGTCGTGCCCACGACGCATGTCGGGGTCGACGTCACAAATGGGTGGTTTCAAGCGATCAGCCTCAAGAACGCTGACGGCAAGGTCGTTGCGGGCACGCTCAACCGAGACCGGACCGCGTTCACGGTCACGGAGCCGTTGGGCTACGGGGTTACCTACACATGGGGCGGTACCGTCGTCGGCCACCACGGTGAGGCGGTACCCGTCTCGGCCTCGTTTACCACTCTCAACCCGGTGAAGCAGGTCGGTGGCCAGTTCCAGCTGGCCGATGGGCAGACCGTGGGTGTCGCCACGCCGATCATCATGCAGTTCGACGCCGCGATCAACGAGGAAGATCGGCCGGCGGTCGAGAAGGCACTGTCTGTGACGACCACTCCGCCGGTCGAGGGCAGCTGGGCTTGGTTGCCCGACGAGGTCGGCGGGTCGCGCGTGCACTGGCGGACCAGGGACTACTACCCGGCGGGCACCACCGTGCACGTCGACGCCAAGTTCTACGGTGTGCCGTTCGGCGACGGCGCGTACGGAGCAACCGATTCGACGCTGGACTTCACCGTTGGACGCCGCCAGGTCGTCAAGGCCGATGCCCCCTCCCACCAGATCGAGGTGATCACCGACGAGGGCGTGATCATGACCCTGCCGTGCAGCTACGGCGAGGGCGACGTGGATCGCAACGTCACCCGCAGCGGCATCCACGTCGTCACCGAGAAGTACGAGGACTTCTACATGACCAACCCCGCGGCCGGCTACGCCAACGTCCGCGAGCGGTTCGCTGTGCGGATCTCCAACAATGGTGAGTTCATCCACGCCAACCCGGCCAGCGCCGGCGCGCAGGGGAACAGCAACGTCACCAACGGGTGCATCAACCTGTCCACTGAGGACGCTGAGCGGTATTTCGACAGCGCGCTGTACGGCGATCCGGTTGAGGTCACCGGCACCCGCATCAAGCTGTCTTACGCCGATGGAGATATCTGGGACTGGGCCGTGGACTGGGAGGACTGGACCGCGATGTCGGCGTTGTCCGGACAGCAGGGGCCAGACCACCTTCCGGATTCCGCACCTGCGACGCCGACGAACGCGCCGCAGCCCGCGAGTGGTCGCCATGGCCGCTAGCACCTGAACGGCGTTGATACGGCGCCCACGGTGACGTCGCCCGAGTGGACGGCGCCGCCAGCGCACTGTGGACGCCGACTTCAGCTGCGCCGGTTGAAGCGGGGGCTACTGGCGCCGCCGACCTGGTCGCGCGGTCGGACCACGATCAAGTCCAGGTCCACGTGTGGCGGTCTGCTGGCGACGAAACCGATCACCTCAGCGATGTCGTCAGCCACCAGCGGGGTCACGCCTTCGTAGACCTTCCTGGCTCGTTCAACGTCGCCGTCGAACCGGCGCAACGAAAAGTCCGTCTTGACCATCCCGGGAGCTACCTCGGTGAGCCGCACCGGCTTTCCGAGGAGCTCGCTGCGCAACGTGCGATGCAGAACGCCCTGCGCGTGCTTGGCAGAGGTGTAGCCGGATCCGTTGTCGTAGGTCTCTATGGCGGCGGTGGAGGTGACGGTGATGATCAGACCGTCTCCCGAGTCGATCAGTTTCGGCAGCAACGCGCGGGTGACATTCAGGGTCCCCAGCACGTTGGCCTCCCACATCCAGCGCCAGTGCTCCACATCGGCATCGACCACAGATTCCAGCCCGCGGGCACCGCCTGCGTTGTTGACGAGCACATCCACCCGATCCAGCCGGCCGGCCAGAGCCGCCACCGCGGACGCGTCGGTGACGTCGGTCACAATTGCGGTTCCGTCGATGTCGGCGGCCAGAGCCTTGATCTGAGCTTCACGGCGGGCCACGCAGATCACATGAAACCCTTGCGCAGCAAGAGTTCTTGCGGTCGCTTCACCGATTCCTGCGCTGGCTCCGGTGACCACGGCGACCCGGCGGGTGTCTGAAGGAGTCGTCATATCCGCAACCCTAAACGCCGCTGCCTAACGCAGTCCCGGTGGCCGGAGGTGACTGGGTGAGCAGGGACAACGACGCCGCGGTGTAAACATGACGGTGTGCGTCTAGCCACCGATCAGCGCGGCCTGCCTTCCGGAATGCCCAAGCCCCACCGGGTGGCGGTGCTGTCGGTCCACACCTCTCCGCTGGCTCAGCCAGGCACCGGCGACGCAGGGGGCATGAACGTCTACGTCCTACAAACGTCGCTTGAGCTGGCTCGTCGCGGGGTCGAGGTGGAAATCTTCACCCGAGCGACCTCATCGGCGGATGAACCGGTCATCGAAGTGGCACCCGGGGTGTTGGTGCGCAATGTCGTGGCCGGGCCGTTCGAAGGGCTGGACAAGAACGACTTACCGACCCAGCTGTGTGCCTTCACCGCGGGCGTGCTGCGTGCGGAGGCCCCCCACGAGCCCGGCTATTACGACGTGGTGCACTCGCACTACTGGCTCTCCGGTCAGGTTGGATGGCTCGCAGCGGACCGCTGGGCGGTGCCGCTGGTGCACACCGCCCACACCCTCGCGGCGGTGAAGAACTCTTCGCTGGCAGAAAACGATGTCCCTGAACCGCCGCTACGCTCCGTCGGCGAACAGCAGGTGGTCGATGAAGCTGACCGGCTCATCGTCAACACAGAATGTGAAGCACAGCAACTTTTTTCGCTGCATCAGGCGGACCCTTCCCGCATCGATGTCGTACACCCCGGCGTTGACCTGCATAACTTCACACCCGGTGACCGCCAGGCCGCCCGTGCGACGCTGGGCCTGGATTCGAACGCTGCGATCGTGGCCTTCGTCGGACGTATCCAGCCGCTCAAAGCGCCCGACGTGTTGCTGCGTGCGGCCGCGCTGCTGCCGGGAGTGCACGTGCTGATCACCGGCGGCCCGTCCGGATCCGGCCTTTCGGCCCCCGACGGTTTGGTCCACCTGGCCGCCGAGCTGGGTATCACCGATCGCGTCACCTTTCTTCCACCGCAGTCGCGTGACGATCTGGTGCGGGTCTACCGGGCCGCCGACGTGGTAGCGGTACCGAGCTATTCGGAATCCTTCGGCCTGGTTGCCGTCGAGGCGCAGGCCTGTGGCACCCCGGTGGTAGCGGCCGGCGTTGGCGGGCTGCCGGTGGCGGTGCGCGACGGAGTCAGCGGCACGCTGGTCGACGGACACGACACCGACGACTGGGCGAAAGCGATCGGCGACATGTTCGGCCGGGATCCGGCGACCATGCGGCAGGCCGCACTTGAGCACGCCGCCGGTTTCTCGTGGGGGCACACCGTCGATACCTTGCTGGGCAGCTACGGGCATGCGATCCTCGACCACCGCGCCCGCCGCCAGGGCCCGCCGCCGGTACGACGCAGCGGACGCCGATTCTCGATGCGGCGGGGTGTACGAGCGTGACCGACCGGAATTCGTCGGATGTCCAGGCGGTCATCGAGGAGACGCTCAAAGAACACGATCTGAGGTATTCCCACCACAAGGGTGCGCGCGGCAGCCTGCCCGGGCTGGTAGTCCAGCTGCCGGGTGAGCGCAGGCTCACGACCAACACCATCCTGTCCATCGGCGAGCATTCGCTGCGGGTGGAGGCGTTCGTCTGCCGCAAACCCGACGAGAATCACGAAGGCGTCTACCGGTTCCTGCTCAAGCGCAACCGCAGGCTTTACGGTGTCGCTTACACCCTCGACAACACCGGCGACATCTATCTCGTCGGCCGGATGGCGCTGGCTTCGGTCACGGCAGAGGAGATCGACCGAGTGCTCGGGCAGGTACTTGAGGCGGTAGATAACGACTTCAACACGTTGCTGGAGTTGGGTTTTCGCACGTCTATCCAGAAAGAGTGGGAGTGGCGGGTCTCGCGTGGAGAATCACTGAAGAACCTGCAGGCATTCGAGCATCTCATCGACGATCATGACGAAGCCTGAGCGTCAGCGTGAGAGTATTTCCCCATGGCCGATACCGCGACTCTGATCCTCCTCCGCCACGGCGAAAGTGAGTGGAACGCGCTGAACCTGTTCACCGGCTGGGTCGACGTCGACCTGACCGACAAGGGCATGGCCGAAGCGGTCCGCGCCGGCGAGCTCATCAGGGCTCAGGATCGCCTTCCCGACGTGGTCTACACCTCGCTGCTGCGACGAGCCATCACCACCGCCAACGTCGCCCTGGACAAGGCGGACCGGCACTGGATTCCGGTGCATCGGGACTGGCGGCTCAATGAGCGCCACTACGGTGCGCTGCAGGGGCTCGACAAGGCCGAGACGAAGGCGAAGTTTGGCGAGGAGCAGTTCATGGCCTGGCGGCGCAGCTATGACACCCCGCCACCGCCGATCGAGGTGGGCAGTGAGTTCAGCCAAGACAGTGACCCGCGCTACGCGGACGTCCCCGGTGGCGGTCCGCTGACCGAATGCCTGAAAGACGTGGTCGAGCGGTTCGTGCCGTATTTCACCGAGGTGATCGTGCCCGACCTGAAGGCGGGCAAGACGGTGCTGATCGCCGCGCACGGCAATTCCCTTCGTGCGCTGGTCAAGTACCTGGACGGGATGTCCGACCAGGACGTGGTGGGCCTGAACATCCCCACGGGTATCCCGCTGCGCTATGACCTGGATGCCGACCTCAAACCGACCCTGCCCGGCGGGAGATACCTGGATCCCGAGGCCGCTGCGGCCGGCGCGGCGGCGGTGGCCGCCCAGGGGGCCAAGTAGCCGCCGGGTCGGCATCGGCATCGGCATCGTCCCCCGGCGACGGCACCCGGCGAACAATGGGTGAACAACCGGGGACGTCCACCCGAACATCTGCGTTTGGTTCTGTGACGTGTGCCGATTTGGTAGCACGCGGCTGGGATGACGTTCACCGAATGCGTACGATTTTCGCGTGAGTGTCGTATCGGCGCTGCTGCTCGCAGCGATCGTGGCACTGCTCGCGTTGTCGATCGGTGTGGTGTGTGGGGTAGTGATGGCGCCCAAGCTCCGTGAACGCACGCCTGAGCGCGTCACACAACAGTCGGGCATCACGGTTTCGCAGATGCTCGACCACGTGGTGGCTCAGTCCCCGGTGGGCATCGTGGTGGTCGACGCCTACCGCGACGTCGTCTACACCAACGAGCGGGCCAAGGAGCTGGGCCTGGTGCGCGACCGACTCCTTGACGACCGTGCCTGGCTAGCCGCTCAGCGCACGTTGAGCACCGGAGCGGACGGCGATGTCGAACTGTCTCCGGACAAACGCAACCGACCGGGCAGGTCCGGGCTTTCGGTGCGCGGCCATGTCCGGTTGCTGACCGAGGACGACCGGCGGTTTGCGGTGGTCTACGTCGACGATCAGTCGGAGCACGCACGGATGGAAGCCACGCGCCGCGACTTCGTGGCCAACGTCAGCCACGAGCTCAAGACACCGGTTGGGGCGATGGGCGTACTGGCCGAGGCCATCCTGGCTTCCGGGGACGACCCCGAGACGATCCGTCACTTCGCCGCGAAGATGGTCACCGAATCCAATCGGCTGGCCGACATGGTCGGCGAATTGATCGAACTGTCGCGGTTGCAGGGCGCCGAGCGACTGCCCGATCTGGAGGCGGTCGACGTTGACGGCGTAGTCGCCGAGGCGCTGTCGCGCCATAAGGTTGCCGCCGACAACGCTGATATCGCCGTGAACACCGATGCTCCAACCGGCTTCCGGGTATTCGGCGATCAGGCGCTGCTGGTTACCGCGCTCGCGAACTTGGTTTCCAACGCAATCGCGTACTCGCCCAACGGATCCTCCGTGTCGATCAGTCGCCGCCAGCGCGGTGAGGACATCGAGATCGCGGTCACCGACCGGGGAATCGGTATTGCGCGCGCCGATCGGGAGCGGGTCTTCGAGCGATTCTTCCGCGTCGACCAGGCGCGGTCCCGAGCCACCGGGGGCACCGGGCTGGGGCTGGCGATCGTCAAGCACGTCGCCGCCAATCACAACGGCTCCATTCGACTGTGGAGTCAGCCGGGTACCGGTTCGACGTTCACCTTGTCGATCCCTGCCTACGTCGAAGACGACTCAGATGTTCCCGACGAACGAGAGGACTAGTGCATTGACCAGCGTGCTGATCGTGGAGGACGAGGAGTCCCTGGCAGATCCCTTGGCGTTTCTGCTCCGCAAGGAGGGTTTCGAGGCGACCGTGGTGACCGACGGGCCTTCGGCGTTAGCCGAATTCGAGCGCGCGGGCGCCGACATCGTGCTGTTGGATCTGATGCTGCCCGGGATGAGCGGCACCGACGTCTGCAAACAGCTGCGGTCGCGCTCGAGCGTCCCGGTCATCATGGTGACCGCACGCGACAGCGAGATCGACAAGGTGGTCGGCCTTGAGCTCGGCGCGGATGACTACGTCACCAAGCCGTACTCCGCGCGCGAGCTGATCGCGCGCATCCGGGCCGTGCTGCGCCGCGGCACGGATCCGGACGAAGGAGTGGATGGAATCGGAGCACTTGAGGCCGGACCGGTGCGCATGGATGTGGAGCGGCACGTGGTCAGCGTTAACGGACAGCCGATTACCTTGCCACTCAAGGAGTTCGACCTCTTGGAGTACCTGATGCGCAATAGCGGCAGGGTGCTCACCCGCGGGCAGCTCATCGACCGCGTCTGGGGTGCCGACTACGTCGGGGACACCAAGACCCTCGACGTCCACGTCAAGCGATTGCGGAGCAAGATCGAGGAGGACCCGGCGAACCCCGTACTTCTGGTCACTGTCCGCGGC
Organism: uncultured Mycobacterium sp.; assembly: GCA_964498215.1. Lineage (GTDB taxonomy): Bacteria > Actinomycetota > Actinomycetes > Mycobacteriales > Mycobacteriaceae > Mycobacterium. The sequence goes on along the minus strand of CAZCHU010000010.1, from coordinate 2,364 downwards.
CTGGGCTACAAACTGGAGGGCTGAACTCCGCCCCCTGTCGCGAACCTGAACTTATGAGCGAGAAGCAGGGCCGAACCTCGTGCATAGCTTCAGTTTCGGCATCGCTTCTCGGCGGCGCGGGTAGCGGGGTGGACGGCGATGAGGCCTAAACTGCTGCGGCGCTTACACATTGCTGCCAGCTCTGCGTAGGCCTTCTCGCCGAGCAGCTCGGTGAGCTCGGGCGCGTAGGTCTGCCAGACTTGTTTGGCGCCCACGTGGGCCGCCGGATCGCCGGTGCAGTACCAATGCAGATCGGCCCCGCCTTCTCCCCAGCCGCGACGGTCATACTCGGTGATCGTCGTCTTGAGCACCTCGGTGTCGTCGGGCCTGGTGACCCATTCCTGTGTGCGCCGGATCGGCAGCTGCCAACAGACTTCGGGCTTGAGGGTCAGCGGTTCCACACCGATCTTGAGCGCCTTGCTGTGTAACGCGCAGCCGATCCCGCCGGGCCAGCCGGGGCGGTTCAGGAAGATGCAGGCGCCCTTGTACTTTCGGGTGCGCAGGTTGGGTTCGCCCTCGTAAGAGTCCATTTCGAGGTAGCCCTTCTTGCCCAATCCCTTCTCGCGGTACTGCCAATCCTCGGCAGTGAGCATTTTGACCGCGTCGTCGAGTTGCGCGCGGTCGTCGTCGTCGGACAGAAACGCTCCGTGTGAACAGCACCCGTCGTCCGGCCGGCCTTCGACGGTGCCCTGGCAGGCCGGGGTGCCGAACACGCATGTCCAGCGGGACAGCAGCCAAGTCATATCGGCGGCGATCAGATGTTCGGGATTGTCGGGGTCGTAGAACTCCACCCATTCGCGGGCGAAATCCAACTCGACCTCACCGGGCGATCCACTCACGGTTTCCCACCGTAGACCCATTAGGTTGGTTGGGTGCGATTAGGCGTGCTCGACGTGGGCAGCAACACCGTTCATCTCCTTGTTGTGGACGCGCGGCGCGGCGGTCACCCGACGCCGATGAGCTCCACCAAGGCGTCGCTGCGGCTGGCCGAGGCGATAGACAACTCGGGAAAGCTGACCCGCCGGGGCGCCGACAAACTGGTGGGCACGGTCAACGAGCTTTCCAAGATCGCCACCAGTTCGGGGTGTTCGGAGCTGATGGCGTTTGCCACCTCCGCGGTCCGCGACGCCAAGAACTCCGAGGACGTGTTGGCCCGGGTGAAGTCCGAGACGGGGGTCGCGCTGCGGGTGCTCAGCGGGGTGGACGAATCCCGGCTGACGTTCCTAGCGGTACGCCGGTGGTACGGCTGGAGCGCCGGGCGCATCATCAACATCGATATTGGCGGCGGGTCGCTGGAACTGTCCAGTGGCGTCGATGAGGAGCCCGATGTCGCGCTGTCGCTGCCGCTCGGCGCGGGCCGCTTGACCCGGGAGTGGTTGCCCGATGATCCGCCCGGCCGGCGGCGAGTAGCCATGCTTCGCGACTGGCTGGCAAACGAGTTGTCAGAGGCTGGAGTCGCGATCGCGGAGGCCGGCAGCCCTGATCTTGCGGTGGCGACCTCAAAGACGTTCCGCTCGCTCGCCCGGCTCACCGGGGCCGCGCCGTCGGGCGCGGGCCCGCGGATCAAGCGGACGTTGACCGCACCGGGTCTTCGTCAACTCATCAATTTCATATCTAGGATGACCGCGTCCGACCGTGCGGAGCTGGAAGGGGTGAGTACCGATCGCGCGCCGCAGATCGTCGCGGGCGCCTTGGTGGCGGAGGCAAGTATGAAGGCACTCGGCATCGAGAGTGTCGACATCTGCCCCTGGGCATTGCGGGAGGGGCTGATACTGCGGAAGCTCGACAGCGAAGCCGACGGCACGGCACTCGTCGGCAGCGCCGGAGAATCGGCCTCACAGACGATGTCCATGCGCAATGCTGGACGGTGAAGCAACGACGCTCAAAGGCGACAGGCGATGACTGGATCAGATGACAGCTCTAGCGGCACCCGACCGATCTCGGTCGCGGAGTTGCTAGCCAAGAACGGTTCGATCGGTGCGCCCCCGGTGGGTGGTCGGCGCCGTCGCCGGCGCGGCAAGGCCGATGCGGTGACCGTCGCTGAACTCACCGGCGAGATTCCGATCATCCGCGACGACGATCCACCTCCGCCCGGGGCGACTGCTGCGGTAGAAGAGCAACTCGAAGAAACCGACACCGAAGCGGTCCCGGCTGTCGACACCGCCGTTGACGACACCGAATCCCATGCCGAACCCCAGTCTGAGCCCGCCGAGGACGAAGCCGAGACCGACGAGACCGAGGCTGAAACCGAGACCGCCGAACCCGATGCCGAGACCGAAACCGACGAGATCGAGACTGAGACCGACGAGACCGAGACCGACGAGA
>CAZCHU010000009.1:13436-46353 GCA_964498215.1 uncultured Mycobacterium sp. | reverse complement strand
GCCGCCGGCGTTGGTGGCGATGTTGCCGCCGATGCTGCAGATCTCGAACGACGACGGGTCCGGCGGATACCACATTCCGTGTTCGGCGACCGCCTTCTTGACCTCGGAATTGAGCAGGCCCGGTTGTGCGACCGCGGTGCGGGTGACGGGGTCGACGGAGATGTCGCGCATCTTCTCGGTGCTCAGCACGATGCCCCCGTCCAGCGCCGTCGCGCCGCCGGACAAGCCGGTCCCCATACCGCGGGTTACCACCGCGATCCGGTGTGTGGTGGCCCACCTGAGCACCGTCTGTACCTCGTCAGTGCGTCGTGGCCGCACAACTGCCAACGGCGTGCCCGCATGAGGATCCGCCGCCCGATCTTGTCGGTAGGACCCGAGGATGTCCGGGTCGGTGACCACCGTGCCATCGGGCAGTGCGGAGATCAGGCTCTCTAGCGCGTCTGGGTGGGACTCCACCGGGCAATCCTAAGGGGAACGGATCAGCGAGCCATTGACCAGTAATGGCCGGACCGATAAGGCCAGGATTTTTTGGATGGGCCGCCGTGGGCCACAGTGGACATGTGAAGCTCCCCCATCCGCGCATAGGGGGCCGGTTCGATTCCCCGGTTCGCCCGGGCTCGGGCTGGCCCGGTGATCCGGCGTCGCCGCGCACCGTCGTCGCTCAGGGGCCGGCCGAAGTGACCGCGAGGGCAGCGGCGGCCGGGACAATCGGGAAGTTGGACGCCGAGGTCTCCGTGTGCCGCGCCTGCCCCCGGCTGGTGCACTGGCGAGAGGAGATCGCCGGAGTCAAGCGCAGGTCCTACGCCGACGAGCCGTATTGGGGTAGGCCCGCACCGGGATTCGGATCGGCCCGACCTCGGATATTCGTCGTTGGGCTCGCCCCGGCCGCTCATGGCGCCAATCGCACCGGCCGGGTGTTCACCGGTGACCGGTCGGGCGACTTCCTGTTCGGGTCACTGTATCGCTGCGGGCTGGCAAATCAGGCGGTCTGCACCGATAGCGCGGACGGGTTGGCGCTCAACGACGTTCGCGTGGTCGCGGCGGTGAGGTGTGCGCCCCCGGGAAACGCGCCGACACCGGCTGAGCGTGGCGACTGCGCACCGTGGCTGGACGCCGAGTGGCGGCTGACGGGATCAGAGGTGCGGGTGATCGTCGCGTTGGGCGGTTTTGCCTGGCAGGCGGTGCTGGCAATGATTCGCCGGACGGGCGGATCAGTGGGTACGCCCGCGCCGAGGTTCGGCCATGCGGCGCGCACCGTGTTGACGACGCCCGCCGGTCCGGTGCAGCTGCTGGGGTGCTACCACCCCAGCCAGCAGAACACCTTCACCGGCCGGCTCACTCCTTCGATGATGGATGACATCTTTTCCCTGGCGATTTCGGCGCGCTAAGCGACGGCCGCACGGCCGCAACGCGCCGAATCCTGAGGCTCCTCAGGTCTTCGGAGTCAAGCGGACCAGCGGGATCTTGCGTGACGTCTTGCTCTGGTAGGCGTTGTATCGATTGCCGTTCTTCTCGTTGACGAATGCCCACAGCCGCGGATAGTCGGGGTCATCGGCCGGAACCGGCGTGGCAGTCGCTGCGAATCGCTTTGCCCCGATGTTGATTTCGACATCCGGATCGGCCTTGAGATTGTGATACCAGCCGGGCGCCTTGGGGTCACCTCCCTTAGAGGCGACGACGTAGTAGTGCCCGCCGTCAGGGAAGTAGGACAACGTGGTCGTTCGTCGCTTGCCGGTCTTTGCCCCGACGGTGTGCAGCAGCAGGCTCAGCGGGGCTCCGGGCAGCGGCATACGGTGTCCGATGCGGCCTTCGGTGCGCTGGTAGATCTTGTCGTGCAGCCTCAGCAGCCGAAATCCGGCGCGCTCTTCGATCCAGTTCGCGATGCTCATAGGTGTCAATCCTTCTCGGCTGCGTCCAATTGCGCCAGTGCCTGGCGCAGCAGCCGGCCCGTTTGCTCCCGGTCGGTGTCCCGGCGAACCAATAGGCCCTTGGCGAACGACAGCCTGTCGCCGTCGCGCCGCGGTACCACGTGCAAGTGGATGTGGAAGACCGACTGGAATGCCGCTTTGCCGTCGTTGATGGCGATGTTGTTGCCGTCGGCGTGCAGGCCGGACATGCGTGCCGCCTTCGCGATGCGCTGTCCGATCGTGGCCATCCGTGCCACGGTTTCCGGGGCGGTGTCGCGCAGATCGACCGAGTGGCGCTTGGGGATGACCAGGGTGTGCCCCCGGGTAAACGGTCGGATGTCGAGTATGGCCAGATGGCCATCGTCTTCATAGATCCGGATGGCTGGGGCGTCACCGGCGACCACGGCGCAGAACACGCAAGACATCCGGTCACGCTAACCGGGCGGAATGGCCACGGTCCACCGCGGCCCGGCGCAGAATGATCGGCGTGAACATGATCGGTGTGAAGCCCGACGAGCTCCCGTTCGCTGGTGCCGCGCAGCAGGCCCGCCTGTTGGCGGAGGGCGCGATCACCGCACCCGCCCTGGTCGAGGTGTATCTCAACCGCATCGCAGCGCTGGACCCGATGCTTCGGTGCTATCGCGTGGTGATGGCCGACAGTGCGCGGCTCGAGGCGGCCGAAGCCCAACGCAGGCTCGATGCCGGGGAGCGGCTGCCGCTGCTGGGTGTGCCCATCGCGATCAAGGATGACGTCGATATCGCCGGCGAAGTGACCTCATATGGAAGCGCCGCTCATGGTCCGGCCCGAACCCAGGATGCCGAGGTGGTTCGGCGGCTGCGCGCCGCGGGTGCCGTGGTCATCGGAAAAACGGCGGTGCCGGAAATGATGATCTGGCCCTTCACCGAGACCGTGACCTACGGCGCGACGCGAAACCCGTACAACACCGATTTCACGCCGGGAGGAAGCAGCGGCGGTAGCGGGGCCGCGGTTGCGGCGGGGCTTGCGGCGCTGGCACTGGGCTCCGACGGTATGGGATCGATCCGAATCCCCTCGACGTGGTGCGGCCTCTTCGGGATCAAACCTCAACGCGACCGGGTTCCGCTGGCTCCGCACGACGGTGCCTGGAGTGGGCTGAGCGTGAACGGTCCGATGACGCGCACTGTCGAGGACGCGGCGTTGTTCCTGGATGCGACATCGACGTTGCCGGGGCCCGAGGATGGGTATGTCGGTGCGGCCCGACGGGCACCCGGCCGTCTACGAATAGCATTGAGCACCAAAGTTCCTCCTCCACTAGTCGCCCGGGTGGGCAGGGCGCAGCGCCGGGCAGTCATCGAAGCTGGCGCGCTCCTTCGGGACCTCGGGCACCAAGTGGTCGAACGCGACCCGGACTATCCCGCCGCGGCGGTCTATGCGCAGGCGCTGCCGCGGTACTTCCGCGGTGTTCGCGACGACGTCGTAACACTTCCGCGGCCCGAGCGGCTGGACCCCCGGACTCGTTCCTTCGCGCGCATCGGCGGGTTGGTCTCCGACCGCAGAATGCGGAAAATGCGGGCCGCCGAGGGGCAGCTCACCACCCGCATCATGTCGATCTTCGACGACGTCGACGTGCTGATCACGCCGGGTACCGCAACAGGTCCGTCGAAGATCGGTGCCTACCAGCGCCGAGGGGCGATCGGCACTCTGTCGCTGGTCTCGGCCCGGGTTCCGTTTCAGGCGATCTTCAATCTGACGGGCCAACCCGCCGCGGTAGTGCCGTGGGGACAGGACGCGCGCAACATTCCCACGTCGATACAAATGGTTGGTAGGCCATGTGACGAGGAGACGTTGATCACCTTGAGTGCTCAAATCGAGCAGGCCAGGCCGTGGGGGCAGCGCCACCCAGCGGTCTGCTAGTCGGTGCCGGTGGGATGCCATCCCGCTGGTCCTGAAGTCGGGCGGCGTGTGCGGCGCGGTATACGTTGGGTTCCGTGGCCGAAGACTTCGATCTGGACGCATCCGGTCTGCTCGATGGCCTCGAAGGCAGGGCGCGGGCTGAACGAGCCGAGTTGATCCCCTGGCTGATCGAGCGAGGCGTCAGCATCGAGCAGATCCGGGAGGACTCCGCACCCATGCTGCTGGGCTCGCGGCGGGTGATCGGCGATGACGGCGTGTATCTCAGTGCACGGGATGCAGCCGAGAGAGTGGGGATCGATCGCGAGTTGTTCGAGCGTTTTCAGCAAGCGGTGGGCCTTCCGCGGGTTGAGGACCCTGATGCCGCGGTGTTCTTGCGAGCTGATGCCGAGGCAGCCAAATCCGCCCGCGATTTCTTGGAGGCGGGGATTCGTCCCGATGATTTGGTACAGATCGCTCGACTCCTGGGCGATGGTCTCTCGCGGGCGGCAGAGGCAATGCGCCATGCCGCGTTGGCTGCCGTGATACAGCCCGGCGCAACAGAACTGGAACTCGCCAAGGCATCCGAGATGCTCGCCGAGAGCCTTGCTCCGCGGCTGGGGCCGATGATCGAAGAGGTGCTGTTGCTGCAGCTGCGGCATGCAATCGAGACCGAGGCCGTCAGCGCCGGCGAGCGGGCTGCCGGCCAGCACCTGCCCGGTGCGCGTCTGGTGACGACCGCCTTCGCTGACCTTGTCGGGTTCACTCGGCTCGGCGAGGCGGTCCCTCCGGAGAGCCTCGAGCGATTGTCCCAACGGTTGGAGGATCGAACCCGCGACGTCGCAGTTGCGCCTGTTCGGTTCATCAAGACCATCGGTGACGAGGTCATGCTGGTCAGTCCGGAGCCGGTGTCGATGCTCGATGCCGTTCTGAAACTCGTCGACGGAACCGAGGATGACGAGACCTTGCCTCAACTGCGGGTGGGTGTGGCCACGGGGATGGCGGTGAGCCGGGCGGGGGACTGGTTCGGCAGCTCGGTGAACCTCGCCGCCAGGCTGACCGGAGCCGCGCGGCCAGGTTCTGTGCTGGTCTCGGAGACGACGCGGGATGAGATCGGCGAAGACCAAGGATTCACCTGGTCATACGCCGGCGCGCGACACCTCAAGGGTATCCAGACGGCGGTGAGGCTCTACCGCGCGCGTAGAGCTCCCGTCGACTCCGGGTAAGTTGAATCACCTGTGCGACTTTCGAGTACGGCTTCAGCCGGTGCGGACCGCAGAGACCCGACTGGAGTTGGTGACACTGAGCACCGCAGCGCCCAGGGAAACGATCGCTCCGCCGAGGAGCATCCCCCCGATGACATCGGTGAACGTGTGCGCCATGCTGTACAACGCGATGAAGCCGACGAACAGAACCCCGGCCACCACGGGCACCGCAAGTGCGATCCGTACGGTGCGGCTGGCTCCAGCGCCGAGGCACACCGCGATCATGCCCAGCAGCGCAGCACTGCCAGTGACGTGACCGGATGGAAAAGCGTGTTCGAAGTGCTGCAGCACGGACCGCTCCTGAAGCTCCGCGACCGCCGTGGACGTCCGAGTAACCAACGCCTTGAAGGTTTGCTCAGCAGCAACGCCGATCCCGACTCCGCCCACCACCAAAACCACCGGAATGACTGAACGGGCTCGCAACGAGAGCAGACCACCGCAGGCCCCGGCGGCACTGGCGACGTGCACCGGCGAACCGATGAAGCGGAAAATCCCGCTCGCGTCCACTTTCCACCTGCGGGATCTGTGCGCGTCGAGCCAGCTCTCCACGGAGGTGTCGAGTGTCGTCAGCCAATCGGCGTTTATCCCGACTGCCATCGCCATCAGGGCAGCAAACAGCCCGGCGGCGAGCAGAAACCAGCGCCAGGAGGTCGTCGCGAACAACGCCCAGGCCCCCAGCGCCACAGCCGCGACGACAAGAACAATCCATGTGATCTCAATAGTCGGACATTGTGCACCACAACCGAGGGATCGCCGTCGGGAACGCACTAGGGCGCCGACCCAGTTCGCCGGCAGCGCGGTGGTGAACCGGCTGCGACGAACCTGCGCGACGGCATAGGGTTCTGCGCATGCGATTCTTGATATCGGCAGCAGCACTGCTGGCGTGCGCCGCCTTCCTCGTCGGCTGTGGTTCCGACTCAGGTCCTAGTCCCTCGGATCCATCCGCACAGGTTGCAGCCACGACGGACGCGCAGCGAAGCGCGCCGCCAGAACCATCACCGGAATCATCGACACCGCCGGCCGGGGTTGATTTCGACGTGCTCCCAGGCGCCGGTGGCGACAGCGTGTTCGCTGAATTTGATGTCTCCGATAGCTCCGCCGCGGAGACGATGCGGAGTGCAGCTCAGAGCGAGACCGTAGCGATCCTCAAGTATGCCCGCGACGCTTACCCCGACGCCGCCAAGATTTTCGTCGGCGCGTGGCTTCCTCCCGCCGAGGGGAGCGTCGAGGAGCGGCAGGTGTTGGACGCCGAATATGACCGGGCGACGCTCGAGAAGATCAACTTCGACCAGATTGACCCGGCGACGATTTGGGATATCCGGGACGGCGGCACGGTGCACGCTGAACTGAAGTAGCCTCGCCCACGGTCATCACCTCAATCCAGCCGTTCGTGTCACTGGGTCGTGCGAATGTAGTAGCAGAGGCCCGGTTGTGACCCGGAGGGAGATGGACATGAGACGTGTGATTGCGTCGCTGATGACAGCGGTGGTTACCGCTGTCGCCTTGGCGGCCGCGGCTGGCGCCGTGCCAGAACAAGGCACACCTGAATTCGACGCCTATATGCAAGGTTTGCAGCGCAACGGATTCAATTTGAACCCAGACACCGCGTGGCGCGTGGCTCATCAGGCCTGTGAAGGCGGGATGCCAGGGTTTATCGGATGGGAGATGATCGCGCAGGGCGTTGTCGGCCCCGGCGCGCAACAACGGCTGATGGAGGTGGCTATCAAATATGCCTGCCCGGTTCAGTAGATGTGCCGAAGAGGATCACCGTCACCCGTCTCCGCTGCTACTTACTCGCTGAAAACAGCGAAGACCCTTGATCAGCGCGCGGGGGCGAAAGCGCGCAGCCGCAAGCTGTTACTGACAACGAAGACCGAGCTGAAAGCCATCGCGGCACCGGCAATCATCGGGTTGAGCAATCCGGCGGCGGCCAACGGCAGAGCGGCGACGTTGTAGGCGAAGGCCCAGAACAGGTTGCCTTTTATCGTGCTCAATGTCCTGCGGGACAATCGGATCGCGTCGGACACCCCTCTCGGGTCGTCCCCGATGATCGTGAGATCGCTCGCCTCGATTGCTACGTCGGTGCCGCTGCCCATCGCCAGTCCGAGGTCGGCTTGGGCGAGTGCGGCGGCATCGTTGACCCCATCACCTACCATGGCCACGACCTTGCCGCTGTCCTGCAGTCGCTTGACTGTGTCGACCTTGTCCTGCGGTAGCACTCCGGCAATCACCTCGTCGATGCCGACCTGCCCGGCCACCGTGTGAGCCACTGCCTCGTTGTCGCCGGTGACCATGATCGGCGACAGACCCAGCGACCTGAGCAGGGAAACAGCCTCGGCTGAAGTGGGTTTCACCGAGTCGGCCACCATCAACACCCCGCGGGCCTGCCCTGCCCAGCCGACGGCTACGACCGTGTGGCCGTCGGATTCCGCCCGCTGAGCGGCGTCGGTCACGTCGTCGGGGATGACGTACGAGCGTTCTGCCAGCAGCGCAAGACGGCCCAGGAGGACCGAATGCCCGTCGACCTCGCCCTGTACCCCTAGGCCGCGCAGGTTCGCGAACCTATCGACTTTGGGCAGCTCTCCCAGCTTGTCGCGGGCGCCGGTGGTGATCGCCCTGGCAATGGGATGCTCTGACGGGCTCTCAACTGCCCCAGCGATTCTCAGAACTTGATCGGTGTCTTCGTCGTTAGCGGCATGCACATCGAGCAGCGTCATGGTGCCGGTTGTGATGGTGCCGGTCTTGTCGAAGATGACCGTGTCAATCTCCCGCGTGGATTCCAGCACTTCGGGTCCCTTGATCAAGATGCCTAGTTGTGCGCCGCGGCCTGTCCCGACCATCAGCGCGGTCGGTGTAGCCAACCCCAGCGCGCACGGGCACGCGATGATCAGCACCGCCACCGCTGCGGTGAACGCAGCGGCTAGCGACGCTCCCGTGCCGACCCAAAATCCGAAGGTCGCCACCGACAGCGTGATCACGATCGGTACGAACACCGCCGATATTCGGTCCGCGAGGCGCTGGGTCCGGGCCTTGCCGCTTTGCGCGGCCTCGACCAGCCGGGCCATTTGGGCCAACTGTGTGTCAGCACCAACGCGGCTGGCCTGCACCACCAGTCGACCATCGACGTTGACTGTCGCACCTGCGACCCGGTCGCCGGCCGAGACCTCCACCGGCAACGACTCGCCGGTGAGCATGGACGCATCGATTGCGGAGGCACCCTCGATGACTACGCCGTCCGCGGCGACCTTCTCGCCGGGGCTGACGACGAACTCATCTCCCGCGTTGAGCAGCTCGATCGGAATGCGAAGTTCCCTCCCGTCTCTGCGGACCGAAACGTCTTTTGCGCCCATCTCCAGAAGTGTCCGCAAGGCTGCGCTGGCGCGACGTTTGGCGCGTGCTTCGAAGTACCGGCCCGCCAGAATGAAAGTCGTCACCCCGGCCGCCACCTCAAGATAAATATTGCCCGAGCCGTCGCTGCGGTCGATGGTCAACTCAAACGAATGCGTCATCCCGGGCGTTCCGGCGGTACCCCAGAACAGTGCATAGACAGACCAGCCCAACGCGGAAAGAGTGCCTAGCGAAATCAAGGTATCCATGGTGGCGGCACCGTGGCGCAGGTTGGCCCAAGCCGCCCGGTGAAAGGGCCAGGCGCCCCACAGCACAACCGGCGCGGCCAGGGTCAACGACAGCCACTGCCAGTACCTGAACTGCAACACCGGTGTCATCGCCATCGCGATCACCGGGACCGACAGGGCGAAACAGATCAGTAGGCGTTGCCGTAGCGCGGCGGCCGCATCATCGGGTGACCCCCCATCCGCTTCGGCAACGGGTCCGGGCAACCGGGCGTGATAGCCGGTTTCCTCGACAGCCGCGACAAGTTGTGCGGGCGCGACGTTGTCGCCGAACTCGACATGAGCCTTCTCGGTGGCGAAGTTCACGGTGGCGGTCACGTCGCCAAGGTTGTTGAGCTTCTTTTCCACGCGCGCCGCGCATGACGCACACGTCATACCGTCAATCGACAACTCGACGGTGGTCATCGGACGATCCTTCCAGTGGGGGTGCGGGAGTACCCGGCGAACCATCTGTAGCATACCCCCCTAGGGTATGCAATGCTTTCGCGCCTCTGGTTGCGTGGCACCATCGCGGGCATGCGAGTTCTCGTCCAACGGGTCACCTCCGCCCGCGTCACATCGCGAGGCGAGCTCGTTGGCGAGATTGATCCGGATGGCCAGGGGCTCCTGGCGCTGGTCGGAGTAACCCATTCCGATGACCGCGACAAGGCGTGCAAGATGGCCGAAAAGTTGTGGAAGTTACGGATTCTCGACGGCGAGGCGGCTGCGAGCGACGTCGGTGCGCCGATCCTGGTGGTGAGCCAGTTCACGCTCTACGGAAACACCGCCAAGGGGCGACGGCCGACGTGGAACGCTGCCGCACCAGGTGCGTTCGCTGAACCTCTAGTCGACGCGTTTGTCCAGGCGCTAGCGGCTCTCGGCGCCCAGGTGCGCACCGGTGTCTTCGGTGCGGACATGCAGGTCGAGCTGGTCAACGACGGTCCAGTGACGGTGCTCCTTGAGTTGTGACCGCAGTCGCTATTGCGTCACCACGGTAAAGCCCTCGGAAGGTTGCACGATCACGAATCCGTTGCCGTGGAACGACACCTGTACAGCCTCGCCGGAGCCGCGGCCGATCAGGGCGCCGGCCTTGAAGCTGGTCTTCAGCTGCGTCTGCAGGTTTGCCGACCAGGCGACCACCGCATTGGTGTCTGCGAATGTCGGCGCTTCGGCCGCGTTGAGCACGACCGGCGGGCCGTCCGTCGTCAGCGCCACCCAGCCGGTGCCGCGCAGCGTGGTGTTGAACAGACCCCCGGTCGCGATACTGCCGCCCTTCACCCGCTCGATGTTCCAGTCGAGGCTCGATGAGAACGCTAGGACGTTCTTACCGCTGATGGACAAACCGGAGCTGGTCAGGTTGAGCAGGTGCACGTCGTACGACCGCTCGGCGAGGAAGACATCGCCCTGGCCGGCACAACGCATCAGCGGCAGCCCCTCGCCGGTGAGGGCCTTCTTGATGAACTTCGATGCCCCGCCACCCTCGAACGAGAAATCCACGTTGCCCTGGTAGGCGACCATTGATCCCTGCCGGGCCATGAACGGTTCACCGAGGCGCACCCGAAGCAGCTTCGAGTTCTGGTTGGCGATCGCTTTGGCCTCTTTCTCGCTGAACCGCCCGTCAACCAGATCACCGCTGATGCCGGTGAAGCCGTCGCCGCCGCCGCTCGGAACCGGCTGAGCCTGGCTTGCCTGCTGGTGAGGTTGTTCCGCTGGCGAGGCCTGCGGACCCGGCGCCCCGCCCAACGGTGCCCGGCCCACCTGGCCCTGCTGGGAGACCTGATCAGTCCAGCGCTGTCCGTCAAACCATCGGTATTCGTAACGGCCCTCGGGGTCGGGCTGCCAGCTGCCCTGTCCAGCTCCTGTCACCATTGCCTCCTTACGTGCGTTCTGCCGGGTTCCCACCCTATGCGGCGATGAGCTCGTGGGCTGGCATCCTTGAGTTATGGCAAAAGAAATCGACCGCCAGCGAGCACAAAGTGCCCTCGCCGTCATCAAACAGCACCCTGGGATGGTGCTATTCGCGTTATCGCCGGCACTGCTGGGGCTTGCTGCCGTCTGGTGGCTTCTCGGTGCGGGCTGGGCGGTGCTGCTGCTGATCGTCGGGATCGTCGGCACGGGCGCGGCCGTAATGATGAAGCGCGGCTGACTCCCTCGGCGCTCGCATGGTTTCGCCGGCGGTGAACACACCCCTGACGTCTATGTAACGGTGTAATGATGTAATCATGAGACATCATCATGGAAGACGGTCCGGGCGAGTCGGTGGCTGGCAGCAATCCGACCAACCCGATGCGACAGAGTCTGCCGACTGGTTCGCCGGCCGCCTTCCCGATGAGTGGTTCGTCGGCGACCCGGAGGTCATCGTCGACCGCGAAGAGATCATCGTGATCGGCCGGTTGCCGGATCCGGACAACTCGGACGCTGAAGCCAGCGAAGCCCGCACGTCGGGCCGGGCGGCACGGTTCCGTGAGCAAACTCGTACGGAACGCATGCGCATCGCCGACGAAGCTGAGGCTCTCTACGGTCGTAAGGTTTCGTGGGGCGTGGAGATTCCGTCGACGGGTGCAGAAGATGCGCCGCAGCGAATCCTGTTCACGCACATGGCTGTACCGGTGATGACCCGTCTCCGGCAGCCCGAGCGTCAGGTGCTCGACACCCTCGTTGACGCCGGGGTAGCGAGATCCCGCTCTGACGCCCTCGCGTGGTCGGTCCGGCTGGTAGGTGAGCACGCCGAGGAGTGGCTTGCCAAGCTGCGTGACGCGATGCGTAGCGTCGACGACCTGCGCGCCAAGGGCCCGCAGCTTTAGCCCCGTCCAGGTGCCGGTCACAGTCGAGGAGGCTTGACGGGTCAGGCCCGCGTCATCGTCCAGTACTCGCCGCGGCGGGCGATGAGCTCAGCGTGGCTGCCCCGCTCCACGATCCTGCCCGCCTCCATCACCAGGATCACATCTGCATCGCGAATAGTTGAAAGCCTGTGCGCAACAATAAAACTTGTGCGGTCGCGGCGCAGCTGGGCGGTCGCGTGCTGAATCAGTAGCTCGGTCCTGGTATCCACCGAGCTGGTCGCCTCGTCCAGGATCAACAGCTGGGGTCGGGCCAGCATCGCGCGGGCAATCGTGATGAGTTGTTTCTCGCCGACGCTGATATTCGTGCCGCCGTCTTTGACGTGGGTGCGGTACCCGTCGGGCAGCGTTTGGACAAAGTGATCCACATGGGCCGCCCGGGCCGCCTGCATGACCTCATCGCTGGTGGCTTCCGGCCGTCCGTAGGCGATGTTGTCGTACACCGTCCCGGCGAACAGCCAGGTGTCTTGCAGCACCATCCCGATACGCGAGCGCAGCGAGCCGCGGTCGACCGACGAGATGTCCATACCGTCGAGCAGGATCCGTCCAGAGTCGACGTCGTAGAACCGCATCAGCAGGTTCACCAGCGTTGTTTTGCCAGCGCCGGTGGGGCCGACAATGGCCACCGTGGTACCCGGTTCGACAACCAGGGACAGATCCTCGATCACCGGGGTGTCTGGTCTGTAGCTGAACCGGACGTGCTCGAACTCGACCCGCCCGCCGCCCGGGCCGTCAAGGGCGGGTAGGAGCTCACCTGGGTCCGGTGGTTCCTCCTCGGCGTCGAGTAGCTCGAAGACCCTCTCTGCGCTGGCGATCCCGGATTGCATGCTGTTGTACATGCTGGCGATCTGGGTGAGGGGCTGGTTGAACTGGCGGAGGTATTGGATGAACGCCTGGATGTTGCCAAGCGTGATCTGGCCCGTGGCAACCTGCAGCCCGCCGACGACCGCCACCGCCACATAGCTCAGGTTGCCGACGAAGATCGTCGCGGGTGCCACCAGCCCAGAGAGGAACTGGGCTCCAAAGCTGGCGTGGTAGACGTCGTCGTTGAGCTCTTCGAACTGTTCCTCGGCGCGCCCCCGCTGCCCGAAGGTCTTGACCACGGTGAAACCGCTGTACGTCTCCTCGATGTGTGCGTTGAGCCGACCGGTGCTGCGCCACTGCGCGACGAACAGCTTCTGGGAGCGCCGCGCGATCGAGCGAGTGACCCACAGCGACAGCGGAACCGTGACCACGGTCAGCAGCGTCAGCAGCGGTGAGATACTCAACATCATCGCCAATACCGCGAAGACGGTGAGAATCGAGGACAGTAGCTGGGTGATCGTCATCGACAGCGATGTCTGCACATTGTCGACGTCGTTGGTCAACCGGCTGAGCACCTCGCCGCGTTGACGCGAATCGAAGTACCGCAACGGAAGCCGGTGCACTTTGTCCTCGACTTCAGCCCGTAGCGTCACCATCGTTCGCTGCACCACGACGATCAATAGCCGGGCCTGCAACCAGACCAGGAGGGCGGCAACCAGATACAGCGCCAGGGCGAGTGCCAGGGTGCGGCCGATGGCGCCGAAGTCGACACCCTGCCCGGGTATCACGTCCATGCCAGACAGCAGATCGGCGAAGTTGTTGTCGCCGCGAGCCCGGGCCGTTTCGACGGCCTGTTCCTTGGACTGGCCGGCCGGCAGCTGCCGGCCGATGACGCCGTTGAACAGCAGGTCGGTCGCGTGACCGAGGATGCGCGGCCCGATCACGCCGAGGGCAATGCCGCCGACGCCGAGCGCCATCACCGCGACGGTCAGGCGCCGTTGGGGGGTGAGGCGTTTGAGCAGCCGGATCGCCGAACCCTTGAAGTCTCGTGACCGGAGCTGCCGAGGTTCGGGCGTCCGCATCGTTCGAGCCGGCGATTCGCTCATGAGTGCCCGACACTCGTCGACTGAGATTCTGCGAACTCGCGGTACGTATCGCAGGTACTGAGCAACTGGTCATGGGTTCCGGTGCCCACCACCCGGCCGTCGTCGAGGACAACGATCTGGTCTGCCTCAGCCACCGTCGAAATACGTTGCGAGACAATCACTACCGTGGCGTTGGCAGATACTTCTCGCAGTGCGCCGCGAACCCGCGCATCAGTGTGGACGTCGAGAGCCGAGAACGCGTCGTCGAAGAGGTAGACCGCAGGACGGCGGATGACGGCACGGGCGATGGCCAAGCGCTGCCGTTGCCCACCGGAGAAGTTGATACCGGCCTGAGCGACCTGCATCTCGAGTCCGTCGGGGTGGGCGCCAACAAAGTCGTCGGCCGCGGCTACCCGTAGGGCGTCCCACATCTCCTGCTCGGTGGCCACATGTCCGGGGGCTGCGCCTAGCTGCAGGTTGTCGGCGACTGTGCCTGAGAACAGGTACCCCCGCTGGGGCACCAGCCCGAGAGTCGACCAGAGCTGTTCGATGTCGACGTCGCGGACATCGACTCCGCCCACGTGTACTGAGCCTGCGGTGACGTCATACAGCCGGCAGATCAACGACAACAGCGTCGATTTCCCTGACCCGGTAGATCCTACGATCGCGGTCGTGGTCCCAGGACGTGCCGTCAACGAGACATCCTGCAGCACCGGGCGTTCGGCACCGACGTGGCTGAACGTCGCGGACTCCAAGCGAATCTCGCCGGTACTGACCGGCGCCGACAACGTCTCGGGGTTGCTGGTGATCGCGGGCACGGTGGATAGCACTTCGGTGATCCGCTCCGCACACACCGACGCCCGCGGGATGATCACCAGGATGAACGTTGCCATCAGCACCGCGGTCAATATCTGCATGAAATAGGAAAGGAAGGCGATCAGCGAACCGACCTGCATCTGGCCCGCATCGATGCGGAGTCCACCGAACCAGATCAATGCCACACTGGATACGTTGATCACCAGGGTGGTCGCCGGAAGCATCAGCGCCTGCCATCGGCCGGCCTCCACAGCATTTGCTGCCAGTGCATGGTTGGTTTCGGCGAATCGGTTGCGCTCGAACGGCTCCCGTGCGAAAGCCCGGACCACCCGCAGCCCGGTGAGCTGCTCGCGCATCACCCGGTTGATCCCGTCGATCTGGCGCTGCACCCGCCGGAAGATCGGCAGCAGGTGCGAAACGATCCAGTAGTTGGCTATCGCGAGCAACGGCACGCTGACGAGCAGCAGCCAGGACAGACCGGCGTCCAGGTGGATCGCCATGAAGATCCCGCCGACGCACATGATCGGGGCGGTGATCAGCATCGTGCAGGTGAGCTGCACCAACAGCTGGATCTGCTGGACGTCGTTGGTGGTCCGGGTCAGCAGCGACGGGGCGCCGAAACGGGCCGTCTCCTCGGCCGACAAGCTGGTGACGTGGTGGAAGATCGCCGAGCGAAGATCGCGGCCGACACCCATGCTCGCCCGAGATCCGAAGTAGACCGCCCCGACCGCGCACACCACTTGCAGTGCGGTGACCGCGAGCATCATCGCGCCGAGCTGGACGATTCGACCCAGGTCGCCCTGCGCGACGCCGTCGTCGATGATCGCTGCATTGATCGTCGGCAGGTACAGCGTCGCGAGGGTGCTGACCACCTGGAACGCCGCAACCAACGCAAGGAGGCGCCGGTACGGCCGCACGTGCCGTCGGAGCAGCCCCCAAAGCATCCCGCTACCTTCGCATACCCGCCCGGTCGGCAACGTGTTCGGCTGCCCGGCCTGAGAATCCCATAAATGAGCAGGTCAATCGGCATGTCGTTGGTTGGTGCTTGAGGCGGCCGCTACAGTGCATGGCGTGACACCCAGCAAGTCGGCGCACAGTGCCTTTGCGCCCCGCGCACGCGGGGCGCTGGCCATTGCGGCTGTGACAATGTTCCCGGTTCTCGCCGCATGCTCGGACTCCGGGCCGGCTTCCCCTGAACTGCCGTCTACTGAGGCGCCGTCGCAGGACATCACCCACGGACCGTTCTTTCCCGAGTGCGGCGGCGTCAGCGACGAGGTGATGACGGAGCAAACGCAGGTGGTTGGGCTGGTGAATACCGCGCGGACATCGGTGGGGTGCCAGTGGTTGTCCGGTGGCAGCATCCTGGGCCCGCACTTTTCCTTCACCTGGTTCCGGGGCAGCCCGATCGGCCGCGAACGTAAGACAATGGAGCTTTCCCGCACCAGCGTGGAAGACATCACTATCGAAGGCCATGATGGCTTCATGGGGATCAACGAAGACCTGTCCACTGGCGTCGTGAACCTCTGCGAGGTCGGCATCCAGTTCGACGATGATTTCATCGAGTGGTCGATCAGCTTTGCGCAGGAACCGTTCCCTGACGCGTGTGACGTCGCCCAGGAGTTGACCCGCCAATCGATTGTGAACTCCAAATGAGCGCCCGTCGCGCACCGGCACGTCGCGTACTGATCGGAGCGACCGCCGCGCTGACCGCTCTTGTCACGTTGAGCGGGTGCACACAGACCGTCGATGGCACGGCGGCCAAGTCGGGTTCTTCCAGCGTGCCCCGCAACAACGACTCGCAGCGCAAGTACCCGAACCTGTTGAAGGAATGCGACGTCCTGACCGAGGACATCCTCGCCGAGACCGTCGGCGCTGACCCGCTGGACATTCAGAGCACGTTCGTCGGCGCGGTGTGCCGGTGGCAGGCGGCCAATCCCGCCGGGCTCATCGATATCACCCGTTTCTGGTTCGAGCAGGGCACTCTGGACAACGAGCGCAAGGTTAGCGAGGAGCTGGGTTATCAGGTCGAGAACCGGTCCATCGCGGGTATCTCATCGTTCGTGATGCGGCCCGACGATCCGAATGGCTCGTGCGGCGTCGCGAGCGAAGCGGTCGGGGTGGTCGGCTGGTGGGTCAATCCCCAGACGCCCGGTATGGATGCGTGCGCGATGGCGATCAAGCTGATGGAGCTGACCCTGGCCACCCGCGCTTAGCGCGGAATGTGAAAGTCCACCAGCTCCGCGCTGCCTAGTGCCAGCTGATCCCACGGCTCCGTGGTCCGCAGGAGCGCCACCGACGAGGTCGGGAACTTGGCCAAGATCTTTTGGGCGACAGCACTATTACAGGTGTCCTCGTTCGCCAGATTGAGTGCCAGCGATGACATCACCGGCTCGTGGCCGACCACGAGCAGTGTCGCGACGTCTGCGGCGAACAGCGATTGCACTCGGCGAATCTCGTCGATGACAACTCCCGGTGTCGAATCGTAGATGCGATCGGCGTACTGCACCGGGGCGGTGATGCCGGTGCGCTGCAGCGTCTGCCGGGTGCGGGTGGCTGTCGAGCACAGCACTGCGTCGACCCCACCAGTCCTGTCCAACGCCGTCTTAATCCAGTCACCCGCCAGCGCGGCCTCACGAACGCCTCGGGCGGCCAGGGGGCGGTCGTGGTCGCCGACACCAGAGGGATAGTCCGATTTGGCGTGTCGAAGCAGCAGCAGCGTGCGATGCGTAACGGGGCGAATGGCGGAGGTCATCCGAACAACGGTAGGGCATGCCGATACAGGTCCCGGGACTTGTCGGTGGGCCGCCCTACACTCGCGGTGCCATAGCAAATATGCGGGTGAAACGGTGCGGAAGGAGGGGCTGAGATGCGGTTTCTGCACACCGCCGACTGGCAACTCGGGATGACCCGCCACTTCCTCAGCGGGGAGGCGCAGCCGAGGTATTCGGCGGCGCGCCGCGCCGCGGTGGCCGCTCTGGGCCCGCTGGCCGACGAGGTCGGCGCCGAGTTTGTCGTCGTCGCCGGCGATGTCTTCGAGCACAACCAGCTTGCGCCCCGCGATATCAGCCAATCGCTGGAGGCCATGCGTGGCATTTCGGTACCGGTGTACCTGCTGCCCGGCAACCACGACCCGCTGGACGCATCGTCGGTGTACACCAGCGCGCTATTCACCGCTGAGCGCCCCGACAACGTGCGCGTCCTGGACCGCCCCGGAATCCACGACGTACGGCCGGGGCTGCAACTCGTGGTGGCGCCGTGGTACTCCAAGGCGCCTACCACCGACGTCCTCGGCCAAGCCGTGAATGACATCGATGCGGCGCTCGACGACGGGGTCACCCGCATTGCCGTCGGTCATGGTGCGGTTGACATCCTCGTTCCGGACAAGGACCGGGCGTCGCTGATCCGGTTCTCGGCCCTTGAAGCCGCGATCGCCCGGGGCGCGGTGCACTATGTCGCGTTGGGGGACAAGCACTCCCGGATGAGCGTGGGCTCGACCGGCCGAGTGTGGTACTCGGGCTCGCCGGAGGTGACGAACTACGACGACATCGAGCCGGACCCAGGCCAGGTGCTCGTCGTCGATATAGACGAAGCCGATCCGCGTCGGCCGGTACAGGTCGAGCCCCGCCGTGTCGGTGGCTGGCGGTTCGTTTCGCTGTGCCGGGCGGTGGACGACGCTCGCGACATCGCCGATCTCGACATCAACCTTGACCTGATGCCGGACAAAGAACGCACGGTGATTCGGCTGGGCCTCACCGGTTCCCTCACGGTCACCGACAAGGCGGCACTGGACGCCTGTCTGGACCGCTACGCGCGATTGTTCGCAGCACTCGTTCCGTGGGACAAGCAGACGGACATCGCTGTGATGCCCGCCGATGGTGAGTTCGACGATCTCGGCATCGCAGGGTTCGCCGCCGCCGCAGTCGACGAGCTAGTGGCTACCGCGCGCTCGACCGGAGACGATGCCGACGACGCGAGGGCCGCGCTGGCGCTGCTGCTGCGGCTGGCCGAGCGGGGAGCGGCATGAGGTTGCACCGGCTCACCCTGACGAACTATCGCGGCATCACCCACCGCGATATCGAGTTCCCCGATCACGGCGTCGTCATCGTCAGCGGTGCCAACGAGATCGGTAAGACGTCGATGCTGGAGGCGCTCGACCTGCTGCTGGAGGCCAAAGACCGGTCGGCCAAGAAGGAGGTCAAGCAGGTCAAGCCGACCCACGCCGACGTCGGTGCCGAGGTCACAGCCGAGATCTCCACCGGCCCCTATCGGTTCGTCTACCGCAAGCGTTTCCACAAGCGTGCCGAGACTGAGTTGACGCTGCTGGCGCCGCGGCACGAGCAACTCACCGGCGACGATGCCCACAACCGGGTGCGGACCATGCTCACCGAGACTGTCGACTTGGATCTGTGGCAGGCACAGCGGGTGCTGCAGTCGGCGCCGACCTCAGCCGCCGATCTTTCGGGATGCAACGCGTTGGCTCGCGCGCTCGACGTAGTGGCCGGCGAGGTCGACGATGCCGCCGAACACGCCGCTGGAACTGGCGGGGGCACCGACACGCTGCTGATCGACCGGATCGACGTGGAGTACCGGCGGTATTTCACTGCGACGGGAAAGCCGACCGGGGAATGGGCGGCCGCAAGCAACAGGCTGCACTCCGCCGAGGAGGACGTCGCCAGGTGCGCCGCGGCCATCGCCGAGGTAGACGAGGCGGTCCGAAGCCACACCGCGCTTACCGATGAGGTCGCGAGTCTGGCGGTCGAAAGCAGGCAGGCTGCTGAGCGGCTCACGCTCGCCCGCACTGCTGCCCAGTCGGTCGCCACGTTGAGCGGCGAGCTCGACCAGGCCACCGTCGTCGCTGATGCGGCGAAGTCGACGCATGCCGCGTCGCTGGCGGCACTGACCGAGCGACGGCGGGCACGAGCAGATATCGACGAGCGAGCTGCGGCGATCGTGGGCTTGCAAGCCGCCTTCGATGCCGCGGCAGCGGAACTGGCCACCGCGGGTGAGGTTCAGGCGGCTGCGAACGAGGCGGCGGTGCAGGCCCGGTCGGTGCTCGAAGCCGGCCAGGTCCGCGTCGACGCCGCCCGCAGTGCCGTGCAACGCCTCGCAGACCAGGACCTGGTGGCACGTCTGACCGGCCGGATCAGCGCGATCGAGTCCCATCAACGCGACCTCGCTTCAGTACAGCGCGACTTGGCCGCCATCACGCTGACCGCTGAACTGATGCAGACCATCGAGGAGAGCGCCGGCGTGGTCAGCCGAGCCACCGCCGCTGCCGAACAGGCCTGTGCCCAGATCGAGGTGGTTGCCGCGACCGACCTGGAGCTGCTGATCGACGGCGAACCCGTTACCTTGCGCGCGGGCGGGAGCTGGTCGGCAAAGCTCAGCGACCCGACGGGAGTCGAGGTTCCCGGTGCGCTCTCCGTACGGGTGACACCCGGTATCCCGGCCGCGAGCACTGCGGCAGCGCTCGACACCGCTCAGGCTGCGCTATCGGCGGCCCTTCAGCAGGCCGGTGTCGCCGACGTCGCTGCTGCGCGGGTGCTCGATGAGCATCGTCGGGGGCTGCTCAGTACCAGTGAGCGGTTGCGCGGGATTCTCGATGGGTTGACCGCCGAAGGTGACGCCGACGAGCTGCGATCGCGCTTGTCAGAGCTGAGCCCCGGCCCGCCGCACCAAGACGGTCCGGAGGGTGCCGCGCCGGAAGAAACCCGGGATCCCGCTGAGCTGCGTGCCGAACTCGAGGCGGCCACCACCGCGCACCAACAGGCTGTGCGTGATTGCGAAACGTGCCGAAAGGCCGCCGAGGAGGCGGCCAGGCAACTGGCCGAGTGTGGAATGCGGTCGGCCCGAACCAAAGAGAAGCTCGAGGCCGCCCAGGCGGAGCTTGCCCTGGCAGGCGAGCGGCTCGACGCGCAGCGCGGGCGCGTCGGCGACGATCAACTGGCCCTCACGGCCGAGGCCGACGCTGAGGCATCCACCAAGGCTCAGGAGTTGGTTGTCCGGCTCGGCGAAGAACTAGCCCGCCACCAGCCAGAACTCGTCGCCGCAGAACTCGCCGACGCCGAGCGTGAGGCTGCCGGCATTCAGCAGCGACAGGACCAAGCCGCCGCGGCGCTGCAGGAGGTCGCGATCCAGCTGAAGGTGTACGGCACCGAGGGGCGGAAAGGCAGGCTGGACGCCGCCGAGGCCGAACGTCAGCACGCCGTAGGGGAGTTCCGGCAAGTACGGCGTCGCGCTCACGCCGCGCAACTGCTCAGGACGGTGATGGGCCGGCACCGTGACGCCATGCGGCAGCGCTACGTCGACCCGTTTCGCGGTGAGGTGGAACGATTGGGGCGGCTCGTGTTCGGCGAGAGCTTCGAGGTGGACGTCGACAGCGAGTTGCGCATCGGACATCGCACGCTGTCGGGTCGCACCGTCCCCTATGAGTCTTTGTCCGGGGGAGCCAAGGAACAACTGGGCATCGTCGCCCGGTTGGCCGGTGCGGCCTTGGTCGCCGAGCAGGACAGCGTGCCCGTCGTGATCGACGACGCGCTGGGCTTCACCGACGCCGACCGGCTGACGAAGATGGCCGACGTGTTCGACGCCGTCGCCAGTGATAGCCAGGTCATCATCCTGACCTGTAGTCCGCAGCGCTATGCAGGTGTGCGCTGTGCCAAGCACATCGAGTTGACTGCGGCGGGGTCTGCTTGACCGCTCGGCGGTCGCCACGCCCTAGACTGCCGCTCGTGGACGCCGACTACGTCATCGTTGGAACAGGTTCCGCCGGCGCTGTCGTCGCCAACCTTCTCAGCGCCGATCCCGCCGCGCAGGTTGTCGTGCTCGAGGCCGGCGCCCCGGACAAGAACAAGTACGTCCACATCCCGGCCGCCTTCCCGCAACTCATGCGGGGGCCGCTCGACTGGGACTACCTGACCGAGCCGCAGCCCGGTCTGGGAGGACGCCGGATTTACTGGCCACGGGGCAAGACGCTCGGCGGCTCGTCATCGATGAACGCGATGATGTGGGTGCGTGGCTTTGCCGCCGACTATGACGAGTGGGGTGAGCTCGCCGGCGAAGAATGGAACTACGCGCACCTCGAGCCGTACCTACGCCGCATCGAAGCTGGTCCACTCGTCATCTCGCGCCAGCGCAGCCCGCGGGCGTCGACCGCTGATTGGCTGACCGCGGTGCAGCAATGCGGCTATCGCATTGAGGCGCCGAACCGTGATGAGCCGCAAGGATTTTGCGAGACGCTGGTTACACAGCGTCGCGGCGCCAGGTGGAGTACGGCCGACGCCTACCTCAAACCGATCCGCAGACGCAAGAACCTGACCGTGCTCACCCAGGCCACCGCGACCCGGGTGGTGTTCGCCGGTGACCGGGCCATCGGCGTCGAGTTCGACGGTAAGGGTGGTCGCGCTGTGGTCACTGCTCGCCGCGAGGTGGTGCTGTGCGCGGGGGCGGTCAACACCCCGCAGCTGCTGATGCTGTCCGGAGTAGGTGACCGCGAGCAGCTCGCCGGGCACGGGATCCCCAGCGTTGCGCACTCGCCGGAGGTTGGCGCCAACCTGCTCGACCACATCGTCATTCCGTTGGGATTCGACGTGCCCTACGATTCGCTGGCCGATGCGCAGAGGCCGCTGGAACTGCTGAAGTACCTCCTGCGACGTCGGGGCATGCTCACCTCGAATGTGGGAGAGGCCTATGGCTTCGTCAAGAGCAGACCTGATCTCGATCTACCGGACCTGGAGCTGATCTTCGCTCCTGCTCCGTACTTCGACGAGGGAATCGGGGATCCGTACGTCGGACACGCCGTGGTGATGGGACCGATCCTGCTCAAGCCCCAGAGTCGGGGAACGATCGCTCTGCGCTCCGCCGACCCCTACGACAAGCCGTTGATAGACCCCCGATATTTGACCGACACCGCCGGGGCTGACCGAGCGGCGTTGATGGCCGGACTGCGCATGTGCGCCGACATCGCCCGAGCGCCGGCGCTGCGAGGCACCATCGGTAGAATCGCCAGGCCGCTGGACGCGCACGACCTCGACGACGAAACACTGGCTAGAGCGCTGCAATTCGTCTCGCACACGCTGTACCACCCGGTCGGCACCTGTCGGATGGGCAGCGACGACGCGAGCGTCGTCGATCCGGAACTGAGGGTCCGCGGCGTGAAGGCACTACGGGTAGCCGACGCGTCGGTCATGCCGACGATCATCCGCGGCCACACCCACGCTCCCAGTGTGCTGATCGGCGAGAAGGCCGCCGACCTCATCCGCCGCCCCCACTAACGGCGAGCGCGCGTGTCTGTGCGCCGACGCGCCGCTAGCAGCGTGCGTTTTGCGTGCGGTCGTCGTCGTCGAGAGCGCCCAGACGTTGCCGTGCACAATGAAAACAATGACGATGAATCCCTCACGTCGCCGGACGCATGACAAACTGGCTGCACTGGCCGGCGTGCGCCCGATCCGCAGACCCGTGCACCGAGGCGGCGACGAGGAGTTCGACCTCTACTACGTGCGGACCGGTCGCAAGTCGGCCCATCCGCTGGTCATCATCCCGGGAGGACCCGGTGCGGCGTCGATAGGGTTGTACCGGGCGTTTCGGCGGCGCGCCGCGATCGCGGGCCTCGACGTCATCATGGTCGAGCACCGAGGGGTGGGATTGTCTCGCCACGACGACGCGGGCCGTGACTTGCCCCCGGAGGCGATGAGCGTCGACCTGGTCGTCGACGACATTGCCGCAGTGCTCGACGATGCTGGGGTTGATCAGGCGGTGGTCTACGGCACGTCCTATGGTAGTTACCTGGCCGCGGGCCTCGGCGTTCGTCACCCGGCGCGGGTACACATGATGGTGCTTGACTCGCCTCTTCTTTCGGCCGACGACATCGACGATGTTCGGGCCCATATCCGGCGGGTGTTGTGGGATGGTGCGGTACCCGGGGACGCCGACCTGGCGGCCAAGGTGCGTCGCTCGGTAGCCGACGGTGTTCTAGCGCCAACCCATGTGCTACGCGCCGCGAACATGTATGGCATCGCCGGCCCGGATGCGCTGCGACGTCAGTTGGATCTGCTCCTGACCGGTCACGACTGGCTGTGGGCAGCGGTGGGTCTGGGGAACAGGCTGCTGCTGGAACGCCAGACGCCGTACCACCACGAACCTGATCTCGTCGAGCGGATCGCGTACCGCGAACTGAACTACGGCGCCGTGCCCGACGGCGGGCCGCTGGACCCCGCTCCGGCGTTCCGTGAGATCGCCAGCGGCAATGTCGACTTCGACGCCGAACCGTACGATCTGGTATCGGCCATGCCGGGATTCGCTTGGCCCACCGCGGTGATCTCCGGCGGCCGCGACCTCACCACGCCACCGGCCGTGGCTCGGCGCGTCACCGATCTCATTCCGAACTCTGTTCTCATCGAACTGCCCACCGCGGGCCACAGCGTGCTCGACACGCGCGAACACGCCGCCCAGCAGATCTGCAACACCGTGTTCACCGGAGGAATTCGCGAACTACCCTCCCGCGCGGGCGAACTGGACGCGTTACCGGCGAATCTCACGGTACGGCTGCTCATCCGGGGAATCGATATCGCACTGAGGGCCGAGGCGGTGGTGCCCGATGCCGTCACACGCGCGGTGCGACTGACCGCTACTTCATGAAGCCGATCGCGGTGTAGTTGAGGTCACCGATTCCGGAAGGGCCGTAGTTGGCCAAGGTGCTGCGCACCGCGACGTTTCCCGGCGATTGGAACAGGGGGAGGCTGAACCCGATATCCCAGATCATCGTGTCGAGCTCGTTGGCCCGCTCGCGCGCCTTGGCCGGGTCGAGCTCCGATAGCGTTTCCTCGATCTGAGCGTCGATCTGTGGGCTGCCGATCTTGCCGTAGTTGCTTTCGCCTTCCGAGGCGTAGATCTGGGTAAGGCTTGCCAGCGGGAATGCATCACCGCCCCAAGCGAACTGGGCGATATCGAAGTTTCCCGGCGTCACATAGTCGCTGAACAGCGTGCCGCCCGCGACGGCATTGAGTTCAAGGTCGACACCGATCTGCGCCAGGTTGTTCTGGGCGATCTGGCCGATCTGTCGAGTGCTCTGAGCGTCGTAGAACACGTCGCGGATAGTGAGTCTGCGGCCATCCTTCTCACGAAACTGGCTATCTCCGGACTCGCTGAGTCGCCAACCCAGCGCATCCAGCTCGCGTTTAGCTGCCTCCGGGTCGAAACCGATGGCGTTGTCCTGGTAGCCCTCCTGGCCGGCCAGGAAGATGTGATTGTTCAGCGGCACCGGGTTGTCAGTGAGGCCACGCTGCGTGATCGCCGCGATTGCCTGCCGGTCGATACCCTTCGTTATTGCGGTCCGAAGTGCCGGGTCGGACAGGATCGAGCCCGGAGCGCCGTTGAACGTCAAGTGGTACCAGCTTGGCGCCGGCGCGCGTCGGATCGAGATCCCCTCGGTGCGCCGCGCGATCGTCAGATCGTCCAGAGATCCCAGCCCGACCGCATCGAGTGCGTTGTTCTGCAGGGCGGGGATCTTGGCTGCGTCATCGAGCACGGTATAGGTGATCGAATCCAGAACCGGGGGGGTGCCCCACCAATTGGGGTTGCGGGTCAACACGATGCGCTGGGCGGCCCGGTCGACCGAGCTGATGATGAAGGGCCCAGCCGACGGCCCCGGTCCATTGAGAAAGCCCCTGTTGAAGGTCTCCGGATCGGCGGTCATCGCCTTGGGCGCGAGCATGGCGTTGCCCGCGAACATCCCTTTCCAATCAGCGAAGTGTTTGGCGAAAGTGATGACGGCCTGACGGTCGTCGACGCCCTTGGTCACCGAAGCGACGCGCTCACTGCCGTTCGGGGAGGCGAACAGGTATTCGTCGTCCTTGCCGCTGGTCGCGTGGATTTGGGAGGCGATGTCCTCCCAGGTAATCGGCGTGCCGTCCGACCACACCGCCTGCGGATTGATCGTGTAGGTCACGACCTGGGGGTCGGTGCCGGTCAGCTCGACGCTGGTGAAGTAGTCGCTGTTGACCGTCATCTCCCCATCGGGCTTGATGAAGAACGCGCGCGGAAGGGTGGCGCGCAGCATCGCGCCCAGTTCCCCTAGGTTGCCGTCGACGTGCAGGTAGTTGAAGTTGGGCGGGAAGCCCGACAGCGCGAGCCGAAGGTTGCCGCCCTGGCGCAGCGTGGCCGGGTCCTGCGGGTTGATGTCGGCGGTCGCACCGATCTCGGCCGCGCCGCCGGCGGAAGGAACGTCGTGGTCTGTGGAGGAACAGCCAGTCATCACCAGTGCTGTGACCAGTGCAACGCCGAGCAGACGCACCGTTGCGCTCTTGAGCGCCGTGGTGCGCCATTGGGTGTCTCGCGGCCTCAAGGTGGTCATACCGAACGACTTTAACCGTGATCCGCCAGGGGCCGCGGCACCGCCGACAGCAACCTGCGGGTGTATTCGTGGCGGGGGGAACTGAACACCTGCTCGCTGTCACCTTGCTCGACGATCTTGCCGTTGTGCATCACTGCCACCCGGTGGGCCAGGTGCTTAACCACGGAGAGGTCGTGGGAGACGAACAGGTACGCCAGCCCGAAGCGGTCCTGCAGGTCGAGCAGCAGGTTGATGATCCCGGCCTGGATCGACACATCCAGCGCCGACACCGGTTCGTCCAGCGCCAGGACCTTCGGATGCAGCGCCAACGCTCTGGCGATGCCGATGCGCTGCTTTTGCCCCCCGGAAAACTCCGCCGGGTACCTGCCGGCGTCCTCTCGCCGCAACCCGACGACGCTGAGGAGTTCATCGATCCGTTCGTCGGTGGCCCGCTTGTCGAAGCCGTTGGCTCGCAGCGGCTCTGCCAGCACGTCGAACACGGGTAGCCGGGGATCCAGGGAGGCCACCGGATCCTGAAAAACCACCTGCAGGTCGCCGCGAAGCGCCCTGCGGGTGCGTCTGTTCAGCCCGGCGACATCGGTACCAAGAATCTCGATGGTTCCGGCTTGCGGGGTGGTGAGTTCGAGGATCTGGTGCAGCGTCGTCGACTTACCGGAACCCGATTCGCCAACGATTCCCAGCGTGCGGCCCTGGTGCAGTTCGAAACTGACCCCATCGACCGCCCGCACCTCGCCGATGCGGCGGCGAAACACCACGCCCTTGGTCAGCGTGTAGGTCTTGACCAGATCGTCTACCCGCAGCACAGCCGGCTCTTTAGCGCTTGCCCCGGTTTCTGATAGCGGCGCGGTAGAAACGGCGTAGATCTCGGCCGCGCTGCGACCGGCAACCTGCTCACTCCTGATGCAGGCGACATGGTGGCCGGCGTCCACCTCTTTCAACTCGGGTTCCTCCGCGTGACACGCGTCGACGACGAGCGGACACCTGGGCGCAAACGGGCATCCTGCCGGCAGCGCCGCCAGTGACGGGGGAGCGCCGGGGATTGGTACCAGGCGGGCGCCCTGGGGTGCATCCAGGCGAGGTGCTGATCCCAACAGCCCTGCGGTGTAGGGCATTCGGCGGCTACGGTACAGGTCGGCTACCGCGGCGGTCTCCACTGCGCGGCCGGCATACATCACCAGAGCGCGGTCGGCGAACTCGGCGACGACACCGAGGTCGTGAGTGATGATCAGCACGCCGGCGCCGGTTACGTCGCGTGCCGTGCGCAGCACGTCGAGGATCTGCGCCTGCACTGTCACGTCCAACGCCGTCGTCGGCTCGTCGCAGATCAGCAGATCGGGGTCGTTGGAGATGGCAATCGCGATCACGACCCGTTGCCGTTCGCCGCCGGACAGTTCGTGCGGGAACGCCCGCGACCGTTGCGCCGGCTGGGCGATGCCGACCAGTTCGAGCAACTCAATCGCACGTTCCTGGGCGGCACGCCTGCCGACGTCGCGGCGATGAATCTGGATCGCTTCGGCGATCTGGTCGCCGACGGTGTACACCGGGGTCAGCGCCGACATCGGGTCCTGGAAGACGGTTCCGATCCTGTTGCCCCGAATCCGAGACATCTGCTGATCGGACAGTCCGAGCAGTTCGTCGCCGTCCAGCCGTACCGAACCAGACATCTCGGCGTACTCGGGGAGTAGCCCGATCACGGCCATGGCGCCCGCCGATTTTCCCGCGCCGGATTCACCGACCAGTGCGACGACTTCACCAGCATTGACCTGATACGACAGGCCGCGTACCGCGGCGACGCGCTCGGCGTCGGTAGGGAAGGTGACTGTCAGGTCGCGCACGTCGAGCAGGGTCATGAGCGGACCTTGCTGGTGCGGCGCGCAACGGGGCGCGCGTTGGGATCCAGTGCGTCGCGCAGCCCGTCGCCGACGAGGTTAGCGCACAGAACGATGAGCACCAGAATCCCTGCGGGGAACAGGAATACCCACGGGAAGGTCGTCACAGACCGCGTGCCGTCGGCGATCAGCGTTCCCAGAGACACGTCTGGCGGCTGCACTCCGAAGCCCAGGAAGCTCAGCCCCGTCTCGGCCAGGATCGCCATGCCGACGTTGAGCGCAGTGTCGATGATCAGGATGGACGCCACGTTCGGGAGGATGTGGCGAACGATGACGCGCCAGTGGCTTACGCCCATATATCGTGCTGCCACGACGAATTCGCGCTCTCGTAGGCTCATTGTCATTCCACGTACCATCCGTGAGCTGATCATCCAGCTAAACGCCGCGAGCAACAGGATGAGCCACAGGATGGTTCCAGACTGCTTGGTACGTGGCGTGACGATGGCGATCAGAATAAAGCTGGGGACGACGAGCAGCAGGTCGACGATCCACATCAATGTCCGGTCCCGCCAGCCACCGAAGTAGCCGGCGATCGCGCCGACGGTGGCCGCGATGATCGTTGAGATGAACGCGACGCAGACACCGATCAACATCGACTTCTGCATCCCGCGCAGCGTTTGTGCCAACAGATCCTGGCCCAGAGCGTTGGTGCCGAACCAGTGGGTGGTGGTCGGTGGTTGTTGCAGGGCGTAGTAGTCCAGGTCGCTATAGGAGTGGGGCAGTAGCGGCGGCAGGGCGTAGCAGCCGATGAACAGCACGCACAGCACGACCAACGCCACCACCGCTGTCCTGTTTCCCAAAAACCGGCGCAGCACCAGGGTGCGCCGCGACACGAACTGGTAGTCGGAGACGCTCACGAGACCCGCACCCGGGGGTCCAGTACGGCGTAGATCACGTCGGAGAGCAACCCCGCAAGCAGGATTGTTGCTCCGGAGAACACCGTGATCGCGGCGATGATGTTGGTGTCCTGGGACGCGACGCCCTGCACCACCCATTCGCCCATGCCGTGCCACCCGAAGATCTTCTCGGTGAATACCGCACCGGTGACCAGGGCGCTGACACCGTAGGCGAACAGCGTGGCCATCGGGATCAACGCTGTGCGCAATCCGTGCTTGAACAGTGCTCGGCGCCGCGTCAGCCCCTTGGCCCGCGCTGTGCGGATGAAGTCCTGCCCCAACACGTCCAGCATCGCATTGCGCTGATAGCGGCTGAATCCGGCGATAGACGCCAGGGCCAGGGTGAAGGTGGGCAGCACCAGGTGCTGAAGCCGGTCAACGAACTGGGCCCAGGCGCCGCCGACCGCGTCGGGCGATGTTTCCCCGGTGTACTCGAACAGCTGTACCCCGAGGGCCGAGTTGATTTTCAGAGCGCCCAGGATCAGCAGGTTGGCGACCACGAAGGTGGGGGTGCTCAGGATCAGCAGGGACAGTACGGTGATTACCCGGTCCGACAGCCGATACTGGCGTATGGCGCCCCACGCCCCGACCACGACGCCGACGACAGTGCCGACTACCGATCCGGTGATCACCAACCGCAGACTGACACCGATGCGCCGCCACAGCTCCTCGGTGACTGGTTGGCCGGTGACCGTGGTTCCGAAATCCCCTCTCACGGCACCCGAAGCCCAGTTTGCGTATCGGACGGGAATCGGCTTGTCGAGATCGAGTTCGGCAGCCTTGGCGTCGATGACAGCCTGTGGAGGTCGCGGGTTTCGTTCGAGCAGACTGTCAAGCGGCTCGAACGTCAGCGAGGTGAGGCAGAAGGTGAGGAACGAAGCGAGTCCCAGGAGCACAACGTAGTTGAGCAGCCGGCGTGCGAGAAAACGGGTCACGTGCTGACTCCGCCGCTCGTCTGCATCCGCTCAGGTTAGACAAATTCGCGGCCGCAGCCCGTTTCTGCGGCCCGGCGTGGCTGGCGGATGGTGCTTGAACGCAGTACCGGGGGGATTCCCGGCAGCCTCACAGCCCACGCATAGGAATGACATAGATGACGCCTAGGGCCAGGACACATAATGGGTCGGTGGCCTCTATCCCGGCGTCTGCCGCACCCGTCGACGGTGATGCCCCCACGCGAGTCGTGATGCGCCGAGCCGACGGCAGCCCGATCCACGTACTGGTCGTCGATGACGAACCGGTGCTGGCCGAGCTGGTGTCCATGGCACTGCGATATGAGGGTTGGGAGATCGCGACCGCCGGGGATGGAACGACCGCCATCGCGTTGGCCCGCGAAACCCCACCGGACGTGGTCGTGCTCGACGTGATGCTGCCGGATATGAGCGGATTGGACGTCCTGCGCAAGTTACGCGAGCAGATTCCCGGACTGCCTCTGTTGCTGCTCACAGCCAAGGATTCGGTCGAGGACCGCATTGCCGGCCTGACCGCCGGTGGAGACGACTACGTGACGAAGCCGTTCAGCCTCGAAGAGGTGGTGTTACGGCTGCGGGCCCTGCTGCGGCGCACCGGAGTCAGCACCGACACCGGCGGCGCCCGGATTGTTGTCGGGGATCTCGTGCTCGACGAAGACAGCCATGAGGTGACGCGCGCCGGTGAGACAATCGCACTCACCGCGACCGAGTTTGAACTACTGCGCTTCATGATGCGCAACGCCAAGCGGGTCCTGAGCAAGGCGCAGATCCTCGATCGGGTGTGGAGCTACGATTTCGGCGGTCGATCCAACATCGTGGAGTTGTACGTGTCCTACCTGCGCAAGAAGATCGATACCGGGCGTGAGCCGATGATTCACACGTTGCGTGGTGCGGGGTATGTCCTCAAACCCGCCCGCTGAACGTCGCGGCGGTGTTCGCTTTCTCCGTTCTGCGGTCGGCCGATTCGCGCCAGGTGGATGGACGTTGCGGACGCGTCTGCTTGTCACGCAGGTGGTTCTTCTGGCGGTGGCCTGCGCGGGTATCGGAATTACGACGGAGTTTGCGCTGCAACGCTTCTTGATGAACCAACTCGACGATCAGGTGGTAGAGGCCGGCGGGCGGTCGGCGGGGATTTTCTCCTTCGGACCACCGCCGCCCCCACCGCCCCCACCGGTCATGGGCCGCCCCGGGATGGGACCACGCGATAACCACAGGATGCCACCGCCGCCTAGGCCCGGCCGATGGATGCCATTCCGCGACGACCAGGGGCCAGGGCCGGAGTTCCTGAACGCGCCGGGCCAGGCCATCCGCACGGTCGGAGCTGTGGTCTCGGACGGAATGGCGACCGAAGCCGGCGTGATCACCATTGAGGGGGCCCGCAGCGAGATCTCCGCGTCCGCAGCCGAGCAACTCGCCGCTATTCCTGCCGACATGCAGCCAAGAACGGTCGAACTGGACGGACTGGGCCGCTACCGGGTGGTGAGCTTTCCCGCTCGCCACTCCGACAAGGTCATCGTTACCGGCCTGCCCACCGCCGATGTCGATGACACGCTGCTGCGGGTCCTGGTGATTTTCTGTGTCGTTGCGGCCATCGCATTGGTGGCAGCAGCGTCGGCAGGCATCGTCATCATTCGTCGTCAACTCGCACCCCTGGCGCGGGTTGCGGCAGCCTCGCAACAGATCGCCGACCTCGAACTCGACCGGGGCGAGGTGCGGTTACCCACCCCGATCGTCAAGGTCGATCCGGCGGCGGCTCACACTGAAATCGGACAACTTGGCGGCGCGCTGAATCGCATGCTCGACCGCATCGCCGCGGCTCTGTCTGCACGACAGGCCAGCGAGACCCGGGTACGCCAGTTCGTGGCCGATGCCAGCCACGAACTGCGAACGCCGCTGGCGGCTATCCGTGGTTACACCGAGCTGGCGCAACGCAAACAGAGTCAGCTCCCCGATGATGTCGCGCACGCCATGAACCGCG
The DNA here is from genome assembly GCA_964498215.1 of uncultured Mycobacterium sp. GTDB lineage: Bacteria > Actinomycetota > Actinomycetes > Mycobacteriales > Mycobacteriaceae > Mycobacterium. The sequence goes on along the minus strand of CAZCHU010000009.1, from coordinate 15,074 downwards.
TGGAGTCGGAGGCTGGGCGGATGACCCAGCTTGTCGAAGACATGCTGCTGCTCGCCCGCTTGGACGCCGGGCGTCCTTTGCAGCGCGAGCAAGTCGACCTGACACGCCTGGTCATGGACGCGGTCAGCGATGCGCACATCGCCGGTCCGGATCACACCTGGAAACTGGACCTGCCCGATGAACCCATCGTGGTCACCGGCGACGAGGCCCGACTGCATCAAGTCGTAGCCAACCTGCTGGCGAATGTCCGCACCCACACGCCACCGGGCACATCGGTGACCACGGCGCTGGTCGCTGATGACGCCGGCGTGGTGCTGACGGTCCTCGACGGCGGCCCGGGCATCCCCGCTGGCCTGTTGCCGGAGATTTTCGAGAGATTCGCCCGGGGTGATTCTTCTCGTTCCCGCCGCGGCGGCAGCACGGGACTGGGCTTGGCGATTGTCGACGCAGTGGTACGGGCACACGGTGGCGTGATCGAGGTGCGCAGTGCGCCGGGAAGAACGGAGTTCACCGTCCGCTTACCCGCCTGAATTCGCCCGGTCGAGACTGAGGCTATAGGCGAGAAATGCTGGCAATCGTGGTCAACAAGCTCAGTCTCGGGCTCAGTGTGTGCGGACTTTGACATCACGCGTAGAGGCTCGCTAGATTTCCAGGCAATGATCGTTAATCTGGTCATATCTACCATCTTTATGGAGAAGAAATGACTGTGGCCGAGAGCCCCGCCCAAAACACCGGACGCTACGAACTGAGCCACCTGCGAGCGTTGGAGGCAGAAGCCATCCACATCATCAGGGAGGTCGCTGCGGAGTTCGAGCGGCCGGTCTTGCTGTTCTCCGGCGGCAAGGATTCGATCGTCATGCTGCATCTCGCCCTCAAGGCCTTCCGGCCAGGCCGGCTGCCCTTCCCGGTGATGCACGTCGATACCGGTCACAACTTCGACGAGGTGCTGGCCGTGCGCGACGAGCTGGTCGCGGAGTCCGGAGTGCGTCTGGTGGTCGCCAAGGTGCAGGACGACATCGACGCAGGCCGAATCGTCGAGACCACCCCGTCGCGAAACCCGATGCAGACCTTCACGCTGCTGCGCGCCATCCGGGAAAACAAGTTCGACGCTGCCTTCGGTGGCGCTCGGCGCGATGAGGAGAAGGCCCGGGCCAAGGAACGTGTCTTCTCATTCCGTGACGAGTTCGGCCAATGGGATCCCAAAGCGCAACGCCCCGAGCTGTGGAACCTCTACAACGGGCGCCACCACAAGGGGGAGCACATCAGGGCGTTCCCGATATCCAACTGGACCGAGTTCGACATCTGGTCCTACATAGGTGCCGAGGAGATCAGGTTGCCCTCGATCTACTTCGCGCACCAGCGCAAAGTGTTCGAACGCGACGGCATGCTGTTGGCTGTCCACCGGCATCTCCAGCCGGGCGAGGACGAGGAGATCCGCGAGAAGACGGTGCGGTTCCGCACGGTAGGCGACGTCACCTGCACCGGCTGTGTCGAATCCTCGGCGGTCACCGTCTCCGAGGTGATCGCCGAGACCGCTGTTTCTCGGCTCACCGAGCGCGGAGCGACCCGCGCCGACGACCGGATCTCCGAGGCGGGGATGGAAGACCGCAAGCGAGAGGGCTACTTCTGATGGTTCTG
>CAZCHU010000009.1:7132-13336 GCA_964498215.1 uncultured Mycobacterium sp. | reverse complement strand
TGGGGCGAGCGCAGCGACGGGGGATGTAGGTATGGCCACTTTGCTTCGCATCGCGACGGCCGGTTCGGTCGACGACGGTAAGTCCACCCTCATCGGTCGGCTGCTGTTCGATTCCAAGGCCGTGATGGAGGACCAGCTGGCCGCCGTCGAACGCACCTCCAAGGAGCGCGGACACGACTACACCGACCTGGCGCTGGTTACCGACGGTCTGCGTGCCGAACGTGAGCAGGGCATCACGATCGACGTCGCCTACCGCTACTTCGCCACGGCCAAGCGGAAGTTCATCATCGCAGACACCCCGGGCCACATCCAGTACACGCGCAACATGGTCACCGGCACCTCGACAGCTCAACTTGCGATCGTGTTGGTGGATGCCCGCCACGGTCTGCTTGAGCAGTCGCGACGCCACGCATTCTTGGCCTCGCTTCTTGGCATCCAGCATGTCGTGCTGGCGGTCAACAAGATGGACTTGATCGACTGGGATCAGCAGAGATTCGACACGATTCGGGACGACTTTCACGATTTCGCCGCGCGCTTGGACATCCACGACGTGATGACGATCCCGTTATCCGCGCTCAACGGCGACAACGTCGTCACCACGTCGAACGTGACCCCTTGGTACGAAGGGCCCTCGCTGCTCAATCACCTCGAAGAGGTGTACATCGCCGGCGATCGTAACCTCGTCGACGTACGGTTCCCGGTGCAGTACGTGATCCGACCCCAAACTCGCGACCACCATGATCACCGCAGCTACGCGGGAACGGTTGCCAGCGGCGTCATGCGCGTAGGCGATGACGTCGTCGCACTGCCGTCGGGAAAGACGAGCAAGATCGAAGGGATCGAAGGTCCCGGCGGGCCGGTGCAAGAAGCTTTTCCGCCGATGGCGGTGTCGGTTAGCTTGGCCGACGACATCGACATCTCACGTGGTGACCTGATCGCGCGCCCCAACAATCAGCCGCGGGTCACCCAGGAGTTTGATGCCACGGTGTGTTGGATGTCCGACGACGCAGCGCTGGAACCCGGCCGTGACTACCTGATCAAACACACCACCCGGACCAGCCGTGCGAAAGTGATAGGCTTGGACTACCGCCTCGATGTCAACACCCTGCACCGGGACAAATCGGCGACGGCACTCAAACTCAATGAGTTGGGCCGTATTTCATTGCGCACCCAGGTGCCGCTTCTATTGGACGAGTACAGCCGCAACGCGTCGACCGGCTCCTTCATCCTGATCGACCCGAACACCAACGGGACCGTCGCCGCCGGCATGGTGCTGCGAGACGTTACCGCGCGCAAGTCAAGTCCGAACACCGTGCGGCATGGATCGTTGTGCACGGCCGAGGACCGCCCGACCAGGGGTCGAGCCGTGTGGTTCACCGGTCTGTCGGGGTCGGGCAAGTCGTCGGTGGCCATGCTCGTCGAGCAGAAACTGCTCGAACGGGGCATTCCCGCCTACGTTCTCGACGGCGACAACCTGCGTCACGGGCTTAACTCCGACCTTGGCTTCTCGATGGCAGATCGTGCGGAGAATCTGCGAAGGCTGGCGCATGTGGCCGCGATCCTTGCCGACTCCGGTCAGGTGGTCCTGGTGCCGGCGATTAGCCCGCTGGCCGAGCACCGAGCGTTGGCGCGTCAGGTGGCCACCGATGCCGGAGTCGAATTCTTCGAGGTGTTCTGCGACACGTCGCTGGAGGACTGCGAACGACGGGACCCAAAGGGGTTGTACGCCAAGGCCCGCGCTGGCGAGATCACGCATTTCACCGGAATCGACAGTCCGTACGAACGTCCTAAGGATCCGGATCTGCGCCTCAGCCCGGATCGAACACCCGAAGAGCTAGCGACCGAGGTCATCGAGCTTCTCGGCGATCCCACGTGAGCGATCATGAGCTTGCCGCCCGACTTGCCACCGAGGCTGGTGCGCTCTTGCTCGGCATCCGCACCAAGCTCGCAGGAGCGGCAGCGAGCGAAAGGAAAGACGCGGGGGACAAGGGTTCTCACGATTTCCTCATGAGTGCGTTGGCGACCGAACGGCCTGAGGACGCAGTCCTGTCCGAGGAAGGGCCAGCGGAAGAAGCTGATCCGGTCCGGCTGGCTGCCGATCGGGTGTGGATCGTCGACCCGCTCGACGGCACCCGGGAGTTCTCCGAGCCTGGACGCACCGACTGGGCTGTCCACGTAGCTCTTTGGCAGCGCAATGGCATTTCCGGCGATCTGATCGCGGGCGCTGTCGCGTTGCCGGCCAAAGGTGTCACCCTGGCTACCCCGAAGGTCGCGGCTCCACCGCCTGCCCCCGAAGTCCCGCGGATCGTTGTGTCACGCACCCGTCCACCTGCTGTTGCACTTCAAGTGCGGGAGGCGCTCAACGGTGTTCTCGTCGAGATGGGCTCCGCAGGAGCGAAAGTCGCATCGGTCATCCAGGGACTCTCGGATGTCTACGTGCATGCAGGTGGCCAGTATGAGTGGGACTCCGCGGCTCCTGTCGCCGTGGCGCGGGCAGCCGGCTTGCACACCTCGCGCATCGACGGCACGCCGTTGGCGTACAACCAGCGGGACTCCAAGCTGCCCGACCTGATCGTGTGCCGTCCCGAATACGTTGACGCCGTGTTGGCGGTAACGGCCGGCTGAACCCCGACTAGGCTTGCTCAGAGGGAGAGCCGGCCAGCCTGGCAGCCGTGGCCGACCCATTCGCCGTGGTGGTCACCGGTCCCGCGGGCCTAGCCGACTAACCTTGCTCCATGCGGATGTCGGCCAAGGCGGAGTATGCCATCCGGGCGATGGTTCAGCTGGCCACGGTCGACGATGGTGCTCTCATCAAGACCGAGGACCTGGCGAAGGCCCAGGGCATTCCACCGCAATTCCTCGTCGACATTCTTTCTGACCTGCGTACTGACCGGCTGGTGCGCAGCCACCGAGGTCGCGGAGGTGGATACTCCCTGGCCCGGCCTGCCGCAGACATCGGCATCGCTGACGTGTTGCGCTGCATCGACGGCCCGCTGGCTAGCGTGCGCGATATCGGCTTGGGAGACCTGCCCTACACAGGTCCCACGGCATCGCTGACCGACGTGTGGCGGGCGCTGCGCGCCAGCATGCGCTCGGTGCTCGAGCAGACCACCCTCGCCGATGTCGCCTCCGGTGCATTGCCCGGGCATGTGCAGGCACTGGCCGACGACTACCGCAGCCAGGAGGACGAGCGTGGCCACTCGATCGGATAGCGGAGTCGCCGTTTAGGCCACGCTTCCGGCAATCATTCGGTCGTCGGACGAGTCCGTGATACGAACGGCGAATGGTGTTTGACCTTCGTGATCTGGCCGCCCCGGTGCTCGTCGCCCCGATGGCCGGCGGTCCGTCCACCCCAGAGTTGGCGGCGGCCGGAACCAACGCGGGTGGGCTTGGGTTCGTACCGGCTGGCTATTTAACTGCTGAGGTGTTCGCCGAGCGCCTGCGTGCGGCGCAGCAGCTGACTGCCGGGCCGATCGGCACCAATCTTTTTGTGCCGCAACCTAGTGCTGCGACGTCAGAGGCGATCGCGGCCTACGCCGGCCGGTTGTCTGCCGAGGCGCGACGCTACCGCGTAGGGCTGGGGGAGCCCCGCTTCGATGATGACGACTGGGCCGCCAAGATCGAGGTGCTGCTGGAGTTGCGCCCAGCGGTGGCATCGTTCACCTTCGGCCTACCCAGCCCGGACGAGCGGCGGGCACTCACCGATGCGGGCATCACAACCGTCGCCACCGTGACCACACGGGAAGAGGCGCGGCTCGCGGCCGGTCGTGGCGTTGATGCCGTGGTTGTCCAGGGGCCGTCAGCGGGTGGGCACCGCGGCACGTTCGATGCGACTGCGCGGCCGTCCGACCAGCCGCTGGACGAACTGCTCGCCGCCGTCACCGCAGCGTTCGATCTGCCCGTCGTCGCTGCGGGTGGGCTGATGGATGGCGCCGATGTGCACCGGGTTCGGCAATCCGGGGCGGTGGCTGCTCAACTGGGAACCGCGTTCCTGCTCGCCGACGAAGCCGGTAGCAGCGCCGTGCATCGGGAAGCGTTGAATAATCCGCAGTTCACCGAAACTATTGTGACAAAAGCATTCTCCGGACGCTACGCGCGGGGATTGCGCAACCGTTTCATCGACGAACACCAGGCCGAGGCGCCTTTTGGATACCCCGAGGTTCACTACTTGACCGGTCCGGTGCGGGCGGCATCGGTTCGGGCGGGCGATCCGCACGCGGCCAGCATGTGGGCGGGCACAGGATTCCGACGGGCCCAGGCTGCACCCGCGGCGACGATCATCGAAATGCTGGCCGGTTGATGCCCCAACCGCACCACACGGGGGCGCCGGTGGGACTGACCTCCGCGAGCACGCGCGTCTGTGCGCCGACACGCGACCAGAGGTGGCATTTAACGCGCTCTCGCGGTGGCCAGCGCTCGCGGTGGCCATACTGATCGCATGACCACCGATAGACCCACACCTGTGAGCTACCTCGGGCCGAATTGGTTCGCCTCAGTAATGGGGACGGGCATCGTCGCCACGGCGGGTGCGTCCTTACCCGTGCACGTCCCGGGACTTCGGACTTTCGCGCTGGTGGTATGGGTGGCCGCGGCATTGTGGCTGGTGGTGCTGTCGGCGGCGACCGTAGCCCACTGGGTCCGAAACCCCACGGTCGCGCGTAGCCACGTGCGTAATCCGCAGATGGCGCACTTCTACGGGGCGGCCCCGATGGCACTGCTCACCGTCGGCGCCGGCGCCCTGCTGGTCGGTAAGGATCTGATTGGCGATCGCGCCGCGGTCGACCTTGCCTGGGTGTTGTGGGCGGCCGGCACCGTCGGTGGCCTGTTCACCGCGATGAGCATCCCGTTCCTGATGTTCACTCAGTACCGGGTCGAGGCCGACGCAGCATTCGGTGGCTGGCTGATGCCGGTGGTCCCGCCGATGGTGTCGGCCGCGACAGGCGCGATGTTGATCCCGCACATGGCGCCGGGAACTGGCCAGGTAACCATGCTCTACGGCTGCTACGCGATGTTCGGCATGTCGCTGGTCGCCTCGCTGATTATCATCACCATGATCTGGAGCCGCTTGGCGCTCTACGGGACCTCTGGAACCGCACGGGTACCCACGTTGTGGATTGTCCTTGGGCCGCTGGGCCAATCGATAACCGTGGCAGGGCTTCTCGGTACGGATGCGGTGCTGGCAGTTGACGAGAACATGGCCGACGCGATGAGCGCGTTCGCCGTCCTCTACGGGGTTCCCGTGTGGGGCTTCGCTGTGCTGTGGATCGCGATTGCCACTTCGCTGACCACGCGGACGCTGCGGCGCGGAATGCCGTTTGCGCTGACCTGGTGGAGCCTGACATTCCCGGTTGGCACCTTTGTCACGGGTACGACCCAGCTGGCTCTGCACACAGACCTGCCGGCGTTCGAGGTCGCCGCGGCGATCGCCTACGTCGGGTTGTTGGTCACCTGGTTCCTGGTGGCGGTACGCACGTTCCGCGGCGGCCGGCAGGGCGTACTGTTCGCCACACCTGCCGCCGGCCCGATTCGCGCGCAAAAGGACCCTCCCGCTGCGGATCCAGCACGGTGATGATCGCGCCGCATCGCAACCTGTAGCGTCACCGTCGGCGCTCGACCTGCGATACATGCCAGAATCGCGGGCGTGCGTATCGGGATGACCCTGCCGGTGATGGAGCCCGACCTCGACGCCGCGACGTTGAAGGAGTGGGCGCAATTCATCGACCGCGGCCCGTTTTCGTCGCTGTGCTGGGGTGAGCGGATGGCCTTCGACAACCCGGAGACCCTGACACTGCTCGGCGCGCTGGCTGCCTGGACGGACCGGGTGCAGCTGGTCACAACGGTGGTTATTCCGCAACTGCACGACCCGGTGATGTTGGCCAAGGCGCTGGCTACCGGCGACATGCTCAGCGGTGGCCGACTCACCGTCGGACTCGGCGTTGGTGGCCGCCACGAGGACTACCATGCTGTCGGCGCGAACCCCGTGACTCAGACGATGCGCGACATGTCCGACCGTGTGGGGGTGATGAAGCGGGTGTGGTCTGGGGAGAGGGTGACCGACTCGACGCTGCCGGTGGGCCCACCTCCGCTACAGGGGGGCGGCCCGAAGCTACTGGTCGGCACGATGGGGCCGAAGACGACGCGCCACGCGGCCGGCTGGGCTGACGGGCTCGCCGGCATTACCCTCGACCTGGATCTCGATAGGCA
>CAZCHU010000009.1:0-7032 GCA_964498215.1 uncultured Mycobacterium sp. | reverse complement strand
GCCCCCGACACCTACCCCGTCGGCGCGATCGCGCAGATGCTGCGCGAAATCGGTATCGCACTGCTGGAGGTCCAGGTACCCAGTGGAGTGGTGGAGGCCCGGCTGACGCACATCGCGCGGCGATACACCGCCGAGCCATTCCAGGTCGTCGCGCTGCCGACGGTCTTGATCATTCAAGTGGGCAGCACCGGGCACGAGGTAGCGGGCTCGACCCGCGGGACCACCCAACTCGACCGGGCTGGCCGGATCGACGCCATCACCCGGCTCGCCGCCGCGGGGGCGATCACGCCGGCCGATGCAGTCCGAGACATCGTCGAGGCGCGCTCAGCAACACCCCGCTTCCGTCCCCTCACCCTGCTGGTCGGTTACGTCATCACCACGTTGGGGTTCGGCATCGTGATCAATCCCGCGTGGACGGCGTTGTGGGCCTATGTGTTTCTCGGTGCGGCGGTCGGCCTTATCGTCGTGGTAGCCAGTCGGCTGCCGGCGATCGCGTCGATAGCCCCCTCGTTTTCGGCAGCAGTGGTGACGATTTTGGCCACCTGGTTCGTTGCTGACGCGGCTGGCGATGATCTGCTCAGAATCATCGCTCCGGCGCTGGTTGCCACCCTGCCCGGGCTGTCGCTAACCATAGGTGCCATGGAGCTCGCCAGTGGAGCCATCATGGCGGGCTCCAGTCGACTGGTGTATGGGGTAGCGCAGCTGCTGCTCTTGGCCTTTGGCGTCGGGATCGGCTTGGCCATCGCCGGAACGGCGACGCCGCACGAAAGCGTGGCCCGGATGGGTCCGCTGTCGTTCTATGTGGCTATCGTCATCATCGGAATCGGGCTCTACATTTACCTCTCGGCGCCCCGCGGATCCTTGATGTGGCTCATCGCTGCTATCGCTGTGGCTCTTCTGGGCCAAAAGATAGGCGCCCTATTCCTGGCGCCGGCGACCTCCGGCGCGCTGGGCGCCTTGCTGGTCCTCCCATTTGCAGTGGTCGCGGCCAAGATCAAGACAGCACCCTCCATGTTTGTCATGCTCCTTGCGGCGTTTTGGTCGCTGGTGCCCGGAGCGATGGGCTTTGAATCGATCAGTGAAGCAGCAACGGAAGGGTCTCTGAACGCCGACACACTGGCCAGCACCTTCGCCGCGATCTTCTCCATCGCGCTCGGTACCCTGGTCGCCTGGAGCGTCTACAGCACTGTGCATGCCCGTGCGGAGGCGACGATCTGAAGTTGGGTCTCTGGCTGGACTAATGTTGGGGACCGTGTGCACGAGAGTGTTGTGGAACTCCAATGACCTGGCGGTGCTGACGGGACGCAGCATGGACTGGCCCGAATCCACCGAGCCATTGATCGCGGCCTTCCCGCGCGGCAGGAAACGCGACGGGGGAGCACTCGCCGGTACCGACGTGGTCGGCGCCAACCCGCTGCGCTGGACCAGTCGCTACGCCAGCCTGGTGACCACCGTGTACGGCCTCGGCGGCATTGACGGCTTCAACGAGAAGGGGTTGGCAGCCCACGGGCTGTACCTGAAATCCACCGATTTCGGGCCACGGAATGCGGCGAAGCCCGGCCTGCACGCAGGAATGTGGTTGCAGTACCTCCTGGATCAGGCTGCCTCCGTATCGGAGGCATTGGACCTGATGGACGGGCTCGGCATCGTCATGGTCGGTGCGCACGGCCGCGATGCGACGATCCACCTCGCGTTGGAAGACGCGACCGGCGACTCGGCGATCATCGAGTTCGACCACGGCACACCCATCGTGCACCACGGCCGTGAATTCACCCTCATGACCAACGACCCCACCTACGACGAGCAGCTGGCGTTGCTGTCGAAGCAGGATTTTTCTCACCCGTCGCGAGATATGCCACTGCCCGGTAACGTCAACGCCGTCGATCGGTTCCAGCGTGCGGCGTACTACTCCGCATTGCTTCCCGAGCCGCAGGACGTGCGCCAGGCCGTCGCAGGTGTGATGGCGATCATGCGCAATGTGTCGGTTCCGTTCGGCGCGCCGTACGCCGAGTTTGGCGTGTACAACACCGAATACCGGACGGTGTGCGACCTGACCAACAGGACCTACTTCTTCGAGCTCACCACGAGTCCGAACACCATCTGGGTGCAGTTCGATGCACTCGAGCTTCCCGACGGGGGCGACCCACTGGTCATCGACCCGTATGACGACGCGCTGGTGGGCAACGTGACCGCGCGGATGTCGCCTCAGCAGCTGGGCTTCTGAAATCTGGTGGCGCGTTGTCCGCAAGCAGGACAGTCAGTTCCGCGTGTCGCAGGCCCGAAGAGCGAGCGATTTGGCAAGGCCGTCCGGTTAATTGGTTGACGGTGGTGGGTGCGGTTGGAAGGGTTGGTACCACCACCAGTGGGCGGGTTCGCCGGTGGGCCCGGAGTAGGGGTTGACCGCTGGGGGGTGTGTGGTTGGTGGGCGCGCCAGGGATCGCGCGCTCAGCGGTTGGCCGCTGCTGTCGGTGACCGTGAGGTTATGGGCATCTCCGGTGATGGTGATGATGCCGCTGTGGTGGGACCGGTGGTGGTAAGGGCACAGCAGCACAAGGTTCCATAAATCGGTAGGACCTCCGTCTTCCCAGTGACGGATGTGGTGGGCATGCAGACCGGCGGTTGCCCCGCACCCGGGGACAACGCAGCACTGGTCTCGGTGTTCCAGGGCGCGGCGCAGCCGGCGGCCCACGGTACGGGTGGACCGCCCTGAGCCGATGACGTGACCGTTGCGCCGGAACCAGACCTCGCAGGTGGCATCGCAGAGCAAGTATCGGCGTTCGCCCTCCGACAGGGCAGGGCCCAGATGCAATGAGGCGGCCTTCTCGCCGACATCGACGTGCATCGCCACGGTGGTGCGCTGCCCGTGGGGCCGGCGGGCGACCTCGGTATCCCAGCCGGCCTCGATGAGGTGGAGGAACGCGTCAACGCTGTTCGGCAGCGGCGGTGCCTGCTCAGATGCCCGGTCACCGTTGTCGTGGTCACGTTTCCAGTCGGCGATCAGCCCGTCGAGATGGGAGGCCAGGGCGGCGTCGAAGGTCGCGGCCTCGGCGTGGGGCAGGGTGATCCGCCAAGATGTTGATTCCTCGTCGCCGGTCTTGGTGATACAGCGCCGCCATCCGGGCCGAGGCCCGGGTTCGGAGCGCGGCTCGAGCTTGACTGCGGTGCGCAGCTGGCTGACCGTGGCGCTAGCGGCCAGCTGGGCGTAGTGCTCATCCGACCCGTTCGCCGCGCGGCCAGCGATGACACCGACTTGATCCAGCGACAGCTGGCCTTCCCGCAAACGCTGCGTGCAGCGGGGGAACTCGTGGAGCCGGTGCCCGACGGTAGCGATCGTGTTCGCGTTCGTTGGGGACACCCCCAATTTCCAGGCGACTAGCGCAGCTACCGATCGGGCGCCGGTGCCACCCCACAACTCGTCGCGCTCCAATTCAGCGGCGATTTCCACCACGCGCCCGTCGATCGCGTTGCGCTGACCGGCCAACTCCGCCAATTCCTCGAACAACACTTCCAGACGCTCAGCCGGGCGCGGATCAACGGCCAAAGATGGTGTGCTCGAGGACATAACGTCATCATCGCAGAGTGGTCCGACAACCAATCCCGGCTAGTGAGCGTTACGTGCGTCAGATGGTGACGACCTCATAGTCGCCGAGTTGGCCGATCAGGACGGGCAACTGGTCCTGTGAAGAACCAAGGGTCTGCTCGATAGCGGTGAGCCGCGCCGCGTAGTGCCCAACCGGGTATTCGTTGGTCACGCCGATACCGCCGTGCAGCTGGATCGACTCCTGTCCGATGTGGCGTCCCGAGCGACCGATCTGCAGCTTGGCTCGTGCGGCGATGGTCGGGTCCAGGTCGCCGTCGGCGATGGACATCGCAGCGTAAAGCGCCATGCTGCGGGCAAGTTCGAGTGAGACGTACATGTCGGCGGCACGCTGAGTGAGCGTCTGGAACTTGCTCAGCGTGACGCCGAACTGCTTGCGTTGGGTGAGGTACTCAGAAGTCAGGCGCAGGGCCTCCTCCATTGCGCCGAGCGCTTCGGAGCAGAGTGCCGACGAGATCCGTACCAGCGCGTGACTGATGGCCGCCGACGAATCGAGCGCCTCGCCCAACGGTTCGGCAGCCACCTTGTCGAAATCGATCTGGGCACCGCGCAAGCCGTCGAATGTTCGGTACGGCTTCCGGCACGCGACCGCAGCATCGATGAGGAACAACCCGGTTCCCCCGTCGGGCAACGCCGCGCTGACCACCAGTGTGTCAGCGCAGTCCCCAGCCGGGACCGGGTTCTTGCACCCGCTGAGCAACCATGAATCACCCTCTCGCGCAGCGCTTGTCGTTACTACAGCGGTGGGCAGTCGCATCCCTGGTTCCGAATGCGCAAAGGCCAGCAGCCGCTGACCGGCTGCGACCTCGTCAAGCAGGGCGCGCTGGTCGGCGGTGCCCAACTCCGCGATGAGTGCACCCGGACCTAACGCGGCGTGCAGCACCGGCTCCGGGGCCAGCCGTCGACCGATCTCGGTCAGCACCACGTGAATCTCGATCTGACCGCCGGCATCCTCGTCGAAACCCAGCCCGAGGATGCCGATTTCGGCCAGTTGGTTCCATACGTCGCGGCTCCAGCCGAGATCGGTGTCGACGATTCGCAGTCTGCTCTCGGTGTCGTAGGTCTGCGAAAGCACGTCGCGGGTGGTGTCGCGGAGCAGGACCTGCTCGTCGCTCATGTGAAAGTCCATGTTTTTACTGGTCCTATCTCATAGTCCGAGAATGGTCGACGCGATGATTGTGCGCTGCACTTCGTTGCTGCCGCCGTAGATGGACGTCTTGCGATAGTTCAGGTAGCGCGCCGCGCTGTGCTGTGCCCATTCCGGCGAGGTGATGCCGTTGCCGGCGTCGAATGGCAACGCGTCGGGCCCAGCGACCTCCAGCAGCAATTCGGTGGCGAGCTGTTGCAGTTGGCTGCCGCGCAACTTCAGCACCGACGAAGCGGGGTTCGGCTTGCCGCCTCTTGAGCCCGACGCAACCCGCATCTGTGTCAGTTCCAGTGCCACGATGTCGTTTTCGGCCTCGGCGAGCCGGGCGGCGAACAGTGGGTCGTTGAGCAGCCCGCTCGTCTTGGCGCGCTCCTTGACTTCTGCGAGTCGCAGCTTGGTTCGGCCGACCTGTGCGATGCCGTTGCGTTCGTTGCCCAGCAGGAATTTCGCGTACGTCCAGCCTTGGTTCTCCTCGCCGACAAGTTGGTCGGCCGGTACTCGCACGTCTTCGAAGAAGACTTCGTTCACCTCGCAGCTGCCGTCGACGAGTTTGATCGGCCGCAGCGTGATGCCGGGGGTGCTCATATCGATCAGCAGGAAGGAGATGCCTGCCTGCTTCTTCGGGGCGTTGGGGTCGGTGCGGACCAGGCAGAATATCCAGTCAGCGTACTGGCCCAGCGTGGTCCACGTCTTTTGGCCGTTGACGACGTAGGTGTCGCCGTCGCGTAGTGCGGTCATCCGCAGCGACGCGAGATCAGAGCCCGCTTCGGGTTCGGAGAAACCCTGACACCACCAGATGTCCAGTGCGGCCGTCGGCGGCAGGAAGCGCTCCTTCATGGCTTGGGAACCGAACTCGGCGATGACCGGTCCGACCATGTTGGTGTTGAACGTCAGTGGTTCCGGAACACTGGCAAGCTGCATCTCATCGAGCCAGATTTGCTGCTGGGTCGGTGTCCAGTTCTTGCCACCCCATTCGGCCGGCCAATTGGGTACCGCGAGTCCGTGGTCGTGGAGGATTTTCTGGGTGGTGACGATGTCATCGCGAACGGTTTCGGCAGCGGTTCGCGTGCGTTCGCGAATCTCGACCGGAATCTTGGTTCGGTAGAAGGTGCGAAGCTCGTCGCGGAACGCCGCTTCCTGGGGTGTCAGCGCCAACTGCATGGCGAACTCCTGCCTCCGTCGATGGATCTCTAAGCAGACTAACCAGCTGATGGGCGAGCGCGAAGTGCCGGCCGCGCCGCGGTCAGAACTTCAGGTGCTGGCTGGTGTCGCCGACCTGATCGACGAACATGATTCGGGTGTCGAACCACCACGTGCCATCGATGCGGTGGAATGTATCGCGATACCGACCGGTGACGATGATCTGCAGCGGCAGGTCCGGTGTTGCTTGAGTGACGCAGTAGTAGGCGCTGCCGTACGCGGTTCCCTCCTCCTCGTCGATGTGCAACTGGAGGTTGCTGGTGAAGTGCTTCGTCTTGGGAGTGCCGTCTTCGTGGAGGCGCACGGTCGTCGCGTACATCTGCCGCACTCGGGCTGCGCCTTCAAACACCGTTTCGGGTGGGCCGTCCGGGACGCCGCGAATCCGGCCGTGGGTAAACAATGCGGCGACTCCGTTCAGGTCGCCTGCGTCGATCAGCTCGGCATACCGATACACCAGGTTCTCGATCTCGCGCGCGGAGTCGCTCACCGGCCGTAGGCAACCAGCCACGTTCTGTCCTGTCAACGATCCCTACGCGTGCTCTGACGGCGGTCCGGATTGCCGAGGTGCGCCTGCCGCTTCGATGGGACCGGAGTGCCAATGCCGGTGTCGAGCAGGAACATGTTGTGGCACAGCCCGTCTACTCGTAGAACGGGCGTGGCACTCTTGCGAACGCGTTCCTCACTGTGGCCTTCGCTGAGGAGGCGGCCGGGCCGCGCGACGGGGTCATGTGTGCGCGTTTCCTCGGGGCTCCTGGCGGACCCGACCGCCTCAACTCAGCATGTCCGCGCGGAAACCTCCTGACCAGAACCTCACGCGGGCATCCTCTCTTCTTGATTTACGAACTCGATGTTTCGCCTGGCTGCTGGGCGCAGCCTGGGAGCGGCCGCAGAACTGGCCGTGAAATCGAATAGCCCCGATGGTGGGTGACGATCCAACATTGTGGTGCACAATGTTGACTATCAACATGATTGGGATTGCTCTAGCTGTCGCGGCTGTGATTCTGGGCGCCTGGGCGTTGCTAGGTACCGCCATTTGGCGTTGGTTTCTGCTCGCTGCCGGGCTGTTCTCTGCGTTGGCGGCGATGGC
>CAZCHU010000008.1:46551-47779 GCA_964498215.1 uncultured Mycobacterium sp. | reverse complement strand
GGCGCGGTGATCGACGACGGAACCCCGAAGTACGAGCGGAACCACATGCTGGCGCCGTCGAGGAGCAGCAAGGGGGATTCACTCATGTGAGTCATCCTGCCAGGCACGTTTCCCGCGAGGACAGACACAACTAGCCTTGCCCCATGACCCAAGGTCGATTCGGCACCGATGTGTACGCGCAGCGATTGGCCGGCGCCGCCCGCGCCGCTGAACAGGCCGGGCTCGCGGGCCTGATTGTGACGCCCGGCTACGACCTGCGCTACCTCGTCGGGTCCCGCACGCAAACCTTTGAACGGCTGACAGCCTTGGTGTTGCCTGCGGTCGGTGACCCGACGATCGTGCTGCCCCGCCTGGAGCTCGCGTCGCTCAAGGAATCCGCAGTGCCGGACCTCGGCATCGCGGTGCGCGATTGGGTGGACGGCGAAGACCCCTACCGGCTGGTGGTCGATGCGCTCGGGGCGCCGGGCGCCGCCACCGCTGTCACCGATTCGATGCCGGCCCTGCACCTGCTACCGCTTGCCGAGATCCTCGGTGAGGTCCCGGCTTTGGCCACCGACGTCTTGCGCACGCTGCGGATGATCAAGGATCCCGCCGAGGTCGAGGCGTTGCACAAGGCCGGCGCGGCGATCGACCGAGTGCACGCGCGGGTACCGGGCTTTCTGAAACCTGGACGTACCGAAGCCGAGGTAGCCGCAGATATTGCTGAAGCGATTGTGGCCGAAGGGCATTCGGAGGTCGCATTCATCATCGTCGGATCGGGTCCGCACGGGGCGGATCCCCACCATGAATGCTCGGATCGTGAACTTCAGGCCGGGGATGTCGTTGTCGTCGACATAGGTGGACCCTACGACCCGGGCTACAACTCCGACTCCACCCGCACCTACTGCCTCGGCGAGCCGGACGCCGATGTCGCCAGGCGGTACGAGGTGCTGCAGCGAGCCCAGCGCGCCGCCGTCGACGCGGTGAGGCCCGGCATCACCGCCGAACAGGTCGACGCGGCCGCACGTGACGTGCTCGCCGCCGAGGGGCTAGCGGAGGCGTTCGTGCACCGCACGGGGCATGGAATCGGTCTATCGGTGCACGAGGAGCCCTACATCGTGGCCGGAAACTCGCTGCCGCTGCAGGAAGGGATGGCGTTCTCGGTCGAGCCGGGCATCTACTTTCCCGGTCAGTGGGGGGCGCGCATCGAGGACATCGTGATAGTCACAGCCAACGGCGCGTTGTCGGT
>CAZCHU010000008.1:41433-46451 GCA_964498215.1 uncultured Mycobacterium sp. | reverse complement strand
CGGTAGCGCTGGGCGTAGCGCAGTTCGGCATCGCGGACGGCCGCCCCGTCAGTGAGTACGGTGGCCTTGCCTTCCAGGGACAGCCAACGGGCGCCGTCCACCTGGCTGAGCACCGCCACGCCGCGTTGCTCGGCATTGACGGCTTTCTGGGAACCGCCCGAGGTGATGACCCGGGCGATGTGTGTCTTGGGATCGAAGGTGAACCCGACGGCCACCACATGCGGCGACTGATCCGAGCGCAGAGTCGTCAGCATGGCCAGGTGACGTTCGGTCAGAAACGCCAGAGCGTCGTTGCTCAGCCGCGTAGTTGTCTTGCCGCGAGATGTAGCCATCGCTGACCACGCTAGCGCAGGACATAATCACAACCGTGAAGGACACGGACGTCGGCAGCCGTCGATTGAACCGGGACGGCGACCTCCTCGTTGTCTTCGGCGGCCGCAGCGAGATCGGCCTGGAAGTCGCCCGGCGGCTGGCGCCCGGTGCCACGGTGGTGCTGGCGGCCCGCAGACACCACGACCTGCACGCACAAATCGCCATTCTCAAGCAGGCGGGTGCCGCAACGGTGCACACCGTACGTTTCGATGCCGACGACCTCTCCGCGCACCCCGGCATTGTCGACGCGATTACCGCTGAGTACGGCCCGATCGACACCGCGGTGCTCGCGTTCGGCATCCTCGGTGATCAGACCCGCGCCGAGACGGACGCCGGACATGCGGCGGCGATCGCGCACACCGACTACGTGGCGCAGGTCAGCCTCCTCACGGTGTTGGCCTCCACGATGCGGTCGGCGGGTCGGGGGACATTGGTGGTGTTCTCGTCGGTAGCAGGTGTTCGGGTGCGTCGCGCGAACTACGTGTATGGCTCGGCCAAGGCGGGTTTGGACGGATTTTGCAGCGGACTCGCCGACGCATTGCACGGCTCGGGTGTCCGGCTGCTGTTAGTGCGGCCGGGCTTCGTCATCGGCCGGATGACACACGGCATGTCGCCGGCACCGTTCTCCAGCACTCCGGAGCAGGTGGCGGCGTCGACGGTACGGGCGCTGGCCAGGGGCAGGGGCAGCCGCACCGTCTGGGTGCCGTGGATCCTCAAACCGGTCTTCGCCGGGATGGAGTTGATGCCGCGGTGGTTGTGGCGCAGGTTGCCGCGATGAACGCTGGCGGAGCGATCGTTGTCGTGGGTATCGGCGCCGACGGTATGGCTGGGCTGGCACCGGCCTCCGAAGCCGAACTGGCCAGGGCGACGGTGATCTACGGTTCGCCACGGCAGCTGGATCTCTTGGATCGGAGGGTTTCGGCGCAGAGACGGCCGTGGCCGTCACCGATGCTGCCCGCCTTGCACACCATGTTCGACGCCACCGACGGTGACGTTCACGTGGTAGCCAGTGGGGATCCGCTGTTACACGGGGTCGGGAGCACTCTGATCCGGCTCTACGGTCCGCACCGGGTCACGGTGCTGCCTCACGTGTCGTCGGTGACGCTGGCCTGTTCGAGAGTCGGCTGGTCGGTGCAGGACACCGAGGTGATCAGCCTCGTCTCGGCCGAACCACATACCGCGGTGCGCCGCGGGGGACAGGCCATCGTGCTATCGCGCGACGATACGAGCCCTGCGGCGCTGGCACGGTTACTCACCGACACCGGGCGTGGTGACTCCGAGCTGACCATCCTCGAACAACTCGGCGGGGCGCGGGAGTTGCGGCGTTCGTCGACGGCGCGCGAGTGGGTCGCCCGTCCGCCCGGGAATGTAGACCGTCTCAACGTGATGGCTGTGCGTTACCTACCCGACGAGCGCCAGTGTGCGACGCTGCCCGACGATGCGTTTGCCCACGATGGCCAGATCACCAAACAGGCTGTCCGTGCGGCGACGTTGGCGGCGCTGGCCCCGCGACCCGGAGAGCTGTTGTGGGATGTCGGAGCCGGCTCGGGCAGCATCTCGATCGAGTGGTGCCTCAGTGGAATCGGCTGTCGCGCCATGGCATTCGAACGCGACGAGGCCCGTCGTGCGCGGATCGCAAAGAACGCGATCGCCTTCGGCGTGCCGGTCGAGGTGATACCCGGCGCGCCACAGTCATTCAGCTCGGACGCGTCGCCCGCGGCGATCTTCGTCGGAGGCGGCATCAGCCAGCCCGGGCTGGTCGACGCATGCTGGGAGAAGCTTTCGGCGGGCGGTCGGCTCGTGGTCAATGCGGTAACTGTTGAGTCGGAAACCGTTCTTACGCAGTGGTATTCCCGCGCTGGAGGGGACCTACGGCGATTTCAGCACTACCACGGCGCACCGGTGGGTTCCTTTACCGGCTGGCGACCCGCGATGCCGGTAACCCAGTGGTCAGTGGTCAAGCCGACGGGTAGGACCTGATCAATGCGATGGTGTCGAGTTCGCGGATGGCGCGGCAACCTCGGCGCAGCATCGTCAGCATCATCTCGTCTCCACGTTCGGTGGATGCGGCGAACGCAAACCCGAGCGTGGTGATCAGCGGTGCTTGCAGCATGCCGAGACGGTAGTCTTGCCAGCAGGTTTCGCTGTCATAGCCGGTGACGCCGTAGCGCAGTAGCGCCCGGTGGTAGCGCTCGACGAGGTCGCATTCAATGGTTGGGCGGGTCTCGGGCAGCAGGCTCGTCGCCGTGAAGTACGCCAGGTCCCGGGTCGCCAGGCCGAGTCCGACTGTCTGCCAGTCGACGACTGTCACGCGGGTCCGATCCGGATCGAACAGCAGGTTGTCCAGGCGGTAGTCGCCGTGCAGCAGAGAGAAGCGATGCGGCTCCGCGAGCAGCCAGGGTGCCACCAGGCTCATCGCAGTGGTCAGCGTGTCGCGGTCCTCGTCGTCGACCGCTGCGCCGAACTTCTCGAGGGTGATCCCGGCGGCGACGACGGCGATGTCGCCGAGTCCTTTGGCGGCCTCCGCGTCGCCCGGTTTGGGCATGACGATCGACGGTAGGTCGAACCAGTGTCGGTCGCCCCAGCTTGGGCCGTGTAATCCGGCGAGCGCCTCGACGGCAAGGATCGCCTCGGACGGGCTGCACCCGGCGATTTGGTCCCCCTGGACCGACGGGGACAGATCTGCAAGCAGGAGTGCGAATTCAGTTCCATCAGAAGATATCTCGCTGTGGAGGCAGTCCGGCACCGGGATGTCGACGTGAGGGCTGACCGTTGAGTAGAACTCAACTTCGGAGCGGTAGCTGAGGGCGACCCGCTCGCGCACCGTCTCATCGGCTGCGGGGAGTTTGACCGCGAAACTTGTCGGCAGGCCCGATGATTCGCATGTGGTCGAGTATCTTGCGGTCACGCGGTAGGTGGCCCCGGTCTGTCCGGTGCCGATGGCTTCCACTTCGACATCGTCGACGTCAACACCCAGCACCGTGCCGAGCCATTCGGGCGTGATGTCCGCCGGATCGCGAGGAGTGCTCATCCCATCACCCGAGGTCAACTGTGCGGGTAGCGGCGCGGTGTGAACACACGATCAAGGCTGGAGCCGCCATCGCCGGCGGTGTACCACTGCGTCTGCGAGGAACCGATGATGAGTAGACATCGCATGTCGACATCGGCTTGGTCCAGGTCGGCCAGCCGGATTACCGAGACGTTCTCGGCGGGGCCGGAGACATCGCGGCCGATGACCACGGGTGTGCCGGGGTCGCGGTGTTCCAGGAGGAGGTCACACATGGCGCCGACCTGCCAGGTTCGGGATTTCGATGCAGGGTTATAAATGGCCAGAACCAGGTCGGCTTGCGCGGCGGCGCGCAACCGCTTGGCGATGACATCCCACGGCTTGAGGCGGTCGGAGAGTGAGATGACCGCGTAGTCGTGGCCCAGGGGAGCGCCCACCCGGCTGGCCACCGCCTGGGCTGCCGTCACCGCGGGCATGACTCGCACGGTAACGCTCGGCCATTGCTTGGCTTCCTCAAGCACGGCCGTTCCCATCGCGAAAACCCCAGGATCTCCCGATGATACGACCGCGACAGTGCGCCCCTGCTCGGCCAGGGTGCACGCCAGCCGGGCCCGCGCCCTCTCATCTGTGTTGTCGCTGGGATGCTTGTGCTGCCCGTCGCGGACGCCGATGCGGTCCAAATAGGGGCCGTATCCGATGAGGTCGGTGGCAGTCGCCAGCTCCCGACGACATTGCGGCGTCATCCAGTCGAGGTCGCCAGGCCCCAGCCCGACCACAGACACCGTTCCGGCGGCCCCCGCCGGGCACTGGCGGCCTGCGAGCATCGCCAGCGCGAAGTAGGGCACCGAACTCTCGTCAACGTCTGCAGCGGAGAGTACCTGCTGCCTCGAAGTGCTGGCACGCTCGACATAGAACGCCTCGTCTAATCGTCCGGATCGTGAAAGGGCCTCTCGCACAGCTGGATAGGAACGACCCAGTTTGAGGATCACCGCAGCGTCGGTGTCAGCGAGTCGCCGCTGGAGCTCATCGACGGGCAGCGTGCCGGGCATGATGGTGAGTACCTGATCGCCCTGGACGAGGGGAGTGGCCACCGCGGCCGACGCGGCGCTGACCGAGGTCACCCCGGGCACGATCACCGCATCGAAGCGTTGGGTGAGCCGGGTGTGCATGTGCATATACGAGCTGTAGAAGAGGGGGTCCCCCTCCGCCAGCAGCGCGACATCGCGACCCGCGGTCAGGTGTGCGGCGATGCGCTCAGCGGAGTCGCGGTAGAAGTCCTCCATCGCGCCCGGGTACCCCCCGGGGTGATCGGAGGTTTCGGTGGTCACCGGGTAGATCAGGTGCTCCTCGATCTGACCGCCACGAAGGTACGGTTCGGCGATCGACCGCGCGATGCTGCGACCGTGGCGCGCACTGTGATAAGCGACGACATCGGCGGAGCTGATGACCCGGGCGGCCTTCACCGTGACCAGCTCGGGGTCACCCGGTCCGAGGCCGACACCCCACAGGGTCCCTCTGCGCTCGCTCATTCGGCCTGGGCCGCAATCGCATTGACGGCAGCGGCTGCCATCGCGCTGCCGCCGCGCCGCCCCGTCACCACCAGATACGACATGCCCCGCGGGGCGCGGATGAGTTCCTG
>CAZCHU010000008.1:25413-41333 GCA_964498215.1 uncultured Mycobacterium sp. | reverse complement strand
CCGCAGGTGTGGATCAGTCGGACCACCACCCGGGCGACGTCTTCGGGGAAGCGGGAAAGGTCCGCCTCCTCGCGGATCATCGCAAACGACCGCCGATAGATCTCTGCTGGGTCGCGGACGTAGTCGAGCACCCGCTCACCCTACGGGTGGGCTCTGAGCGGCCGGTAGCCGTCCGGGGTCGCGACCATGACCTCGCCGTGAGCGGGGCTGCCGCACGCCCGCTCGCAGCCGACGAAGTGGCGGTGGGTTCCCGGTGCCCACGATGGATCGCTGACGGTCGCCGCGGCATCGGCCCGGACGTCGGCAGCAGAGCGTTCACAACCGGGGCGACCGGCGCAGGCTGACAGCGACAGCCAGGGCGAGTCCCGGTCGAAGACCAGTCCTCGGGGTGCGAGAACTCGCAATGCCGCGTCGGCCGTGTATTCGTCCAGGTCGAAGAGCAGTATCGAACGCCACGGCGTGATGGCCATCGGCGCGTCCACCGCCGACAGGTAGCGTGCCGACTCGGCGTCGAGCACTCCCAGCCGCACGGCGGCACCCAGCGTGACGCGCCCGTCGGTCTGTTCGATCCAGCCAACGGGCGCGTCGGACGCCGGTGGCCACGTTGGGCCGACTTGTACGGTCGGCGTGAGCGCTCCGAGCAGCTTCAGCGGTTCGTCGAGTTCGGATACCCGCCAACACTTTCCGCGGAGTGTGGTGAATCGCCGCGCTACCGCAGTGAGGTGCGAGATCGCCTCGGTGACGTTGAGCCGCACGCCGCTGTCGACTCCGGCCAGCAGGAGGGCGACGCTGGATTCGTCGAGTGCGTGGATGCCCACGTCGGCGCCCAGGCCGGATATGTCGCCGCGGCCATCATCGATGCCGAAAAGGAACCGACCCGGCAGGTGGCTGAGCTGGGGATCTTGCTGCACCGCCGAGTCCAGGGCGCCCACCAGTCCGCGGACGTCGCATTGGCCCCCGCGGCGTCCCGACAGCGGCGAGGCCACGATGTTGCGCACTCGCTCGTGGCTGCGTGACGGCAGTAACCCCACGTTCGCGAGGAGTCCGGCGACACGGGCCGTGTCCCGCAACCCACGGATCTGCAGGTTGCCCCGAGACGTCAGCTCGATCACCGCGGAGCCGAAATCGCTGGCGGCACCGGCGACGGCTTCGAGTTGCGCAGCCGTGATCATTCCTCCGGGTAACCGGATTCGGGCCAGCTCACCGTCTGCGGCGTGATGGGTCTGCAGCGCGCCAGGGCAGAGGTCAGTGTCACGTCCCCTGTCCATCTGTCCACGGTACCCGGGTGGCCTCCCGGCACCGGGGACGATGGGGTACGAATGGTGCGTGCCTGACTCGGCGAATCCCCCGACCATTCTTCTGCTGTCGACCTCCGATACCGACCTCATCGCGGCCCGGGCCAGCGGCGCCGCCTACCGCTGGGCCAATCCGTCGCGGCTGGCCGAAGGCGAGCTGGCCCAATTGCTTGATGGAGTCCAGGCGGTGGTGGTTCGGATTCTCGGTGGGTACCGCGCCTGGGAGGCAGGCATCGATCAGGTAGTGGCGACGGGCGTCCCCGCCGTGGTGATCAGTGGTGAACAGGCCCCCGACGCCGACCTGATGAGTCATTCGACGGTTCCGGCCGGGGTTGCGCTGGAAGTCCACGTGTACCTCGCGCAGGGCGGCGTCGAGAATGTGATCAACCTTCATTCGTTCCTCTCCGACACCGTGCTGATGACCGGTTTCGGGTTCGCGCGCCCGGTGGCTACGCCGACATGGGGCGTGCTGGACCGCGCGGGGGATAGGAGTGCTCGGTTCAAGGAGCCAGGGGACGTCGCCGAGGCCGGACCGCGAATCGCGGTGCTCTACTACCGGGCACAGCATCTTGCGGGCAACACGGAGTACGTCGAGGCGCTGTGCGAGGCGATCCAAGACGCGGGAGGAACACCGCTACCGGTGTTCTGCGCATCGCTGCGCACGGCGGAACCAGAGCTTCTCGAACTGCTGGGCACCGCGGACGCATTGGTGACCACGGTGCTGGCGGCCGGGGGAGCCACCCCGGCCTCGGCTGGTGCGGGCGGCGTCGACGATCAGTGGAGTGTCGCCCACCTCGCTGCGTTGAATGTGCCCATCCTGCAAGGCTTGTGTCTGACGTCGTCGCGCAGCGCCTGGGACTCCGGGGACGATGGTATGTCCCCGCTCGACGTTGCCACCCAGGTCGCAGTTCCGGAGTTCGACGGTCGGATCGTCACCGTCCCGTTCTCCTTCAAGGAGATCGATGAGGATGGTCTGATCTCGTATGTGCCAGACCCTGAGCGGTGCGCGCGCGTTGCCGGTTTGGCCGTGCGGCATGCCCGGTTGCGCAGCATCGCGCCCGCCGACAAGCGAGTGGCGGTGGTGTTCTCCGCCTATCCGACCAAGCATGCCCGCATCGGGAACGCAGTCGGACTGGACACTCCTGCAAGTGCGGTCGCGTTGTTACGCGCGATGGGGGAGGCCGGCTATGACATTGGCGACACCGGCGACCTCCCGGGTGTCGCATCGGGGGACGGCGATGCGTTGGTACACGCGCTGATCGAACGTGGCGGGCAGGACCAGGACTGGTTGAGCGAGGGCCAGCTCGTCGGCAATCCGATCCGGTTGTCGGCCAAAGAGTATCGGGAGTGGTTCGCGACACTGCCCTGTGAGCTGACCGATGCGATGGTCGAGCACTGGGGTCCGCCACCCGGTGATCTGTTCGTCGACCGCAGTCAGGACCCCGACGGCGAAATCGTTATTGCAGCAATGCTTTCGGGAAACATCGTAGTTCTCGTGCAACCTCCGCGTGGATTTGGCGAGAACCCCGTAGCGATCTACCACGATCCAGATCTGCCTCCCAGCCATCACTACCTCGCGGCGTATCGTTGGCTGGACAAGGGTTTTGGTGCTGATGCGGTAGTGCATTTGGGCAAGCACGGCAATCTCGAATGGTTGCCAGGTAAGACCCTGGGCATGTCTGCCGCCTGCGGATCCGATGCGGCCCTCGGCGACCTGCCACTGATCTACCCATTCCTGGTCAACGACCCCGGTGAAGGCACGCAGGCCAAACGCCGCGCACATGCGGTCCTGGTCGACCACCTGATCCCTCCGATGGCCAGGGCCGAGACCTACGGCGACATCGCCCGACTCGAGCAACTCCTCGACGAACACTCCAATATCGCCGCGCTCGACCCCGGCAAGCTCCCCGCCATACGGCAGCAGATCTGGACGCTGATGAGGGCCGCGAAAATGGATCACGATCTGGGGTTGGAGGCTCGCCCCGATGAGGACGTGTTCGACGACATGCTCCTGCACGTGGACGGCTGGTTGTGCGAGATCAAGGATGTCCAGATTCGGGACGGTCTGCACGTGCTCGGCCAGGCACCGGTTGGGTCTGTCGAACTCGACCTGGTTCTGGCCATCCTGCGGGCACGTCAGTTGTTTGGTGGAGAGCAGTCGGTGCCCGGCCTGCGCCAAGCGCTCGGTCTGACCGAGGACGGCTCGGATACGCGTAGCTCCGTGGACAGCGCCGAGGACCGGGCTCGCGATCTGGTTGCCGCACTGCAGCGGTCGGGCTGGGACTCTTCAGCGGTAGACCAGATCGCCGACAACGCCGCTGTTGCGGCCGTTCTGCGTTTCGCCGCCGAGGAGGTCGTGCCCCGACTGCGCCAGACCGACGGCGAGATTACCCAGATCTTGCGCGCATTGGACGGCGGTTTCATCGCGGCCGGGCCGTCGGGCTCACCACTGCGCGGGTTGATCAATGTGCTGCCCACCGGACGCAATTTCTACTCGGTCGACCCCAAGGCGGTACCGTCGCGGCTTGCCTGGGAGACCGGGCTGGCGTTGGCGGATTCGCTACTCGAGCGCTACCGCACAGATCATGGGCAGTGGCCGCAGTCGGTGGGGCTCTCGGTGTGGGGTACCTCGGCCATGCGTACCGCCGGCGACGACATCGCCGAAGTACTTGCGTTGCTTGGGGTTCGGCCGATATGGGATGAGGCATCCCGCCGCGTGGTGGACCTCGAGGTCATCTCACTGGCCGAACTCGGTCGGCCTCGCGTCGACGTCACGGTCCGCATTTCGGGTTTCTTCCGTGACGCCTTCCCCCACGTGGTCACAATGCTCGACGACGCCGTACGGCTCGTCTCGGCCCTTGACGAGCCCCCCGAGCAGAACTACGTTCGCGCACACAGCGAGGTCGACTTCGCTGAGCACGGAGACCAACGCCGCTCCACCACACGGATCTTCGGCTCTAAGCCCGGCACGTACGGAGCGGGGCTCCTGCAATTGATCGACAGCCGCAACTGGCGTGATGACGCCGACCTCGCCGAGGTGTACACCGCGTGGGGAGGGTTCGCCTACGGCCGCGGACTAGACGGTGCCCCCGCGACCGACGATATGAACAGGGCCTACCGCCGCATCGCGGTGGCGGCCAAGAACACCGACACCCGCGAACACGACATTGCCGATTCCGACGACTACTTCCAGTACCACGGCGGCATGATCGCGACCGTGCGGGCGCTCACCGGCAAGGACCCGGCCGCATATGTCGGAGACAACACCCGGCCGGAGGCGGTGCGCACACGGACGCTGTCGGAGGAGACGACGCGTGTCTTCCGGGCGCGCGTGGTGAACCCGCGATGGATCGCGGCGATGCGTCGGCATGGATACAAGGGCGCCTTCGAGATGGCCGCCACCGTCGACTACCTCTTCGGGTACGACGCGACTGCCGGGGTGATGGCGGACTGGATGTATGAGCGGTTGGCCGGCGAGTACGTGCTTGACGACGAGAACCGAAAATTCATGGCCGAATCCAATCCGTGGGCGCTACATGGAATGGCCGAGCGGCTGCTGGAGGCCTCAAGCAGGGGTTTGTGGGCGAATCCCGAGCCCGACACGCTCGACAGCCTGCGGCAGGTTCTCCTGGAGACCGAGGGAGAGCTCGAGGGCTGAGTTCGCATCACCGTCGAGGCCGCCCAGGCCCCGGTTGCCGTGCTGTGGGGTGCGGCCCGTGCGGTTACATTGGGCTAATGGCCACCACTTTCGCTGATATCGCCGGATCCGAGTACATCCTGCTCACCACGTTCACCAAGGACGGCCGGCCCAAGCCAACGGCGATCTGGGCCGTCGCCGAAGATGACCGTCTGATCGCGATCACCCAGGAGCAGTCCTGGAAGGTCAAGCGCATCCGCAATACTCCGCGGGTCACCATCGCCGAGTGCGACCGGGGCGGCACGCCCAAGGGCGAGTCCGTCGAGGCCACCGCCACGATCCTGGACAAGTCGGTGAACGGCCACACCTACGATGCGATCGGCAAGCGGTACGGCCTGCTCGGCAAAACCTTCACCATCTTCTCGAAGCTGCGCGGCGGTATGCAGAAGAACGTCACGATCGAACTTAAGCCGGCATAGTCGCCATGCGGAACCTATGGCACCGCCCGTGCGTTGGCAGAGCATGGCGATGAGACTGTTCTTGGTCTATGCGATGGTCGAGCTGGCCGTTCTGGTGGCGCTGGCATCGACCATCGGGTTCGGCTGGACGGTTCTGCTGGTGGCGGCGACGTTTGTGGTCGGCCTCGCGTTGGCCGGTTCTCAGCTGCGCCGCCACGTCCGGCGGCTGCAATCCGGGCTGACCGCAGCCAATGCCCAAGGGGCGGTCACCGACAGCGTGCTCGTCGCGCTGGGCACCGTGCTGGTCGTGATACCCGGCCTGGCCAGTTCTGTCCTCGGAGCGTTGCTGTTGATACCGGCCACCCGTGCAGTCGCACGCCCGTTGGTGACCGCGATGGCGGCCCGCCGTGCCCCGCTGATCGTCGGCGTCGGCACAGTCGGCAGCGCTGCGGCAGGAGCCCGATCGGGCTATTCACCCCCGCGCGGCCACGGTGACTACATCGACGGGGAGGTCTTGGACGTCACCGAGGACACGATCCTCAAGCAGCCCCGCCTGCCTGAGTGACCGCCACCACGCTGCTGCTCAATGGGCGTGTGCATAGTCCGTCGATGCCGGACGCCACCGCGATGGCGGTGCGTGACGGAGTCGTCGCCTGGCTCGGGAGTGACGACGTCGGGCGCGCACAGTTCCCTGCGGCCGAGGTGATCGACCTCGCCGGCGCGTTCGTCGCGCCGGCATTCGTGGACAGCCATGTACACATCACCGCTACCGGGCTGACATTGACTGGTCTTGACCTGCGGGGTGCGACATCGAAACGGCACTGTATGGACCTGCTCGGTGAGTATGCGCGGTCCCACCCTGAAGGAACGATCTGGGCGCACGGCTGGGACGAATCGGGGTGGCCTGAGCGCGCCGCGCCGAGCTGCGCCGATGTGGATGCCGCCGTCGGTGATCGGCCCGCGTACCTGGCGCGCGTCGATGTGCATTCAGCGGCCGTGTCAACGGTGCTACGGCGTCAGGCGACCAGACTGACCGGGGCCGCCGGCCTGCACGACCAGGCGCCGCTGACGGGCGACGCGCACCACCTGGTACGCCGCGCGGCCCGCGATGGCCTCAGCGCCGAACAGCGAACGACTGCGCGTCGGACCGCGTTAGACGCGGCGGCAGCGATGGGCATTGTGGCCGTGCACGAGTGCGCGGGTCCGGAGATCGGCGGTCTCGGTGACTGGCAGGACCTGCTCGCCCTCGAGCATGGCGTCGAGATCGTCGGCTACTGGGGTGAACAGGTCACCACCGCGGAGCAGGCGCAGGAGCTCATCGAGGTGACACAGGCCCGCGGGCTGGCCGGTGACCTTTTCGTCGACGGCGCCCTGGGTTCGCGAACCGCGTGGCTGCATGAGCCCTACGCCGACCTACCCGAGTGTTGTCCGGCGCCGACCGGCAATAACTACCTTGACGTCGAAGCGGTCACCGCGCATCTCGACGCCTGCACGCAGGCCGCTGTCACGGCTGGATTCCACGTGATCGGTGACGCAGCCGTCTCGGCCGTCGTGGCCGCGTTGGAAACCGTGGTGGACCGATTCGGTCGGGTTGCGGTGGCGCGATTGGGACACCGGCTGGAACATCTTGAGATGGTTACCGACGAGCAGGCCCACAAGCTCGGCAGTTGGGGAGTGGTCGCCAGCATGCAGCCGGGCTTCGACGCACTCTGGGGCGGTCCGACCGGTATGTATGCCCAGCGCCTCGGGGTAGACCGGGCCTGTCGGCTGAACCGGTTCTCGCTGTTAGCATCCCAAGGCGTGCCTCTTGCCTTCGGCTCCGACACTCCGGTGACCGACATGAACCCGTGGGGCGCCGTCCGCGCGGCGACAAAACATCGCACTCCCGGCAGCGCTATCTCGGCGCGGGCGGCCTTCGCGGCAGCTACCCGCGGCGCGTGGCGCGCGGGAGGTGTCCGAGACGGTGTGACCGGCACCCTGGTGCCTGGCGCGCCAGCGTCATACGCGGTCTGGGAAGCCGACGAGTTCGATGTGAGCGCACCTACCGACGCGGTGCAACGGTGGTCGACCGATCCCCGTTCCCGGGTTCCGGTCCTACCCCGCCTCGACGACGAGCTTCCGCGGTGTCGGCAGACGGTGCATCGGGGCTCGATCATCTATGGCTGACACCGCGGAGGTACCCACCGCCGAACCTGATGCCCCGCGCAGATCGCGGATCAATCTCCATCGTGTCGGTCGGGCTCTGGTGCAGCGACTGCCCGCGCTCGGGGGCACGATTCTCGCGGGTCTGGCGCTGTGCTTCAGTTTCCCGCCGTTCGGCTGGTGGTACACCGCGATCCTGTCGTTTGCCCTGCTGGGTTGGGTGCTGACCCGGCCATCCACCACCGCTGCGGGCGGTCTGGGTTACGGATTGCTGTTCGGGCTGGTTTTCTATGTGCCACTGTTGCCGTGGATCAGTGGGCTGGTCGGCGCGGCGCCGTGGCTGGCGCTCAGCCTGGCGGAGGCGTTGTTCCCGGCGTTGTTCGCACTTCTCGCGGTGCTGGTCCGTCGTCTGCCGGGCTGGCCGCTGTGGTTCGCAGGGCTGTGGTCGGCTGTGGAATGGCTCAAGTCCACGGTTCCGTTCGGCGGATTTCCGTGGGGTGTCGTCGGGTTCTCCCAGACCGAAAGCCCGCTGCTGCCGCTGGCATACCTCGGCGGCGCACCGTTGGTGTCCTTCGCGGTGGTTCTGCTCGGATTCAGCGTGTCGGCGATGACGTTGGAAGTCATCGGATGGTGGCATCGCGACGCCGTGGCCCGTGCTGCCGCCCCGCCCGCGGTGATTCTTCCCGGCCTGTGCATCTGCCTGGTGTTGCTCTCGACGGCGCTGGCCTGGCCCCACGTCCGCACATCCGGTGTGGGCGCCGGCGATGACCCTCCCGTCACGGTGGCGGTCGTGCAGGGCAACGTCCCGCGGCTGGGGCTGGAGTTCAACGCTCAGCGTCGCGCGGTCCTCGACAATCACGTGGCTGAAACGCTGCGGCTGGCCCGCGAAGTCCGCCAGGGACGGGTGCCGCAGCCGATGCTGGTGATCTGGCCGGAGAACTCCTCAGACATCGATCCGCTGGTCAACGCGGACGCCGAGGAGCTGATCTCGATCGCCGCCGCGGCGATCGAGGCTCCCATCCTGGTCGGTGGTGTCCTGGCCGCTCCCGGATACTCCCGCGACAATCCGGTATCGACCAACTCGGTGATCGTGTGGAACCCCGAGACGGGGGCCGCCGACCGTCACGACAAACAAATCGTGCAGCCCTTCGGGGAGTACCTGCCGTGGCGCAGCTTCTTCAGTCGGTTGTCGCCCTACGCCGACCGGGCCGGCTACTTCATTCCCGGCCAGGGCAGCGGCGTGGTGCGAGCCGCCGGCATCCCGGTCGGAATCGCCACCTGCTGGGAGGTCATTTTCGACCGCGCACCACGCGAATCGGTGCGTAACGGTGCACAGTTGCTGGCGGTGCCCACCAATAACGCCACCTTCGACGAGGCGATGAGCGAGCAGCAGCTGGCATTCGGCAGGCTGCGTGCAGTCGAACACGACCGCTATGTCGTCGTTGCCGGGACGACCGGGATCAGCGCGGTCATCGCGCCAGACGGTCGCGAGCTGGCCCGCACCGGGTTCTTCGAGTCGGCCTTCCTCGACCAGCAGATCCGGTTGAAGACGTCACTGACCCCCGCGACCCGCTTCGGCCCGATCATCGAGGGGGTATTGGTCGCCATCGGCGTTGTGGGTGTCCTCGGCGCGATACTGCACAATGGATCATTCGCACGACTGCGGGGCCGGCGATCGGCGGCCGATGACGGCAAAGGAGGAGCCACATGAGTGTTCCCGGTGGTATCCCCGACGACACAGGCGAGCGACCGGGGGAGGGCGCGGGTGAACCTAGCCAGCGCACGCTGGTCATCATTCCGACGTACAACGAGCGGGACAACCTGCTGACGATCGTCTCGCGTGTGAACGACGCAGCACCGGATGTGCACGTGCTCATCGTCGATGACGGTAGCCCCGACGGCACCGGTGAGCTCGCCGACGAACTCGCGCTGGCTGACCCCGACCGCGTCCACGTCATGCACCGCGCCTCCAAGGACGGTCTCGGAGCGGCATACCTGGCGGGTTTCGCATGGGGTCTGAGCCGTCAGTACTCGGTCATTGTCGAGATGGATGCTGACGGAAGCCATGCACCCGAGGAACTCCACCGTCTGCTGGAGGCCATCGATGCGGGCGCCGACGTGGTGATCGGTTCGCGCTACGTCGACGGTGGCGAAGTGCGTAACTGGCCCCGGCGCCGGCTCGTGCTGTCGCGCACCGCGAACGGATATTCGCGCATCCTCCTGGGCGTCGACATTCATGACATCACCGCCGGTTACCGCGCCTACCGTCGTGAGGTACTGGAGAAGATCGACCTCGCCGCAGTCGATTCGCGGGGCTACGGGTTTCAGGTAGACCTGACGTGGCGCTCGATCAACGCAGGATTCACGGTCGTCGAAGTGCCCATCACCTTCACTGAGCGCGAGCACGGCGTATCGAAGATGGATGGATCGACCATCCGGGAGGCGATCGTCAAGGTCGCCCAATGGGGAATTCGCGCCCGCGTGGATCGCGCCCGCGGCTCGGCTCGCTGACTGGGCTTGACTGGGCGCAGCTGAGCCGACTCGACCGGGTCAGCTACCTCTGCGGCGGGCCTTGATGATGTCGAGGCGCTCCTTCAACAACTCGTCGAGTTCCTCGACAGAGCGACGCTCGAGCAGCATGTCCCAGTGGGTGCGCGGTGGCTTGACCTTCTTCTGCTCGGGGACATCACCCTCGATCAGAGTGCCTTCGAGGCCGTTGCGGCACAGCCAGGAGCCGGGGATCTCGGCGTCGTCAGCGAACGGGACGTCGAACTCTTCGCCGTTGTCGGTGCGGTAGCGGGCCACCTGACGTGGCGCCAAGTCATGATTGCGGTCCGTCTCGTAGCTCACGGCCCCTAGGCGGCTGCCCCTCAAGACACGATCAGCCATCGTCAACTCCTCTGCAGACGTCCTCTAGAAACGCAATTCGTCCGAGCTTTCAACGCAGAGGCCCCCAGTGGAGTTCCCGACGCGACCCCCGATGATACCGGGATGGGCGCAGCCGCCGGATTACAGTCGGTTGCGTGACCTCTGTGACGTCTCAGACTCCTCACCGCGGTGTCCGGACGCGCCCCCAGAGCTGCCGGTGGTGCGGCCGCGAAGTCGCCGACAGTGAGCTGGGCAGGCGGCGGCAGTACTGCAGGCAATCGTGCCGTCAGCGTGCTTACGAGCAGCGGGCTCAGATCAAGGGCACCTCGGTGCCGCCGGACTCGGTGGTCCTTACCGCCCAAGAAGCCGCCGAACTGTCCGATCGGGTGTATCAGGTCCGGTGTGCGGCCGAGGACATGGCGACCGCGGTCGACGAAGGAGCCGATCGTGCGGAACTTCTCCAGCTGTGCGATGCGCTGATGCAGGTGGCCCGAGCTGCTGACGGCTGGCGATAGGTCGCCCGAGCCTCAGCAGCTGTACATCGCGCCCGTCTGGGGTGGTGGTGGCACCGACTGCAGGCAGCCGAACGGCACCACGCCGTCAGCGCTGATCCACACCGCAGACCGGTGGGCGTAGTTCACGCAGAATAGGCCCGTCGCGTCGCTGCGGCACCCATTGTCGCCGAAAGACAGCGATGTCCCCTCGGCCAGCTGCGGACCGACGCCCTTGGCGAACGGACCGGGATCCCCGTGCAGAGATCCGATCTGTGCAGTCGTCCCCGAGTAGTCGACCCATCCTGGCTTCCACACCCCTTCGGCGCCCGTGGGGCGGGGAGCGGGAGAGTGCAGCTCCACCAAGCACGACAGCGTGCCTTCGTTGTAGGCCGTGTCGGTGATGCACTGCGTCGTCTCGTTCGGCGCACCCGCGGGGGCGGTGAACGCGATGTCATCTCCAAGCCGGTTGGTGACGCCATCGAGGTAGGCCTCGTGGTAGGCGTCCGGGTCAGCGGCGGTGCCCGCTTCGACCCAGGCGATCACCTCCTGTATCGGGGCGCCCCTGTCCGGCGGCCGACTGGCCGTTGCAGTGGTGGTTGGGGCCGCGGCGCTGCTCGGTTGTGGCGACAGCGTTGAAACCGGCGGTTCGGCCTCGCCCCCCACCGATTGAGAACACGCCGCCGTCAGTGCAGTGATCGCCATCAGGCCCGCCATCCGCATCCAGCCAGGCTAGCCGTCCGACACGCATTGGCCGTCGAGGCGGGGCGGGCGGGAGTTCGTTACCGTCGAAAGCGTGCATGAGAAAACGGTCCGAGCGAAGATCGCCTCGGGCACCGTCGAAGGCTTCACCCGGGACGGAGTCAACCGGTGGCGGTCGATTCCCTACGCGAGCCCGCCGGTGGGCCGGTGGCGTTATCGTGCGCCACAGCCGGTGAGACCGTGGCCGGGAGTCAGGTACTGCCACGGGTTTGGCCACTGCGCTCCACAGCAGCGCATGTACACCCTTCTTGCGCCCGGTAAGTACCAGCGGATGAGCGAAGACTGCCTGACGCTCAACGTTGTCACTCCCTCCCGGGCGGCTGGGAAGCGGACCCCAGAACAGATTCGGGAATCGGCGCAGGAGCCGCTACCCGTCATGGTCTTCATTCACGGTGGCGGGTACATGCTGGGAAGCTCGGCGACCCCGATCTACGACGGTGCTTCCCTGGCCCGCAAGGGCTGCGTCTACGTCTCGGTCAACTACCGGCTCGGCGCATTGGGTTGCCTGGAACTGTCCTCGCTGTCAACGGCGGATATCACGATCGACGACAACTTGTTCCTGCGGGACCTGGTGATGGCGCTGCGCTGGGTCCGGGACAACATCGCGGTCTTCGGTGGTGATCCGGACAATGTGACCATCTTCGGTGAGAGCGCCGGCGCCCACGCAGTTGCCACGTTGCTGGCCACTCCCGACGCCCAAGGGCTTTTTGCTCGAGGAATCGCACAGAGCCCGCCGAGCGGTATGGTCCGCAGCGCCGAGATCGCGGCCGAATACGCCGCCAGGCTGGCTACCCAACTCGCGGTGAGCAAAAAGGATGCAGCCCAAGCGCTTCTGTCGGCGAAGCCCGCCGACCTGGTGACCGCTCTCGAGCGACTCATCCACGTTGGCCAGAAGGACAGGCTAGGTGCCTTCGCGGTAGGACCCACGTACGGAACCGACTACCTGCCAGCGGATCCGGTAGACGCGATGCGCAGCGGCAGGGCGCATCGCGTGCCGTTGATCGTCGGCACCAACGCCGACGAAGGTCGGCTGTTCACCCGGGTCCTGAAGCTGCTGCCGACCACGCGAGCGGCTATTGAACGGTTGCTGCACCACGTCGACCCCGCTGACCGGGCCCGGATCACCTCCGCCTATCCCGGCTATCCGGATGCCGCGGCGTGCGTTCGCATGGGTGGGGACTTCATCTTCAACTCGTCGATGTGGCAGATCGCCCAGGCGCACAGCAGGTACGCGCCGACGCATGTGTACCGCTACGACTTTGCGACGCGGGCGCTGCATTGGGCGGG
Organism: uncultured Mycobacterium sp.; assembly: GCA_964498215.1. Taxonomy (GTDB): domain Bacteria; phylum Actinomycetota; class Actinomycetes; order Mycobacteriales; family Mycobacteriaceae; genus Mycobacterium. The sequence continues at coordinate 28,393 of CAZCHU010000008.1, read as the reverse complement.
GATGGGTGCCACCCATGCGACCGAACTATTCGCCGTCTTCGACCTGTACCGGTCCCGCATCGGGATGTTGCTGCACGTGGGCTTGGATTCCCGGGCGGCGCGTAACGTCAGCGACGACGTTCAGGCTCGCTGGCTGGCGTTCGCCGCCCGGGGCGTACCGGGCGGCGACTGGCCGCGGTACACCAACGACGAGCGCGCGGTCTTGGTTCTGGATCGGCGGCGCCGCGTTGAATTCGACCCACATGCAGAGCGGCGACTGGCATGGGAAGGATTCTCTCTGTCCCCCCGGTGAGGCGCGTGTCGAAATTGCCGGATTACCGTGTTGCCCAGCTCAGGATGTGATTCGGTTAGCGCGTGTCCCGTACCAGTGGTTCGCATCGCGTCGACTATCCCCTCGACCCGCTCGGCGCCGATGAATTCCGAGCGGTCGCCGCGATATTGCAGCGCGAGTATGACGTCCATACCGCGCCCAGGTCAGCGGCTGACCTAGGTTGGCGCTACGCCTCGATAGAGATGGTCGAGCCCGCTAAGGCGGATTTGGTCGCGTTCGACGATGGCGGACCGCAACCGCCGCGCCGGGCGGAGGTCGTTTGCTTCAACCGAAGCGACAACGCCACCTACAAGAGCGTCGTATCGCTGACTGACGAACACGTCGAATCGTTCGAGCACATTCCGGGTGTACAAGCCAATTTTACCGTCGACGAGTTCCTCGAATGCGATCAGACGTTGCGGTCGCATCCTGAGGTCATCGCCGCATTGGCCCGGCGTGGGGTTACTGACATGGATCTGGTGTTCTTCGACACCTGGACCTACGGCGAGGCGGTGGCCCCTCCGGAGTTTCGCGACCGCAGGATCGGCTGGTCAGACAGTTGGGTCAAGGCCGCACCGGGCGCCAACCCCTACGCCCGTGTGGTCAGCGGCCTGCACTGCGTCATCGACGTGAACACTATGGAGTTGCTGCGGATCGAGGACGATGGGCCGTTCGCCACCGGAGAGGAGTCGCTACCGGAGGTGATGGGAGAATACGTACCCAGCCACATTCCGGAGCGTATCCGCGCGGCTTCGCGTCGGGAGCCTCTCAAACCGTTGCAGATCACCCAGCCGGAGGGGCCGTCTTTCACGGTGGACGGCAACCTGGTGCGCTGGCAGAACTGGTCGTTGCGGGTCGGTTTCAACCATCGCGAGGGTATGACGCTGCACACCGTGCGCTACCGCGACGGTGACCGGGATCGCTCGATCGCGCACCGGATGTCGTTCGCGGAGATGATCGTGCCCTACCGCGACCCGTCGCCGGACCACTACCGGCGCACGGCCTTCGATATCGGTGAATGGGGTCTTGGCTTCATGACGACCTCGCTGGCACTGGGTTGCGACTGCCTCGGCGAAATCCGTTATCTCGATGCGGTGCTGCACAACAGCAAGGGTGAGCCCTACACGATCACCAATGCGATTTGTATTCACGAGGAAGACAATGCGGTGCTGTGGAAGCACGTCGACCACGACATCGGGGCCGAGGTGCGCCGAATGCGCCGCCTCACCCTGTCGTTCCACGTCACCGTCGCCAACTACGAATATTTGGTGTACTGGCGGCTGTATCAGGACGGCAACATCGAGTGCGAAGTGCGTGCCACCGGAATCATGGTGACCACGCCGCTGCCCGCGGGCGCACCCAACCCCAACGGAACCCTGGTGGACGAGCGGACCTATGCGCCGTTCCATCAGCACTTCCTCGTCGCCCGCCTGGACATGGATATCGACGGGGAACCCAACACGGTGGTCATGTCGGAGTCCTATGCCGAGCCGGTCGGGCCCGAGAACCCGCACGGACTCTCGGTGGTCGTACGAAACACCCCGCTTCGCACCGAGAGTGAGGCCAAGCAGGACGTCAACTTCGCGACCCAGCGAGCGTGGAAGGTGGTCAACCCCAACGTCGTTACGTCCTTGGGTGCTCACCCGTCATACAAGCTTGTTCCCACCGGCGCTCTTCCGTCCATGTTCGAACCCGGATCGCCGGTGCTTGAACGCGCCAGCGTCATTGATCACACGTTATGGGTCACTCCCAACAGGCCCGATGAGCGGTGGCCAGCAGGGGAATTCGTCAACCAGTCGATCCGGGACACCGGGCTGGCCCGGTGGACTGAGTCCGACCGTCCGATCGAGAACACCGATGTGGTGCTCTGGTATGTGTTCGGGATCCATCACATCACTAGGCCCGAAGACTGGCCGATAATGCCCGTCGACGTGGTGTCCTTCTGGCTGAAGCCTTTCGGGTTCTTCGAACGCAACCCGTCACTCGATGTTGCGGGCACACCGCCGGACACCTGTCACTCGTGATTGAGCGCGCCCAGAAGTAGGCGGGCGCTGCTGATCTGCTCAGCCTTTGACGACCTGAGTTCCGCCGGCGAGTTCGTCGTGCTTGCCTTGTTTGGTCGGGCTGCTGTTGATGGTTACCGCGATGATCACTATCGCGACGACACCCAGTAGGCCGCCGATGAACGGAATGATTGGCAGGAGCGTCCACGAGTTGCGAATCGCCGACTGCTGAAAGGTCGGCTTGGCTGCGCCGCCAGGACCGTGCACGCTCAGTCCGAGCATCTTCTTGGCAGGCGTCCAGCCCTGGGTGATCTCGAAAGCGACGTAGTAGGCAAACGACAGCAGGCCGGTGAACAGGCCGGTGACCATCACGTTGGACGACATTCCGATGGCATACACAAGGATGCCGCCGACGATTGCGACAATGATGCCGTCGATGACGCGCGCGCCGAAACGTATTCCGAGCCCACCCGGCTGCGGGCCTCCACCCGGCGGGGGATAGGAGCCAGGCTGGCCGTAGGGGCCAGGCTGCTGCGGTGGAGGTGGCGGCGGGTAGTCGCTGGTCATGATGTCCGTTCTCTGTCGGAAGTCGGTGATGCGAACTTACCGCACCGAGCAGGGGCATGCAGGAACATCCCCCGGCGTCAGATGCGCGAAACGGTGCTCA
>CAZCHU010000008.1:13132-25313 GCA_964498215.1 uncultured Mycobacterium sp. | reverse complement strand
CGCGCGACGTTGGCCAGCCTGCTTCCGTGCTCGGCGCCGACCTGCAGTCCGTGGCTTACTTTCTCGGCAAGGGCGCTGTCGGCCAGCGAATCACCCGCCACGCGTCCGGGCAGTGTCGATGCCGCCGCGTCGGACATCTTGCGCGCCGCGCGCCGTCCGCGCCAGCCGAGCGAGGGTTTACCCTCGGTATCCACGGCAGCGATGATCAAGCCACCGAGAAGACTGATGTCGGTGACAAACTCGCGCCGCTGCTCCGCCCTACGCGCAGGCTCGGTCTCTTCCCAGAAGGCGTGTCCACCCAGTGACGCTGGTACCACGCTGACGGCTAGAGCTGCCGATGCCAATCGCGGCAGCTTTCCCGTGGCGAGTAGCAGGCCGCCACCGATCTGCACGGCGGCGCTGACCCGCGCCACGGTCTCGGCGTTCGACGGGATAGTCGTGCCGACCGGATCTGGCAGCTGGCTGAGGCCCTCCAGAGTTTGGCGAGTCGCATCGGTCGCGGGTTTCGGGCTTCGCAGGGCCTCGACCCCGCGCGAGATGAACACAGCTGACAACATGGGGCGCGCAACGCGTCGGATCAACATGGGGGCTGTGTTCCCAAGGTGCTCGCGAGGCAAACCCGCGGAATTCAGCACTCGGACACCATGGCGAGAGGTGAGGCGAAGCCAACAATGATCGCTACTGCGCTGAATCTCGACTGGGAGCAGCTGACGGGTCACGTGTTCCGCTGCCGGTTGCCGTTCTGCGACGTCACGATCGGGCTGGTCCACGACCGGGGTGAGGTCCTGCTCGTTGACACCGGAACGACTCTGCCCGAGGCCCGCGCGATCGCCGCGGACGTGGTGGCGCTCACCGGCGGCGAGGTGGGCCATGTTCTGTTGACCCACAATCACTTCGACCACATCCTCGGTCATTCGGTATTCTCCGGTGCGCAGACGTACTGTTCACCCGAGGTGGCCGCGACAATGGCAGACCGCCGTCAGCACCTGCGCGCCGACGCACTGCGTCACGGTGCTGACGCAGGCGATGTGGACCGTGCACTCGCGGCGTTGGCAGCTCCTCGAAACTCGCGTGCGGCGGCGGTAATCGCACTCGGCGATGTGCACACGACCATCAGCCATCCGGGTCGCGGACACACCGACCACGATCTCATCGCCGTTGTCCACGATGCGGACCGCGCGGTGGTCTTCTGCGGCGACCTCGTTGAAGAATCGGGGGACCCGTGCATTGACGAGCACTCTGATCTTGCGTCTTGGCCCGCCACGCTCGAGCGGGTGGTCACTGCTGGCGGCGAAACGGCGGTCTATGTTCCGGGCCACGGAGCCGTGGTCGACGCCACCTTCGTGCGTCGGCAGGCCCAATGGCTCGGCGGTGTCGCGACATGACCGGCAATCCGGCGCGGGCCGGCATCGTCATGGCGATGGCTGCGATGGTGTGCGTCCAACTCGGGCTCGCCATCTCCGTCACGCTGATCGACGACGTCGGTGTCGAGGGCGCGGCATGGCTGCGGCTGGGGTGGGCGGGAATTCTGCTCTTGGTCATCGTCCGCCCGCGCCGGGCCGCGTTCACCCGTAGCAGCTTTCTGATGTGCGTGCTTCTGGGTGTCGTCACCGCCGCGATCACTGTGTTGTTCATGGCGGCACTGGACCGCATCCCGCTCGGAACCGCGAGCGCACTGGAATTCCTCGGCCCGCTTGGTGTTGCGGTAGCACGGGGTCGTGGGCGCGCTCGCACGATCTGGCCGGGTCTGGCCGCGGTGGGTGTTCTGTTGTTGACCCAGCCATGGAGCGGCGCGGTCGACCCCGTCGGAGTTGTCTATGCACTTGCAGCAGCGGTCTGCTGGGCGGGGTACATCCTGCTGACTCAGCGGGTCGGAGACGAGGTCGCCGGAATCAACGGGTTGGCGGTGTCGATGCCGGTCGCCGGGTTGGTTGCCACGTTGACCATCGGTCCCGACGTCATCGAGCGGATGACTCCGCAGATTCTGCTGATCGGTGTTGGGCTTGCCGTTCTGCTACCGGTGGTGCCTTTTGCCCTAGAGCTTCTGGCTCTTCGCCGATTGACCGCCGCCGCATTCGGCACCCTGATGAGCCTCGAACCTGCGCTCGCGATGCTCATCGGGCTGCTGGTGCTCCATCAGATCCCTGGTCCCCTGGCCGCGGCCGGCATCGGGTTTGTAGTGGCTGCCGGTGTCGGCGCGGCACGCACGGGAGGCCGGACAACGGTGCCGTTGGAGGTCGGCTGAACGTGGGCGCGTAACGGTAACGGCACACTCCACGGCCTGAGTGATCTGTCAGCCGCCGGTAACGGCAGCGTAGGCGGTATTGAAATCCTGGGTCTGCTCGTCAGAAAGCGCCGCCCAGCTCTTCGCCTTGTCCAGAATCTGCTGGGGCGGGTTGATCAGCGGATTGCCGGCCGCGGCCGGATCGACCCGCTCCAGCGCCGCGGTCATGTCCGACAACACCGGCACGAACTGTGTGTAGGCGACCAGCTTCGCGTAGTTCTCCCGCTGGTAGACGTAGTTGATCCACGCCTCGGCGGCCTCCTGGTTCTGCGTGGTGTACGGGATGACCATCGTGTCGACGAACGTGGTTGCGCCCGATTCAGGAACCACGAACTGCAGGTCGGGGTTGTCGGCCTGCAACTGCACTACATCACCCGAATATGCCTGCGCTACAGCAATATTGCCGGTTGTAAGGCCGCTGGAGTAGTCATTGCCGGTGAACCTGCGGATCTGTCCCTTGTCGTTCTGCTCACGGACCAGGTCGATCGCCTGCCGGACGCTTTCGTCGGTCGGATTCTCGGGGGTGTTTCCCTGCGAGAGCATGATCATCCCGAGACCGTCCTGCAGATCGGAGAACAGGCTGACCCGGCCCTTGAACGCGGGATCCCACATGTCGTCGACGGTGGTGATGTCCCGTCCTGTGGCGGCGCGGTTGTAGGCGATTCCGACCAGGCCGGACAGGTAGGGGGCGCTGAACATGCGGCCCGGGTCGACGCTGGCCTCCAGCAGGTCGGGTCGGATGTTCTTCTTGTTCGGCACGGCTTCGTCGCTGATGTTGTTCAGCCAGCCGAGTTGGTGCAGCCGCACCGCCGTGTAGGTCGTCGGCACCGCCAGATCGGCGCCGATGTCCTGCTTACGCGCCAACGGCCCTTTGACCCTTGCGAACCACTGTTCGTTGTCGTTGATGTCTTCCTTGTAATCGACCGTGATGCCGGATGCGGTCTGGAACGCGGCGATGAAACCGGGGGCCATGTACAGCGGCCAACTCGAAATGCGCAGCGTGCCGCTGGCGGAACTGCCGTCCTGAGAGGATGAACTCGATGTTCCGCTGTCCGACCGGCAGGCGGATAGGAAAGACGAACCCAACGTCAGCGCGGCAGCGGCCGCACAACCACCGCCGATGAAGCGCCGCCGAGAGGTTCGCCTCGCGGCCAGCCCGGGCTCCAGCTGCGGGTCGATCGGGGAAGGAAGATCACGGGCGGTCAGTGCAGGCCCTCCTCAGCAGCCGGTGGGGCAGTGGAACCACCTTCGCGGATCGCAGGGACGTGCGCAACCGATGACAGATCATTTTCGGGCGGCGTGCGCGTATCTTGACCGGACTGGTGTGACGCTCAGCCCCACTCGTGGTTCATGGCACGTAGTTCGTCGCGTGCCGCGACGGGCCCGGCAGACGAAGTGTGTGGCCGGGACCTCGCAATGAGCAGCATCACCAGCACCGCGGTCGCAGCTCCGGCGATGAAGATCGCGACAAAGCTGCTCTCCATCGGTGTGCCGAAGGCGGAGGTTCGGCTCAATAACACCGCGACAAGTGCGGCGGCGGTAGCGCTGCCGACGGTGCGGGCGATCGCGTTCATGCTCGTCGCGATCCCTGTCTCGCCGGCCGTCACTTCACCGACCACCAATGCCGGTAGCGCGCCGTAGCCCAGGCTGATGTAGGCGTTGGCGAGGACGCCGGCCAGGATCACCTGCCACGGCGACGAGTGCGCGAAGGCGATGAACAGAAAACCGACGACCCCTGCCAACGCAGCGACCATCAGCACTGGGCGGGCGCCGAACCTGTCGATGAATCGGCCACTGATCAACGCGATGAGGAATCCGGCGAACGCCCCGGGAAGCAGGTAGACCACGCTGGCCTCTAGCACGTCGGCACCGAAGCCGTAGCCGTCCGGGTCGTTCGTATCCCGTGGGATCTGCACGAACTGGGTGAGACCCAAGAACGCGAAGTACAGACCCATGCCCACGAAGATGGTCGCCAGGTTGGTGAGCAGCATCGTTCGCCGAGAAAGCATTCGGGTCGAAACCAGCGGCCGGGTGGTTCGTTGTTCCCAAACCCACCAGCCGGACAGGATGAGGACTCCGCCGGCGGCACTGGCGATCGTCGCGGGCGAGCCCCACCCCCAGGTGTTGCCCTGGGTGATTGCCAGCAGGGTGGACGTCAGCCCCGCTGCCAGACCGACGGCTCCCAGCCAGTCGATCGTCCCGGTGGTGCTTGGCGGGCGGTCGGGAACCGCGAACAGCACGATCGCCAAGACGACCAGGGTGAAGGCGGTCGTGAGCCAGAAGACGCGGTGATATGCGGGGGTACCGCTCATCAGGAGACCGACCGTCACCAGGCCCGCACCGCCGCCGAACCCGAGCGTGCCCGAAAGCACGGCCATCGCCGATCCGATTCGTTCGGGCCTGAGTTCTTCGCGGAGGATGGCGATGCTGATCGGATAGAGGGCGAACGACGCCGCCTGCAGCACTCGGGCGACGATCAGCAATGCCAACGACGCCGTGGTTGCCGCGAGCAGGCAGCCGATCAACACGACGACGAGCACGACGATAAGCACGCGTTTCTTGCGGTGTAGGTCGGCAAGCCGCCCGATCAAGGGGGTGGCCGCGGCGGCCGCCAGCAGGTTGGCCGTCACCGCCCAACTGGCCGCAACCGTGGAGACGTCGAGCTGATCGGCGATCACGCCGATAACCGGAACCACGGCAGTCTGTAGCACGGCGACGGTGAGGACCACCACACTCATCGCAACGACCAGCCAAGTCCTCGGCTGGACCGGCGCGGCACTTGGCTGGCATTGAGCAACAACAGCTTTCGTTGATCGCCCCAAAGTCCGAACTCGCATCAGTCGCTGAGGGATTCGATAACTTACCCGCCGAGTTGTTGGGTGGATTCGAGGGCCTCGCGCTGGATGCGGTCGAACTGAGCGCCCATCGCTTCAGCCAATGCCGTGGCACCCGACAACGGCCGCACCATCACCATGAAGTCGTCGATCAGCCCGTCGTCGTTGACGTGCAGGAAGTCGCAACCGGTGACCTTCCTTCCGGCGACTGTTGCTTCGAACACCAACGCATGGTCGTGGCCATTGGCATCGGCGATCTCACGGATGTAGCGAAAATCGGTGAAGACACGCATCACGCCACGCAGGATCGCGGCAGTGATGGGCTTACCCGGGTAGGGCTTGAAGGCGACCGGACTGGTGAACACGACGTCGTCGGCCAGTAATGCCTCGATGGCGGCTTCGTCGCGGTCTTCAACGGCTTTGCGGAAAGAATGCATGGCACCTCAGTGTCTGATCGTGGGTCTTGCCCGTGCAGCGACGGTATCGGATTCGGGTTGAGACAGCCCGACGCCAGTGTTTGGCCGAGGTTAATCGGTGTCGCTGAAGCCCCCGATGGGGTGCGGTTGTCCGAGGTCGGCTCATATTCGACGAGGGTGTGCCCGTTGCTGCCCGATCTCTAGGTGCCAGTGGCAACCTGATCCCGGTCGGTTCGTGCAGCCGTCGGACGTGGTGACGACGCTGTCAATCTCCCCAGAGGCGACCCATGGCCTCGTGTTTTCCGGGATATTTGCTGAGGCAACCCAATCGTCCTAGAAGCGAACTTATGCGACAATGGCTGGCGTTGGCATGACGAAAATCTGGTCCTATCCGCTTCGAGGGGAGGCTCCGACTATGCAGGGTCTTCGCTCCGCGACAGGCGTCCTGATGCTCTCCACCGCGCTGTTGATCGGTAGCGCCGGCGGGGCGACCGCTGTGGCGGACACCGACGGCAGCGATTCGACCTCACGTTCATCGGACTCCGACGGCTCGAGCGCCGAGAACTCGGCCTCGACTGCCCCCAGCGTTTCTGCAGCGAGTATTCGGGATTCCCTCAGCACATCGTTCGGCGCCCCTAACTCGCTGCTTTCTCGGGAGGACGATTCCGCCCAGCTCGCGGCAACCGGCTCGGATGCTGCGGATGTTGAGGAGTCACTGGTTGCTGATGCAGAGTCAGCAGAATCAGACATTGCCGCTGACATCGACGCCCTAGTCGACTCAGAGACCACCGGAGATCAATCCAGCGCAGAGCCGCTGTCGACGGCCGCCGCATCGGAGGTTTCGGAGGCGGAGGAGACCACCGAGCTGGCCGTATCCGTGCCGGAGTCGGGAACTGGCGAGGCTGACCCTGTGGCCGCCGTTCCGGTTGCGCTGACGCCGAGAGGGGGGAGTGCGCCGACACTGCCTGCTGCGGTGGCGAGCGAGCCTGTTCCCGCCGGTCAAGGCAATCCCGCTGGAGAGCCAGAACCGGTTCCGGCGAGTACGCCGCCGACGTTGAACGAGGTAGTTGCGGAGTTGACCACCGGATTGGTGGGTACTTCGACCACGGTTGTCGCGACGCTCGGAAACACCGTGACCACGGTTGTCGTATCACTCGGGGATGCTGTCGCCGCAATTGCGCCGGCACTTTGGGCATTACCCACTTCCGAAACCCCGTTTTCCGATGTGGTCGCGCTGGTGGAGTTCATCATGGATTCCGTGGCACAGTCGGCGACCGCCGTCATGCGGTTCCCGTCAGACCTTGCAGCAAATCTCGGTTACGCAATAGTCGGCCCCGGAACCGTCCCGGCGCTGATCGGTGAACAGCCCGCCCACCGGGAGCGCATGGTGGTCGCCGAGGACGGCCCGATGGCCGTGTTCCCCCCGGCGGCGGCGCCGCTGCTGCCGATGGCACCTCAGCAGATGGTCGACGAAGTCGTCGCACGTTCGGTATTCGCGGCGCAGAGCCCAATCGCATTTTCTGCTCTCGCCGCACCGAGCCAGATTGTTCCCGCGTCGATACCCGGCATGGCAGGCGAGTACGAATCGCTGTTCGATCGGGCCTTTGGCGCGATGTTGGTGCCGTTGTCGCTGTGGGCACTGGCTACCGGCGCGCTTCCGGGCCTGGTGGGCTTACTTGTCGTCTTCGGTGCTGGCGCCCGTGTTGGATACCGTCAAGCCAAAGCCGGATTCGCGCTGAAGGTGGCGGGGATCGCACGCTTCGCGGGCCCCGGCCCTCTCGGTGTGGTTCGGTCCGGCTCGCTGGTCGCCGTCCATCAAAGGGGCGTCCGGCCCAGCGGTCAACGAATCCCGCGTTTAGTACTTCTGGGCGATCACGCAGCCTGAGCGGCCCTTCTCAGCTGACCGTTCGACGACTACGACTTCGACCTCGGCTTGGAGGTTCGGCCTTTCTTCGGCTTTCCAGTCGGTGCATCCTCAGAACTGCGAGTCGTGAATCGTCCCAGAGCAGACACCCCCGGCAAGGACGAGGCTGCGGTGTATAGATCGTTGCCCGTCTCGACAAGCGCCTCCAATTGCGGCAGCAGCGAATCCAGGGTCCGGATCATCGGATCGGCGAGTGCCAGGTAGCGCTCGGCTCGGTCGATTGCCGTATTGAGCCGTTCGGTGGCGCTGGCCAGGTTCTCGATGAGGTCCGGCATCTCGGCAGCAAGTTGGATCGACGCGGGCGGGATCCGCATGGCACTCGTCGCGACGAGTTGTGCTGTATCCGCCGCGGCCTGCGCCGCAGCCTTGATGTCCTTGGGGCCCGGAATCTGACTCGCCATGACGTCAACCATGCCGCACGTCGGCGGTGTTTGGGTAATTTGGTGAAAATTGATGACCGCCTTGGCTGGCGTTCACCGGGCCCGCGCGACGTTTTCCGATAGCCATCTGCCGATGCCTTGCGGATCGGCGACATGGTCGGGTTGCACCCGGCGCATCGCGGCGTTCACCGCGGTGGGAGCCTCGCAACTGGCCGGGTCTTGCAGGACCACTTTGCCCCCGGCGGCTTTGACAACCTCACATCCACTGGCCCCGTCTTCGTTCGCGCACGAGAGCAAGACGGCGGTTACCGGGTTGACGAGCTCGGCTGCGCTGGAAATCGTCACGTCAAGAGAGGGCCGGGAGTACGCGACGGGCGCGTCCAACGTGAGGTGAGCGCGGACCCCGCAGCCGGTCTCGTAGCGGCTGAGGGGGGTTGGCGGTTCTCGCAGCGGCTTTCGGTCGTTGCCGACCAGCAGATGGTAGCTTGCGGGCGCGACGGTCACGGTTCCGGTCGGACAGATCCACGGGCTATCGTCGGGTTCGCGAACCGGAATCCCGGTGTACGCCTGAAGCACCTCCACCAGCGGCGAATCCTGCGGTGAGCGGTGCAAGATCACGAAGACGGTGCTAGCCCCAGGGTGCAAGAAGGTCTGGAAAATGCCTCGTAGCGCCTTTATCCCACCAGCGCTACCGCCGATGACGACAACCTCAGGGGCGAACATGCGGGTTCTGATTCTTGACGTATAAACCCTGCTTGCGCTGCAGCGGGTTGAACAGTTTCGCGCCGGCAGCAGTGAGTCCTTCTCGCGGACCGATCACCAGGGTGCCGAGGTGTGCCAGGCTCTCCCAGAACACTTGTTCCACCCGGTGCTGCAGGCTCTCCTCGAAATAGATGAACACGTTCCGGCACAAGATGAGGTGGAACTCTCCGAACGTGCTGTCGGTGGCGAGGTTGTGGGAGAAGAACTCGATACGCGGACGCAATTCCGGACTGAGAATGCATCGGTCATACCTGGCGACGTACCAGTCGGAGAATGGTCTGCTCCCGCCACTGGCCTGGTAGTTGCGTGTAGCGGTGATGATGGCGTCCGCTGGATAGATCGCCGAGGTGGCAACTCGTAGTGACTCGGTGTCTATGTCGGTTGCATAGATCGTGGTCCGGTCCAACAACTCGGCCTCGGCGAGCAGGATCGCCATGGAATAGGCTTCCTCGCCGGTCGCGCAGCCGGCCACCCACACCCTGATCCGCGGGTAGGTCGCCAGGCGTGGCACCAACTCTGCGCGGAGCGTGGCGAACACCGCCGGGTCCCGGAACATTTCGGTGACGTTCACCGTCATTGCGGAGAGGAAAGCGGACAGCAGCTCGGGATCGCGCAGGACCTGTCCTTGCGCCTCAGAGATGGTGCCCAATGAATTTCCCTCCACGAAACGCGTCAGCCTGCGGTTCCGAGAAGCGTCACTGTAGTGGCGAAAGTCGTATCCGAACTGCTCAAACACCGTGTAGAAGAACGCATCCGCTTCGATCCGGGCTAACTCCCGCGCCCGGGTGGACTCCGACTTCTCAATCGGGGGCACTCATCAGCCCTCGGCGGGGGCCGGTGTTCGTCGTGGCCGGTTGGCCAACCACACTCTGAGCACCGAGGTGAGTTGATCCATGTCGACGGGCTTGGTGACGTAGTCTGAGGCGCCCGCATCCAGACATTGTTGCCGGTCACCCTTCATGGCTTTCGCGGTGAGGGCGACGACGGGCAGGCTGCGCCAGCGGACCTCGGCCCGAATCCGGCGCATCGCCTCGTACCCGTCCATCACCGGCATCATGATGTCCATCAGCACCAGGTCGACCTCCGGGTGCGCGGCGAGGGTATCGAGGCCCTCCTGCCCGTTTTTCGCCGGTAGCACGGTGATGCCGTAGCGCTTCAAGACGCTGCCGAGTGAGAAGACGTTGCGCACGTCGTCGTCAACGAGCAGGACCGTGTTGCCTTCCAGCGATTCCTCGATCCGTCGGGGATTGGACAGGATCTCCCGGGCCGAGTCCGGCATGTCATTGGCGACTCGATGCAGGAACAAAGCGGTTTCGTCGAGTAGTCGCTCGGGTGATTTCGCGTTCTTCAGCACGATCGCCGCGGCCAGTGCCTCCAGTCGCTCGGTCTCAGCCGTGGTCAGTTCGCGGCCCGTATGGACGATGACCGGCAGGCTTGCCTCTTCAACGTGATTCTTAATCCGTTCAATGAGTTCAATTCCGTCCATATCCGGCAAACCGAGGTCCAAGACCAGGCAGTCATAGGATGTCGATCCGGCTAGTTCCGCCAGCACTTCCTGACCGGTGCCGACACACGTAATCGCGATGTCGTCGCTCTCAATCAGATGCTGGACCACTTGGCGTTGCTTGGCGTCGTCTTCGGCCACCAGCACGTGCCGCGGACCCGGCTTGAGGAAATCTGCGGTGGCGGCGAACATCGAGCGAAGGGTGGCGACCTCGACGGGTTTGTTCAGCGTCTGGATGGCGCCCATCCGGCGGCCGCGGCCTTCGTCGTCAGATCCAGAAATCACGTTGACCGGGATGTGCCGGGTCGCGAGATCATGTTTGAGGACATCCAGAACCACCCAGCCAGCCATATCGGGCAGCCCGATGTCCAACGTGATCGCAGCCGGTTGATGTTGCTTGGCCAGGGCTAGCGCGGTCCGCCCACTCGGTGTGATGACCGAGTTGAAACCTGATTCCTCCGCCAGGCGGGACAACATGCCCGAAAAGGTCCGATCGTCCTCGACGATCAGCAGGACTGGTTTTGAGCCCTCTGGCCAGGTGATGTCGGAGATGTCCACCGTGTCATACCGCGCGGCGGAATCGCCCCCCGCGTTCTCGGACTGTACTGCCCGCTCGTTGGTGGCTTCGGCAACCGCTGCCGTGACCGGAGCAGCTTCAGGTTTCCGCGGTGCTGTCGCACTCCGAGATGCGACCGGACGTTCGGGAGCCCCATCAATCTCGGCGACGGTGGTACCAGCGACGGGCAGATAGCAGGTGAACGTTGAACCCCGCCCCAGTTCGCTGGCCAGCGTGATCTCACCACCCAGGTGGCGTGCCAGTTCCCGGCTGATTGCCAGCCCGAGTCCGGTGCCGCCATAGTCTCTGGTCGTGCCGCGGGCTGCCTGTTGGAAAGACTCGAAGATCAGGTGATGATCCTTCTCCTCGATTCCTATCCCGGTATCGACAACGGCGATGGACAGATACTGGTCACCGGGATTGCCGTGAATGTCAGCCGCCCCCGCGAGCTGGACCGTGACCGATCCCTCGTCGGTGAACTTGACCGCATTCGCCACGAGGTTCTTGACGATCTGTTTCACCCGGGTGTAGTCGCTGGTGAGCTCCCGCGGGGCGCCATCGGAAAGGGCGACCCGGAATGCGATCCCTTTGTCCTCGGCCAGCGGGCGGAAGGTCCGTTCCAGGAAACTGGCGAGCTTCTCTGATTCGATCGTTTCTCGTTCCAAGCGCATGGACCCGGATTCCACCTTGGCAAGGTCCAGAACCTCATCGATGAGATTGAGCAGATCTTTTCCGGAATGTTCGATCGTTTCCGCGAACTCCTGTTGTTTTTCAGTGAGGGGCTCGTCGGTGTCGGTCAGCAGGCCTGCGAGGATCAAGATGCTGTTTAGCGGGGTGCGCAGTTCATGCGACATGTTCGCCAGGAACTCGGATTTGTAGCGCGACGACACGGCCAGCTCTTCTGCCTTTGCCTCCAGGGACTCGCTGAGGCGGCGGAGCTCGGAGTTCTTGATCTCCAGCGACTCTGCCTGTCGCTCGAGTCGTTCTGAACTGGCCCGCAGCTCTTCCTGCTGCGAGCGCAACTCCTCGGTCGTCTCCTCCAGTTCGGCGTTTTGCGCCGACAGTTGATCTTCGCGTTGGGTCAGCTGCTCATTCGCGGCCCGAAGCTCTTCCTCTTGGGTCTGCAGTTCCTCGGTCTGTGCCTGCGACACCTGCAGCAGCTCGCGCGTCTTCTGCGCTGATTCGATCGCGCTGATGGCTACTCCGGCGCCCAGCGCGACGCTTTCCAACAGCTCGATGTCATCGTCGGAGAAGGGGCGGAGTCCGGCGAGCTCCATCACGCCGAGCACATCGGACTCGAACTTGATCGGGATCAGTATGAGCGATAGAGGGTTGGTTTTTCCCAGGCCCGACACGATCTCGACGTAATCGGAGGGAGCGCCGGTCACCTCGATCCGGTTGCCCTCCAACGCGCACTGCCCGACCAGGCCGTCGCCCAACTCGAAAGAATTCGGCAGGTCTTTGCGACGATGAAACGCATACGATGCGGTTAACGCGAAACGGCGCTCGTCGGTGGCTTGC
>CAZCHU010000008.1:8368-13032 GCA_964498215.1 uncultured Mycobacterium sp. | reverse complement strand
GGCGTACAGATATCCTTGGTGCAGAGAACATCCCGCGTCCCGAAGCCAGTCCGCCTGTTCCTGGTTCTCCACCCCCTCGGCGATCAGATTGACTTGCATGGACGACCCGACCGCGATCTGACCGCGGACGAGTCGTTGCACACGTTCGTTGGTCAGAATCTCGGAGATGAACGACCGGTCGATCTTCAACCAGTCGACCGGCAGGTGCAGCAGGTTGGTCATGCTGGCGTATTCCACGCCGAAGTCGTCGATCGCCAGACTGAATCCGATGTCCCGCGCCTGGTGTAGTGCCAGGTACGCCGGCATCGGCTCTCTGCTGAAGGCGCGTTCGGTGAGTTCCAGGCAGACGCTGCTCGGGGCTATTCCCGTGTCCCGGCAGGCGCTATTGAGTTCGTCGAGGAAATCCGTCTCGAGCGGCTGCTCAGGGGATAGGTTCACGTGCAGCTGCAGGTCAGTCCTGCCCACAGTTTGGTAGTCCCTGAAGCTGCGTCGCAGGATCCAATGGCCGAGCAGGCTTATTTGCCTGGTTGCCTCAGCCAGCGCGATGACTTCGCCGGCGGGTACCTCCTCGCCGTCCACCCGCCAGCGAATCAAAGCTTCGAGGCCGAACAGCGATCCGGTCTCGGCGTTGACGATCGGCTGGTACACCATGCGGAATTCCGACTGCCTAATGGCGTCGGTCATGCGGGCTCGAAGATGTGCCTGCTCCCGGTGCTGCGATCCGATCAGGTCGGTGTAGGCCACACATTCGCGCAGCCGGTTCTTCTTCGCCTCGAACATCGCCAGATCGGCCTGGGACAGCAATTCCTCGGCCGTGCGGGCACTGTCTCCGAGGCAGGAGATACCCATGCTGAGAGAAGGCTGGAGTGTGGCATTCTTGCAACGCACCGGTTCAGCCTGTACCTGGTTCAGGATTCGGTTGCCCACCGTCGCCGCTGCACTCGTCGATGGAACCTGGTCGAGCACGACGATGAACTCGTCCCCACCGACACGACACACGAGGGTGTCGGGACGGACCGCCGACCGTAGTCGGGTGGCTACTTCGAGAAGCAGTTCGTCCCCGGTGTCGTGGCCGTAGGTATCGTTGACCAGCTTGAACTGGTTGATGTCCATGTAGATCAACGCCACCATGTCGTCCATCACCTCGTGTTGGAGAACGACGGCGGCGAGTCGATCGTTGAGTTCCCGTCGATTGGCCAGGTCGGTGAGGGGGTCGTGACTGGCGAGGTGTCTGATCTCCTTTTGCGCCTGCTTGATCTTGGTCAGGTCGTGGACCACTGCGGCCACGTGAAGCTCGATGGAATCGCCGATTGGGGACAGTGTGACGACGACCTCGATACGGCGACTGTCGTTGGAGACGCAGGCCATCTCCATCGAGATTTCCTGGTGCTCGGCCAAGGTGAAATCGAGTTGCTCGCGCAGTCGGTCCCGGTGGGTCTCAGCGGCGAATTCGAGGATGGATCGACCCAGCAGCGTCTCGTCATCTACGCCGAACAAGCTGGTCGCCGCGTTGTTGAAACTGCGGATCGTTCCTGACGCGTCCACTGCGAGGATTGCGTCGCCGGTCGCCTGCATGACCGCGGCGTACTCGGCTTGGATCCGGTAGAGCGTTGCGTTGGAGACAGCGAGCGCTGCTGCCGTCGACCCCCCTCGAAACAACGCGGACTCGATCTCGGAGAACGGCGGTCCGTCAGTCCGGCCGACGCAGAGGGCGCCCACCCGCTTACCGCGGGCGGTCAATTCCTCGACGAGAATCTCCTGGTAGGAGGTCTCTTGTGGATCGCCGTGGACCAGGCGTTCGGTCAGCCATGCTTCCAACCTGGGGGAGGAGCCGCCGGACTCCGCATGTGAGGAGGCCTCATGCCAGCTGTGACCAGGAGACGTCAGGCGAAGCACACAATCAGCGTTGAACAGGTGGCTGAACTCGGTGACGATGGCTTTCTCCAAGGAGGCCAGATCGATGCTGGCTTCGGCGAAGATGTTGGTCAGTCGTTCTCGCCGTCGGGTGAAGGCCAACTCTTCGCGCTGCCGGATCTCCGCGGAGCGCGCGGCCTGGAGCTGCTGCTCGTGCAGGTTCGCCGCTTCGCGTCGCAGTCGGGCGAAGGATTGATCAAGTTCCAGCAGTGCCTTGACTTTGGCGTAGAGCACATGCCTGGAGACCGGTTTGACCAGGAAGTCGACTGCGCCCAGATCGTAGCCTCGCTCCAGATCGCTGTCCTGAGCTGCCTGGCCAGTGAGGAAGATGATGGGAGTGGAAGCCATTTCGTCGGTATCCCGAACGAGTTGAGCAGTTTCGAACCCGTCCATCCCCGGCATGTTGATGTCCAGAACGATGACGGCAACCTTGCGCTGCAGCAATTCGGTAAGCGCCTCTTCGCCCGAAGCGGCCGGGATGACCGCACAGTCCAGCGGAGCCAGCACTGTGCACAACAAATCACGCAGCCGCGAATCGTCGTCGACCACGAGGACTGTCTGGGTTTCCTTGTCTGCCATAGGCTCTGGCCCGTTGCGGCCTATCGGCATGAACGTGTCGGACGCGTCGTGCGCCCCATACTGCTCAACCACCTTGATCGACCACTACGCAATCCATCCGGTTTTCTTTCACTCGTGGGTGCCATTCGATCCCATATCGGGCCGTCGTGAAGCCTTTTCGCAGGAAAATGACGAATTCAGCGGGTAAGGAATTGCGCTTCCAATAGCCGAAGCTCTAGCCGGGCCCTTTGTCGACCGATGTGTCGGGAGTGCGGACAGCCTAGCGGGCCCGCAGTGTGATGTCCGAGATCTGCGTGCGGCTCTGCCCGTCCGTCTTACCCAATTTCGCAATCCAGACCAGAACATTCGATGTTCGTTTCTCGTTATCGACGGTGATGGTGTTTTTTCCCGGCTCCAGCGACACGACGGGGGTCAGTTCGGTGGTGTCCGACAGACTCGCAGGCGAGGGGCTGTCTGCTGCGCGTATCTGCACTTCGGTGCCGGTGCTCGGCACGTCGATCGTCACCTGACTCAGTGCGGTCGGCTTGGCCAACTCCAGGATCAATCCCACGCCTTCCTTGAAGGTGGGGAACGGTGCCGCGTCCCGGTAGGTGTCGGTGGGCCACGACGTGTCCGGATTGCCGTCAATGGCCAGATCGGCTTGTCCGGGATGGTCCGGTGAACCCCCGGGGGAGAACACGGTCGCTTGCTCTGGCGTGACGATCTGCCCTGGGCTGCTGCCCGACCACAGCCCGAAACCTCCGGTGACCAGGACGGCGGTCACGGCGATCGTTGCGAACACGGCGACCAGGACAGTTACCAACGCTTTGTGTGACTTCGGTGCGGAGGGCGGTGAGGAGGGTTTGGCTGGTTTGACCTTGAACGCGGCCGCGGGGGACCGCCG
This sequence comes from uncultured Mycobacterium sp., assembly GCA_964498215.1. Classification (GTDB taxonomy): domain Bacteria; phylum Actinomycetota; class Actinomycetes; order Mycobacteriales; family Mycobacteriaceae; genus Mycobacterium. Next base: position 9,656 of record CAZCHU010000008.1, on the reverse strand, counting down.
TCGAGTACCAGCGGAATGGTTGACCACGCCGTCGGCGAACAGGGTGCGGTTGTCCCAGAAGCCGTTGACTTCCACTACGTCTCCATCGGAAAGCTGTCCCGTGATGGAGCTGCCACGTAGTTGCACCGGAACCACGGTGTGTGCTTTCCCGGTGGAGTCGTAGCGCTCCACGCGGAAGGACCAGACCTCCTCGGTTTCACCGGGTGCGAGGGGTTGTTTTTGTATCGCACGCGCGGTTCCGAGCACCGTCATCATGTCCAGGCGCCTGGTGTGCGATGGTTGCGTTGGCACCGGCGGATCGAGTTCATCTGCCCTGTTGACAGGGGCGGTGTGAGCGACGGTGGCGTGAGCATCGCCGTCGGCGTTAGTCCGGTTGTCGGTCGCCGCATTCGGTTGTACGGCGAGTGCTTGAGCAAAGTCGAGACATCGCGGGTACCGGTCAGCAGGATCTTTGGCCAGGGCCTTTGCCAGCACCGCATCGAGGTGGGCGAGGTCGGGTCGGCGCTCGGAAAGCTTAGGTGGCGGCGTGTGGAGATGGTTACCGACCACGACAGCCCGGTTGGAGTTGTCGAACAACGGGGTGCCGGTCAATAGATGAAAGGTGGTAGCCGCCAGTGCATACTGATCGACCCGGCCGTCGAGGGTCTTGCTGGTCAGCTGTTCGGGTGCCGCGTAGGTTACGGTTCCGATCGCCATGTTGGCCTCGGTGAGACCGCTCATGTCGTCGGTTTCGCGGGCAATGCCGAAGTCGGTCAGCAACACTCGACGCCGGGTGCCTTCCGAGGGGGTGGTCACCAGGATGTTGGCCGGCTTGACGTCGCGGTGCAGCAGACGTCGTTCGTGGGCGAAGTCCAGCGCTTCGGCAACAGCAGTCACAATCTCTATGACGTAGTCCAGAGGCATCCCCGAGGGGTACTGCTTCTCGAGTAGATGCCCGGCGTCGGTGCCGTCCACGAAGTCCATCGAGATCCACAGCCGACCGTCGAACTCGCCCCGGTCGTGCACACCCACGATGTGTGGATGCCAGAGGGTCGCGGCGAGTTCAGCCTCGCGAATGAACCTGGCTCGGAACTCCTCGTCGCCCGTGGCGTCGGCGGTCAGAATCTTGAGCGCGTCCAGTCGGGGCAGTCGCGGATGTCGAGCGAGGTAGACCTCGCCCATGCCGCCGGCGCCGAGCAGCCGCTGAATGGTGTAACCGGCGAAAATGTCACCGTCGTTGAGCGGCATAGCCAAAGCCTACAAAACCGGCATGCAGATCTTCGTGGTCGTGCCGATACCGTGACTGTCC
>CAZCHU010000008.1:0-8268 GCA_964498215.1 uncultured Mycobacterium sp. | reverse complement strand
ACCGGTCTTGCGGTGGATGGTGGCCAGGAAATCACCGGATAGTCGTAGACATGGGCTGCCCATGAGGGTGCCCTCCTCGATGTCGTTACTGGCCAGGTAGTCCGTGGCGAGGTCCCAGAACGCGGTTTCACGCGCTGTTTCAGTCATGTGGATTCCCTAGATAACCCTGCCGGAATATCGATGGCGTTGGAGCCTAACTCCAATTCAGTGGCCAGTGCCAGGCCCACCTGCTTAGCGATCCGTGATGCGCCGAGCGCGATAGCCAAACCAATTGCGCACCAATATAATCCGATCAGTGGAGCGGCTAGCCACGTTGTTGCGTCCTTTACGCTGAACCACACTACCGCCACGATCACCACCGCACCCAGGGTAGGTAGCGTCAAACCGGCCAGCTTGCCGGTACCGCCGTGCACCACCGTGAACTTGGGCGCACCGACGAACCAGACGGCGGCGACTTCCACCAGGAGATAGCACACCATGAGGCACACCGATCCGGCTAGGGCGAACAGAAGATAGGTGTCTATCGCCCGGTTGCCGGTGTCGGCGGCCGGCCATCCGGTCGCGCCGCAGGCAAGGTTGGCGGCCACCGCGACGGCGACGACCACCCAGGTGGCGCGGCGGGGACCGCCGCTCTGGGGATGTATGTGGGCCAAGGATTTCGGGCCGAACCCGTCCCGCCCGAACGCAAAAAGCATCCGGCCGGAGGTCGAGGCTGTCGCCATGTGGCAACCGAACGCCCCGACCGTGGCGGTGAAGATGACCATCAGGCTGAACCATTTCCCGACATAGGTTTCGGCCAGTTCGCCAAGGGTGTTGGCCGACCGCTCGAAGGCGCTCAGCCCAGCCTGGTCGGTGCCGAACCCAATGGTTTGGGCGAACATCACCGTCACAAACAGGGCGCCGGTGAGCAGCAGCGTTCCGGCCAGTGCGCGCGGGATGTTTCGCCGCGGGTCATTGGTCTCCTCACCCATTGACGTGCACGCCTCGAACCCGGCCCAGGATAGAAAAGCCGCGACTACACCGCCCAGGACCGCCGACGGCGCAACCTCAGACATGGAGAAGGTGCTGAAGTCGATCCCGGTCGGTGTCCCCCCACCACGGGCGAAGATCACTGTCGCTAGCACGACCATGGCGATGATTCCCAAGCCTTCGATGGCGAGCAGAATCTTGGCCAAGAGTCGCACGTCGCGACCGGTGAGCAGCAACGAGAACGCCGCACCGATGAGCACCGGAACCAGCCACGGCAGCTGATAGGGGTCTTCGACGCCGTGTTGCACCTCGGCGAGGAAGGCGTTGGCGAAGGCTGCTGTCAAGGCCAGAGTGCCGATTGAGAAGCCGACGTAGGCCCCCAGCATGGCGAAGCCGGAGAAGAATCCGGTCCGCGGTCCGACGGTACCGCCCACCAGTGCGTAGGCAGAGCCGGCGTGGTTGAGATAGCGGGTCAGCCGGACAAAGCTGTACCCGACCAAGGCCACCCCGATCAGGCCGATCGCGAAGACCAGTGGCACGGCCTTGCCCACGGTGGAGATCAAGCCCTGGCCGTTGCCCGCCATAGCCAGCGTGGGCCCGACGGTGGCGACCGACAGGGCTAGCGCAACCCAGAACGGCAACTGCCGGCGCTTCAACTGGTCGGGCTCTGCCGGTGCGCTCGGTCTCACAGCGCTCTCCTGTTCGTCGGCACCGTCTCCGGCGACTGTCGACCGACGCGCCCGAGCAGATAGGCACTTGCACCCTAATGCAGCTTGGCGACGGGCCCTATGATGAGACCGACGGTGGCTTCAGCGCGGGCAGTGTCTGTGGAGGTGAGACTTCTGGCAGGTAGCTTCCCCGATGCCGCGACGCTGGAGAGCGCGCTGGATCTCGCCGCGCGCGCCCCGTCAGCCCAGAATTCGCAGCCCTGGCGTTGGCGGGTCGGTCATGGCGGCTTGGATCTCTACGCTGACTGGAGTCGCCAACTCGGTGACACTGACGCCGCCCGGCGCGACGTGCTCCTCAGCTGTGGCGCGGTGCTGGATCACTGCGTCACCGCGCTGGCCGCCCAAGGTTGGTACCCCCGGGTCCGACGATTTCCCGATCCCGATGATGCCAGTCATTTGGCGTTGATCGAATTGATTGAAATGCCTGCGGGCCAATTGAATATCGAATTATCTGCCGCCATTCCCAGGCGGAGGGCCGACCGTCGCCCCTACAGCGCGCAGTCGATTCCGGCGGGCACGCTGGAGTTTTTCCATATCCGCGCCGCGCGATCCAACGTGGCGCTGGGCGTGGTTCCCAAGGTCCGATGGGCCCGGCTCGGCGGAGGCGATGTCGCGCTTCGGTACGGCGGGGAAGCGGTCAGCGCAACCGGTTCCGACACCGACAATGCCGCGATGGTGGTGCTCGCCACCGAGACCGATACCGATTCCATGCGACTGCGAGCGGGTGAGACCTTGAGCCAAATAGCCTTGTCGGCTACCGAGATGGGTCTGGCGAGTTGCCCGCTGACAGAGCCGCTGCGGCATACTCGCGATCGGCTGGCGCTGGCCTGCGAGGTATTCGAGGGCGAGGCTTACCCGCAGACGCTGATGCGTCTGGGCTGGGCGCCCATCAACGCCGACCCGCTTACGCCAGTCGCGCGACGCTCAGTAGGCCAGACCACCACGTGGGACCGAGAGCCCGGGCGAGTAAACGCCCCATGACGACCATCGCACTGTGATCGGCCCAGATCAACGTACAGACGTGGAGGCGCCCGCATGTCCAAAGTGCTAGTCACGGGTTTCGGCCCATATGCCATGACGCCGACCAACCCTGCTCAGTTGGCGGCCGAAGCCGTCGATGGAAAGAGCATTGCCGGCGCGTCGGTGGTGTCGCGGATTGTTCCGGGTGCCTACTTCGAGTCCGTCGCCGCCACCGTACAGGCGGTAGAGGAAGAAGAGCCCGACGTGCTGATCATGCTTGGGGAATTCGGCGGCCGGGCCATGATCACCGTCGAACGGCTGGCGCAAAACGTCAACGACTGTGCGCGCTACGGCGTGGCCGACACCGCGGGCAAGATTCTCAGCGGTGAACCGACCGCGGCCGACGGCCCCGTTGCCTACTGGGCCACCACGCCCAATCGCGCCATGGTGCTGGCGATGCGTCGCGCTGGCATTCCCGCTGACCTGTCGGACGCCGCTGGCACTTTCGTTTGCAACCATCTGATGTATGGGATGCTGCACCACATCGCCACCAACAACTTGCCGATCCGCGCAGGCTGGTTGCACCTGCCGTACCTACCGGAGGTTGCCGCGCTCGATCGAAACCTGGGCGCTCCCAGCATGTCTGTGCAGACGCTCGCCACGGGTGTGGCCGCCGGCATCGAGGCCGCCGTAACGCATTCAGTCGATATAGCCGAACCGTTCTTGTCTCGACTCCAAATCTAGCTCCGACTGACTCAAGTCGGCGAGCAGGGGGACCGCATGACAGTTGTCGCAATCTATCTCGTCATCACGTTCGGGCTCGGCGGCCTTGCGATGGCGGTGCGCTTGCCCCCGCTGGTCGGGTTCCTGGCGGCGGGATTCGTCATCAATGCCCTGCATGTCGAGGAACTGCCGCAGCTGGAGGTGCTGGCCGACCTAGGCGTCACCCTGCTGCTGTTCGCCATCGGTCTCAAGCTCGACGTTCGCATACTGCTGCGCCGTGAAGTCTGGCTCACGACATCGGCGCACATGCTGGTCAGCGTGGTCCTCGGGGGTATGGCCATGTGGCTTGCCTCGGTGGTCGGGGTGGCAATGCTCGCGGGGCAGAGCCTACAAACGATTGCGCTGCTCGCCTTCGCGCTGTCGTTCTCCAGCACGGTCTTCGTGGTCAAAGTTCTCGAGGAGCGAGGGGAGTCTCACGCTCTCTACGGCCGGGTGGCCATCGGCATCCTGGTGACGCAGGACCTCATCGCCGTGGTCTTCCTGACTGCTACCGGCGGTCACCTACCCAGCCTGTGGGCGCTGGCGTTGGTCGGCCTGTGGCCGCTGACGCGGGTACTACGCAGGATCTGGAGTCGACTGGGTCACGGCGAGATGCAGTCACTGTTCGGAATCGTGATGGCGTTGGTGCCCGGGTACGCGCTGTTCTCTGCCGTGGGGCTCAAAGGTGACCTGGGAGCGCTGGTGATTGGGGTGCTCCTGGCGTCGCACCCGGCTTCCTCCGAGCTTGCCCGTTCGCTGTTCCACATCAAGGAACTGTTGCTCGTGGGCTTCTTCGTCTCGATCGGTCTGAGCGGGCTGCCGGATCTGCCCACTATTGGTGTCGCGCTGCTGATGCTGGTGCTGCTGCCCTTCAAGGGTGCTTGGTACGTATTGCTGCTGTCGCGGATGAAGCTGAGATATCGCACCGCCCTACTCGCCGGGCTGAGCCTGATGAACTACTCCGAATTCGGATTGATCGTCGTGTCAGTCGGGGTCTCAGCCGGGCTGCTGGCACCGGCCTGGCTGGTGGAGATGTCGATCGCCGTGGCACTGAGTTTCGTGGTGTCGGCACTGGTCAATGGGCGTGGGCATCTGATGGTGGAGAAGATCGCGGCGCGGCTTCCCCCCCAGGATGAACGCAGTCTGCACCCCGAGGAACGCCCCGGCGATGCCGATCGCGCCGAAGTGGTGGTGATCGGGATGGGCAGGGTCGGGTTCGCCGCATACCAGCGCCTGACCGACCACTACGGGCTCCGGGTAGTCGGTGTCGACTACGACGGACCCCGAATCGAGCGGCTCGCGGCCCAGGGCCTGCGAGTGATCGAAGGCGACGCCACCGACCTGGATTTCTGGAACCGGTTGCGACGCTCCGGGTCTGTGCGCATCGCGGTGTTGGCCATGCCGCGTCACGGCGCCAACGTCACGGCGCTCGAATGCTTGCGCGAGTCCGGGTTCAGCGGAAAGGTCGCCGCGGTCGCCCGATACGACGATGAGGTGAATTGGGCCAGAGACCACGGTGTGGGTATCGCCTTCAACGTGTATGCCGGCGCGGGGCTGGAACTGGCCGACCAGGTTGCCGTCGATGGCGCATCCCGTTCCGCCGAATCCAACTCCGAGGACGCCGAGGGCCTCTGAACAGGCCAGACGGGCTAACCCGTCGAGCCGATGGACATCATGCGTCCCGCGGGAGGTGGAAGTGCGTTGCTACCAACGTGATTCGATATCAACGCTGAACCCGTACAGATCGAGGCTGTGGGGGAGCGGCTTGGTTGGATCCATGCTGGTTCCGGTGACGGCGGGCACCCCGGCGTCCAGAAGGTGGGCAAGCACCGTCTGGCCGAGCAGCATCGACAGGCCGATGCCCGGACAGACCTGGGGCCCGTGACTGAAGAAGTTGTACGACCAGTCGCTGCCGGCATCACCACTGACCCATTCGCCTGGGGAGAACCGGTCCGCGTAGGGGATACGGTCACGGTTGCGATGGTTGAACACGTTGTAAATGAGGACCTGACCACCTGCGGGCAGTACGGCGCCGTTAGGGAACTCGACGTCGCGGGTAGCCACCCGGCCGAACATCGTCGTTGCCGGCCAGAGTCGCATCGCCTCGAACAGGCATCCGGCGAGGTAGTCGAGAGACACGATGCCAGCCGCGGACGTGATGTCTCGATTAGCCATCTCGACTTCTACCTCGTGGCGTTGCTCGCCATGAGCGGCGAGCGCACCGAGGGCGCGGAAGACGTTGGCCGCCAATGTATCGCCCATGGCAAACAGCCAGTGAATCACCTGACCGGATGGTGTGACGTCGGGCGCCGTGGGGGCCTGCGGAATCAGCGAAGCCAGGCTGTCCGGCTCCGGGGCGTCCAGATATCCGTCGATCATGGAGAGGAACTCACCGTACTGGGGCGCGGGTTCACCGGGCATCTTGTTGCCCGCCGACATCAGGTCGCCTAAGACCTCGGTGAGGCGAGTATCGTCTGCGGCCCTATCGCCGAAGACCACGCGGCGCGTCATCCGCTGGAAGGCCGCATTGAAGTCCTGCCACCGAATCGTCACCGAGGCAAGCTGTTTGGCGGTTTCAGCGGCGACGTCAACGAATGGCTGTGCCAAACGATGCATCTTCTTGTCGCTGTCGAGAACAGCCTCGGCGAATCGCCGCCTGTCCTCCCATTCCCGGCCTCGCGAAATCGTCAGTGCATCGGGCTGAAACGCCGCCATCCCCTTGCGCTTGGGCTCTAGGTCAGAAGCGAAGGGGTCGGGGGAGCTGCTCAAGACGAACTTCAGATCGGCCGGGTCATGCAGCAGCAGCGTCTCGTCGCGGGCGACCCGAACATAGAAGGGCCCCGGACCGTAGCTGCGCACCATCCCTTCGACCAGCCGGTATCCGAGGTAGTCGGCACCCACTGTGGAGGCGATCCTGGTGGGTAGTTCCCTCTTGTTGAACAACCCAAGGATCACGTTGGGCGCGCCGATCTGCGCCGTGAACCGGATGCCTTCCAGAACGGACGCGTGCGGGAAGTCATCAGCCACAGTCAATTACCCCCAAGGCATGTAGGCGCGTACGGAATCCGCAAGCTGGACGACCCGATTCTTCTTTCCGGGCACCGGGGCGCCGAGCTTCGGCCAGGGCGCGAACACGCGCTCGGCATCGCCAATCACCGTTTCGAGCTCGGGATAATGCCTCAACAGCACGTCCTTCATTGTCGTGCGGTTGACCCAGTCGAAGCCGACCTGCGTGTAGGTCTCCGGCGTGAAGTCATTAGTGAAGAAGCGGTCGCTCTTGAGGCGTCGCGAGGCCATCACGATGAAGATGCGGAATGCCGTGTCAGAGAAACCGAATCCCTTCGGCGGCTGCTCGGCTTGCATTCCGATCTGCAGGTCGACGGCGTCAACATCTCCGTTGTAGACCTCGTTGATTTCTTTGGCCCACAACGCGTTCGGAGTGATCTCGTCGATCGATTTGCGTCGCGGCATGCGCAGCGCCTCGCGGAAGTCGTTGTACCGGGGCACCCCACGTTCGCGATCGCGCACGATATCGAGTGTGGCCAGGTCCGTGATCTGACCGTCCACCCGGGTCAACTGACGCAGCGCATTCGGGTAGTTGTGTAGGCACACGGCACCGGCGCTGGCAACGCCGAATGAGTACCACATGTCGCCCATCTCCATGCGGTCCATGAAGTCGCGCGTGTGGCGGCCCTGAAGCTCGGTGAAGTACTGGTGCTCAAGGTGCTCGCCCGACGCCAGCGAGAAGAAGTTCCAATCGTCGGGAATCAGCGGATGCATCCGGTAAACCGCGACGAACTCCTCGGTCAGCGAGAACGGCGCGGAGTGGTGATCAACGGGGGAGCCGGCAATGCCGGACAGCAACTCACTGTCACCGACCCGACCGATACGGTCCTTGAACGTCTCGCCAAGCGCGCCGTACCAGTTAGCGTTCATGCCGATCTGAAGCGCCGGGTGGCGCAGCACGCACGTCGTCCACTCCACGGTGTGGATCTTGGCGATCAGCGCGGAAACCACCAGCACACCGAGCTCGAAGAGGCGTTGATCGTCCAGGCTGGGATACGCCTTCTTCAGCGCATCGCAAACCGCGTTGTGCTCGCGAGCGAACATAGTGTGCAGCAGTCCGACGCCCACCCACCAGTTCTCCTGGAAGCCGGTCAGGTCGACGCCTGGGATGTCGCTCTTCGGCAATCTTCCGTCGTCGTTGACTTTGATCTTGCCATCGACGAAGGTGCGGACCTCGGATTGGCGTTCCTTGCCGCTGCCGTAGACCTGAGATCCATCCCACCAATGTGTTTCAGAGTTGGCGAACATTGGGGCCGGACAGCCGTCCTTGATTTCGCCGCGCATCGGAATCGTGGAGCGGATCCGCATTGGGTCCTCGGGGAAGTCATCACCCTCGCGCAGTTTGATGTCGATCGTCTTGTCGGGAACGCCGTCGCCGTGGAAGAACCAGTTGTGGTTCTCGAACTGCAGCCACGCCGCGGCCAGTGCGTTGATGATTCCGGCAGGCTTGAACTCGTCGCGCGCCATCAGCCGCCTACTGATCACTCGCGGATCGGGTTCGAGCAGTCGCTTCCGGTCAATAATCGTCTTCTCGAGGGGCATATTCCGGCCGAATCCGGTGCCCTTGGCGCCCATCCAGGGTTCATCCAGATCGTTGAACCTGCCGTCGGGGGTGCGTGCGCGTTTTTCTTCGTCAGTCGGCTTGCCGAGGTCTTCGTCCGGTCGGATGCCTTCGCCCTCGAAAAGATTCTTTTCGCGCAGGTCATCGCGGAGTTTGGACAGACTCTTGGCCTGAAGGATCAACGACGGGTGCTCATACCACTGACGGCTCACCTTGGTTTCC
>CAZCHU010000007.1:45287-48771 GCA_964498215.1 uncultured Mycobacterium sp. | reverse complement strand
TGATAACACCGTTGATGACTGATCCCGAACGCGGTTGCCGACTCGCAGTGACTGAAACTGCCGTCCGCTAGCGGCGCCTGGTCGCAGAATCCGCCGCCAAAGCCAGCGAACGTAGTCGTCATACATTCGCCGGGGACTGCGAATGCCGGAGGGCTGCTCGGTGGCAGAGACATGCAACCAAGCGCCAACGCGGCGGCACCGAACAGCGTCCTTTTCTGCATCGCTAACTCCGGGTAACTATTGTGGTTTGTGATCTTTTTGTTACGCGTGTGCAAGGGGAGCATACGGCGACCGTTCCGGCCACATGGCGGATTTGCCCGATCCGGTGAGACCGGATCGTTTTCGCGATTGCGACTAGCGAACTATCGGTTCTGCCAGTCGCCGCGGCAAGGTCTTCTTGCATCGTTTGCAGGTGAACGTAGCCTTCCGGCTTACCCGAAGCCTTTGGCGATGACCACAGCACCCGCATTTCACAGCCACCGCGCGCATTCGGACCACAACCAGGGCCACGATCAGCGCCAGCAAAACCAGCAGCGCCACACTCGTCACTCCGGCCACCGCATAGTCCGCCATGGCGGAATGTTAGCGCATCGCTGGTTGGCAAAAACTTAGCCGATATACGGCGCCGAGGAAGCGTTGCCACGACGACGGTTGGGGCCCTTGAAACGGGTGAGCAACTACACACCCACTAACACCGTGCTCATTGCCCGCGCCGCGCGAACTGGCTTGTAACAATTCTGCAACGAAGGGCCCGGGTCGTCAGCTATAACAGGTTGATGGTTCAGCGTGGCGCCCCAGTCGGCGATACGCGTTTGCGGAGGCATTGGCATCCGCCCATTTATTCGAGGTCCGCAAGTCGACACCGCGATCTCGACCCGCCAAGTCCCGACCATGACTTATCACAGACTTGTCACACCTCAAACAGCCGTGATGGTTCCTGCATTAGTACAGTTCGCCCACACCCGAGAGGCACCTCCCATGGAGCAGTCCCCCACCTCGCCGCGGCCCCACGCCAGCACCACCGCCAACTCCCCGGGCAGGACCACTCGAGCGTTTCCGATTCGTTCGATTGACCGTCGACCAACTCAACCCTCCGAGAGGTCGAGCTACGCAGGCTACGTGGGTCGGGTCGGCGCGCTGGCGGTCGCCTTGGGCGTGGGCGCGGCAATCGCATCGTGGCCCGCGGTGGCGTTCGCCGATAACCCTGATTCGTCGAGTTCGTCGAGTTCGTCACCGGGATCTGAATCGGACTCCTCAGGCTCAGGACCCGGCTCTGCATCGTCGGGAACGGGTGCAGAGACGGCGGGCGCTGATGCCTCGGAGCCGGCAGACTCCGACGACGAGGCATCGGGTGGTGGTTCTGAAGACGACGGTGACAACGACGCCTCAGACGCCGACACTGACATCCCAGATGAGATCGCGGACGACCTCACCGACGAGGTCGTAGACGAGTCCCCGGATGAAGATTCCGGTGAAGCTTCAAGTGTCGGCCTGGGAGCTGATACCGATTCCGACGAGGCCGCTGGCTCGGCCGAGTCGTCGTCCGACTCGGTGGATTCCTCTGCCGAGTCCGCCCCGTCGGGGGCTTCCGGTGGTGGGTCAGACTCGGCGTCCTCGGAGGGCTCGTCGTCGGAAGACGAGGTCGAGCCGCCGCTTACGGCGGTGGTCGCCCCCGAGGTCGATGACGCTGACCTAGCTCCGGTCGCTGTACCTGCTATAGAGGAAGCCGATTCGGTGTCGGCGCCGGCTGCACCGGTTGTCGGCGGCGTGGAAGCCCCGCAGACAGACGTGGAAGCCCCAGAGACAGATGTCGTGATGCCGGTGCTGACCGCAGCGCCGCAGCCCACGGAGTCCGACGGGCTGATCGATGAGGTGGCGTCGTGGCTGGGGTTGTCCGCCGACGGCGATTCGGGCTTGCCCGCCTTGGCGCCGCTGGTGTGGACGACGGCTGCATTCGCGCGCCGCGAAATCGGCCAAGCCGACGACGAACTCGGCAGCGCGGCCCCGGTCGCCGCAGCCACGTCGGTGGGGTCTTGCGGGCTCAACCTGGTGTGCGACGCCCTGGAATTGTTCCGAACCGATATCACCAATGGCATTGCTGGTTTGGTCACCCTTATTGATCCTTCGGCGGCGCCCCTCGCCCCAATAATCGGTGCCGCAGGCTTCACCCTGCTGAGCGCGACCCTGCTCGGCGACTTTGAAACCGTGCCGTCCTCGATACAAGAGCTGGCCACCAATGTCGACACCCTCCAGACGCTCTCTTCGGTAATCGCCGACAACAGCGCCCTGGCCAGCCTGCCTTCAGATCTTCAGGTCGCCGCCGGCAACGCGGCGGCCTATTTCGTTGAACAGGCATTCGGCGACACGGCCGTCGCAAATGCCATGGTTCCGGTTTTTGAAGCCATCCCCTTCCCAACCAATGTGGAGAAGGTCGTCGAATTCATCTACTACCTCGTCGACGACGGCCTCAACTTCAAGCAAGCCTTCATCGATCTGATTGGCGAACCACTCAAGGATGGGCTGGCCTCGTTCTTGGGTAATTCAGAGGTACAGCAGGCGTTCGGCAACGCCGCCACTGATGCGGTAGAGGTGCTGATCGGGGCCACTACCCCGTCGTGGGCCGACCCAACCAACCCTGATGCCCTCGGCGCGTATGTCGGCGAATTGATAGCAACCACCCTGCTAGGCGAAGACAACCCGGCCACCGCGAGTGTGAGCGCGATAGTCAGTGACGCCGTCGTCGTCATCCTGTCCGGAGCCGGGACCGACCTGGCCGATCAGGCCGGATCGGCGCTCGTCACGTTTCTTAGCCAACCCGGGGTCAGTGAGGAACTCGCCACCGACCTGCTCAACCTCATTCTGACCGGGTTGGGCGGTACCCCGCTGTCCGGTGGCGGCGCACTGGTCGACGCCGCCGGCGAGGTCGCGTCCGACACGGTGGAAGCGCTTCTCTCTGATCCTTCCCTGCTGCAAACGTTGGACACCGCTGTCACAGGACTGGTCACCGACCTCATCGACGACACCACCATCCAACAGTTCGCCGCAGACCAGGTCTCCACCCTGATCACCGGACTACTCGGCGACACCCCGATCGCCGCCCCGATCGGCGCCGCCGCAGCCACCGCAGTCCAACAACTCCTGGCCACCGACGGCCTCGCCGCCGACCTCGGCGCACTGACCGCCTCGATCCTGCCCGACCTGCTCGACCACACCGGAGTCATCCCCGCACTCGCCGACGCCGCCGGTCAACTCGCCACCGCCATCGTCGCCGGACAAGACCCCGCCACCGTGCTACCCACCATCGTGGCCACACTGCAAACCAACACCGACATCCAAAACGCCGCCGCAACCACCGTCACCGACCTGGTGACACAACTACTCGGCGACACCACCCTGATCCAGGCCCTCAGCTCGGTGGCCGAACACACCGTCACCGACCTCATCGACGACACCACCATCCAACAGTTCGCCGCAGACCAGGTCT
>CAZCHU010000007.1:12092-45187 GCA_964498215.1 uncultured Mycobacterium sp. | reverse complement strand
CCGTGCTACCCACCATCGTGGCCACACTGCAAACCAACACCGACATCCAAAACGCGCTGAAGGCGACCATCGCCGACGGCCTCAACGCCGTCGACACCACCCTGTTGAGCGATCCCACCGTTCAGCAATCGCTGAGCACGATCGTGACCACATTGATCAGCGACCTGGCGGCCAACCCGGTCGTCCAGTCCTATATCGGCGATGCCATCGGCGCCCCGTTCGGCGCCGCCGTGAGTGCCTTGCTAGCCGATGCGAAGTTCACCGGCGCCCTCGCTGACCTAGTCGGCCCGGCGGTAGACCAGTTCCTGGCGTATCCGGGGTTCAACACCGCCATAACAGACGCGATCAACCAGACCGTCGACGCCATGCTCGATGGAACAGATGCGTCGACTGCACTGCAGAACGCATTGACGTGGTTGCAAGCCAATGCCGCGTTCCAGGCTGCCGTGGGGGCCATCATCCCCAGCTCCCTGGACTCACTGTTGGGCAGCACCGACGTACTCGATGACATAGGCATAACGGCGCGGACTGTGACCGCCGGTTTGCTCAAAGAACTCGGCATCACGAATGAGTTCGTGGACACGTTGGCGGGCTGGTTTGTGGGCGCAACCCTGGAAGCGCTGCTAACAGAGCAGCCGGTGGTGCAGCTCATCGACGACATTGTGGTCGACGTCCTGACCGGATCTTCGCTCAGCGAAATAGCCGACGTTGCGATCCAAGCCATCCTCAAACAGCCCGATCTGCAACGTGCCGTCGGCATGTCCATCGGGCAAGGAATAGGTTCGATCTTCGGTGAGAACCCCCTCGGCTACGTCATCGGCATAGCAGCGGGAGCCACCGCGACAGTCGTGATCGGTGTGGCTGCCGGAATCGTGAATCTGTACACCTGGCTGTTCGGGGACGACGGCATCTTCGCTGCTCAGCCGTCAACTACCGCGCAACTGCAGGGCGCCGGTAGCGCGCCCGCCGAATCCGTCCAACGGCTGTCGACAGCGAATGACCTCTACACGATGGAGGCCGCAGTTCCCGATCGACAGGATCGAGAAGTATTGCGCCAAGGCATCGCCACAGATAGTCAATTCGTGCTGGCGGGGATGTCGATGACCGGGACCGACGACGCTGGGCCTGAATCCCTCGAGGTCGCGATGACCATCGAAGCCGCCGGCTCAGAAGAAAACGACTCTCAACACCATGCGCCGTTGGACGTCGCGTTCAGCTTCCCCCTCGACCGGTTGCTCTCAACGACGAGGCCGACACAGGTCGCCACACCAAGGACGGCGACGCTCCAGCAGGTTCGCTAACGGTGAGACCTCGCGCCTGAGTTCAGCCCGTGCACGGCGCGAATACGCCTCGACGATCGGGCAGATACTCGGTGACGCTTATCACAGCCGCCACCGGCAGCGGCCCGTACAAATGTGGGAACACCATGTCCGCGGGGTCGTCCGGGGCACCGGGCTCCCAGCGAACCGGCGCGGACAGACGTGCGGCCTCGATGCGCAACATCTGCAAATCGGTTCGGCCCGCAAACAGCCGGTTGGCCGGCAAGTGAACCTGTTCTGGCCTCGATAGATGCACGAAGCCCACGTCACGCAACGAGTCGGGGCGGACCTCCCCGGCGATTTGGGCGGCTTGCCACTGGGCTGCAGTGCACAGATGGACGAGCGCCGAGGTGCCCGAAACTCCGGTGGCGCACATACCGTCAACCCCTTAATGTCGCTACATCTGTATCCGAAGATCACGACACACCCACAAACCCGCCGGGAACAAGGCCGGAATCCCAAGCGTCTGACAGAGTAGATGTACGTCGCTACACCCTATGGAGGTGCCATGACCGCAACGCTCACCAGTCCCGAATTGACCAAGGCTGACCGCTGCGACCGTTGTGGTGCGGCGGCGCGGGTACGGGCCAAGCTTCCCTCGGGTGCCGAACTATTGTTCTGCCAGCATCACGCCAACGAACACGAGGCGAAATTGGTCGAACTGTCGGCAGTCCTCGAAGTCAGTCAGTTGGAGCCCTAGTCGCGAATCGGCAATGCTGGGCTGGTCATGAGTGACCAGTTAGCGCAGACTCCGGGGCGACGCCGGCCGTCGCGTCATCATTTTCGGCACATTATCGGCAGGACGCTGGCGAAGAGCTGGGACGACTCGATCTTCGCGGAGTCCGCGCAGGCTGCGTTCTGGTCCGCTCTGTCGCTTCCGCCGCTGCTGTTGGGAATGCTGGGCAGCTTGGCCTACGTCGCGCCGCTGTTCGGACCGGACACGCTGCCAGTGATCCAGGAGCAACTGGTCAGCACCGCCGGGCGGTTCTTCTCCCCCAACGTGGTCACCGAGATCATCGAGCCGACGGTACTCGACATCGTCAGGGGCGCCCGCGGCGAAGTGGTGTCCTTGGGATTCGTGATTTCGCTCTGGGCAGGTTCGTCGGCCATTTCGGCGTTCGTCGACTCGGTCACCGAAGCCCATGGTCAGACCCCGTTGCGCCACCCCGTGCGTCAACGGTTCTTCTCGTTGGGCCTCTACGTGGTGACGTTGATCGGCGCGATCGCGACCGCACCGTTCCTTGCCCTGGGGCCACGCAAGGCCGCCGAGTTCATCCCCGACAGTTGGGATCACATACTGCGATTCGCCTATTACCCGGTGCTCTTTCTGGCGCTGGTCGTGGCCGTGAACGTGCTGTACCGAGTTTCCCTGCCCAAGCCTCTGCCATCGCACCGGCTCCTGCTCGGCGCGGTGCTGGCAGCAGTGGTATTCCTGGTCGCTACGTGGGCGCTGCGCGTCTACCTGACCTGGATCACCAGCACCGGTTATACCTACGGCGCTCTCGCGACACCTATCGCCTTCCTGCTTTTCGCTTTCTTCCTCGGTTTCGCGATCATGCTCGGCGCCGAGTTGAACGCCGCGATTCAGGAAGAGTGGCCCGCCCCAGCCACCCACGCCAAGCGATTCCGTGGGTGGCTGGAGTCAAAGGCCGAAACTCTCAATGGCAGTAACGGATCACCGCCGGCCAGGCCCACCGCCGCCTCCCAGGACGACGGCGCTACTTCTTGAGCTGCTCGAAAATTTTCTTGCAGTCCGGGCACACCGGCGAGCCTGGCTTGGCCGAGCGTGTCACGGGGAACACTTCACCGCACAACGCCACAACGTGGGTACCCATGACCGCGCTCTCGGCGATCTTGTTCTTCTTCACATAGTGGAAGACCTTGGGGGCGTCGTCACCGGTCCCGTCATCGACCCGTTCGTCGGTCTCGGTGCGTTCGATCGTGTCCGTTTGCATCACTCCATTCTGCCTCGCAAGACATTGGTAGGAAACGGGACCGCCGAACCTCACGCCGATGTGGAACAGTGGAGGGATGAAACACGGCCAAGAGCTGAGTTTCGACGACGAGGGTCGACCCGTCTTGATCACCGGGGCTGCCCCGGCCTACGAGGACCAGCACCGCCAGCGGGTACGGAAGTACCTCACGTTGATGTCTTTCCGCGTCCCGGCACTCATCCTCGCCGCGGTCGCCTACGGGATCTGGCACAACGGACTCCTGTCGCTGGCGATCATCGTGCTGTCGATCCCCTTGCCCTGGATGGCTGTTCTGATCGCCAACGACCGGCCCCCCAGGCGCGCCGAGGAACCGCGACGCTACGAGCGGAGGCGCCACATTCCGCTTTTCCCGACCGCCGAGCGCCCTGCTATCGAACGTGGCGACCTCAGGTCCCCACAGCACGACCCGGTTGATTCTCGCTACGACGCAGACGATCTGCCCGGCGACGTTCCACGCTGAGCATCCTCTGACTCACTTCTCAGCACATTCTCAGGTCGGCCCACGATAACCGCAGCTCAGACCGTGTGAACCGGGGCGAGCACGGGAACTCTTTGGCGGTCGCAGCCGTTGTAGCTCATGAAGGTTCGACCCAATCATGGAGGCCGCAATGGCAAATGCCACCAGCACTCGCGTTGACCACAATCTGGATGCCCAGAGCCCAGCCGCGGACCTGGTGCGCGTGTATTTGAACGGCATCGGCAAGACGGCGTTGCTCAACGCAGCCGACGAGGTGGAACTCGCCAAGCGCATCGAGGCCGGGCTCTACGCCCAGCATCTGCTCAACACCCGCAAGCGGCTCGGCGAAAACCGCAAGCGCGACCTCGCAACCGTTGTCCGTGACGGGGAGTCGGCGCGGCGACATCTGCTCGAGGCCAACCTGCGACTGGTGGTGTCGCTGGCCAAGCGCTACACCGGCCGCGGCATGCCACTGCTGGACTTGATCCAGGAGGGCAACCTGGGCCTGATCCGGGCGATGGAGAAGTTCGACTACGCCAAGGGATTCAAGTTCTCCACATACGCCACGTGGTGGATTCGTCAGGCGATCACCCGAGGCATGGCCGATCAAAGCCGGACCATTCGGCTCCCCGTCCATCTGGTTGAGCAAGTCAACAAGCTTGCCCGGATCAAGCGGGAACTTCACCAGAGCCTGGGTCGCGACGCCAGCGACGAGGAACTCGCCGAGGAGTCTGGCATCCCCGCGGAAAAGATCGCCGATCTGCTCTCGCACAGCCGCGATCCGGTGAGCCTGGATATGCCGGTTGGCAGTGATGAAGAGGCGCCGTTGGGCGACTTCATCGAAGACTCTGAGGCGATGTCGGCCGAGAACGCCGTGATCTCGGAGTTGCTGCACACCGATATTCGCTACGTGCTGACCACCCTCGACGAACGCGAGCAGCAGGTCATTCGCCTGCGGTTCGGTCTGGACGACGGCCAGCCCCGCACTCTCGACCAGATCGGCAAGCTGTTTGGGCTCTCGCGCGAACGCGTGCGCCAGATCGAGCGCGAGGTGATGGCCAAGCTGCGCAATGGCGAACGCGCCGACCGTCTGCGTTCCTACGCCAGCTGAGGACTCCACATCTAGGAAAGCCCGCCGGTTCCCGGCGGGCTTTCTGCTGCCGGTCTTGGGTGAAGACGGGCTCTGTTTGACACCTAGCTGTGATGCACCGCTGTTCAGGCGGGTCGACCGGTAGACTTCCGGCTGACGAAGGATGTGCGAATGAACGATCTTGTCGACACCACCGAGATGTACCTGCGAACCATTTACGACCTCGAGGAGGAGGGCGTCACCCCGCTGCGGGCCCGGATCGCAGAACGTCTCGACCAGAGCGGACCCACCGTGAGCCAGACCGTCTCACGGATGGAGCGCGATGGGCTGTTGCATGTCGCCGGCGACCGACACCTGGAGTTGACCGAAAAGGGCCGCTCTCTGGCTGTCTCGGTGATGCGTAAACACCGTCTGGCTGAGCGACTGCTGTTGGACGTCATCGGCCTGCCGTGGGAAGAAGTGCACGCCGAGGCATGCCGCTGGGAGCACGTCATGAGTGAGGACGTGGAGCGTCGGCTCGTGAAAGTTCTCAACAACCCCACCACCTCCCCGTTCGGGAACCCCATTCCCGGCCTGCCCGACCTCGGTGTCGACGGCGCCCTGAGCACCGAGTTCGATGACCTGGTCCGGCTGACCGAGCTTCCCGCGGGCATGCCGGTCGCGGTGGTCGTACGACAGTTGACCGAGCATGTGCAGGGCGACGCCGACCTGATCGCCCGCCTCAGGGATGCCGGCGTTGTGCCCAGCGCACGGGTGACGGTCCAGGTGAACACCCATGGTGGCGTCATGATCGTCATCCCGGGCCATGAGCAAGTTGAGCTTCCGCACGAAATGGCCCACGCCGTCAAGGTTGAGAAGGTCTGACCGCGGAGGCATTACCCGGCCCGCCGCCCGAACCGTCTACTCGGCGGTAGCCTGACGCCAAGCTGTTCAGCGAGCCGGTAGCCCGTGCCGGCCAACTCGCGGATCTGTTCGGGGCGCATCCCTGACTGCAGCGCGGTGTCAAGCATGCCGGCCATTCGATGCGTTGGCGTACCCCTCAGCGCCACCTCAAGCGATATACCCGCAAGTGGTCCATCACCGCGTGCGTAGGCCGAAAATGCCAGCAGCACCAGCGCTTCTACCCGCCAAGGTTCGGGAAGACGACGGGCCAAGTCAGCCCACAGCGTTTCGGCTGGCCCCGCGTGATCGCCTACCGCGAGCGCATACAGGGTGTCGCGCACCCGTGGGTCGGCCAGGGACACCGCCAACCGAACCAATTGGCCGTCGGCGAGCGGACGACCCCCGCCGATCTGGCCGGCGCATGCCAGAGCGTGCTCGATGTCGCTGCGAGCCTGCGAATCGGGGCGATCGAGATCGATCGCACCGGTCTGCTCGATGGCCTCGGCCAGTTCGGCGCGGCGTTTGGGGTCGATCGGGCTGACAACCGCGACAAGCTCGGAGCGCCGCGAGTAGAGACGACGGCCGTCCAGCACCGCAGCCGCCGCGATGGGCGATGCCGCCGGATCCTCGACCTCGCCCGAGGCGCCACATCCGTCCGCGCAGTACCATCGACCACCGGCCGCGACCTTGTCGACGACGTGCACGGCGTGCAGTTGCACATCCCGCCTGGCGAGCGCGACAGCCAGCTCGTGCGCGAGGTCACGGTACTGATCGGCGCACATCTGACACCCGGTCCCCTCGTCGTCGACGATTACCGCGATGGCGATCTCGGCTCTGGACGCGACGGCCAACTCCGCCAGGTGGCTCAACGAGTCACCATCGGTTTCGCCGCCGAGATCGGCACGCATGACCGCACCCATTTCTCCCCTGGCAGCGGTCACCAGGACCAGAGATCGCTCGGGTGCAAAACCCAGGACAGCAGGCAGCGCGGCGATCAAGGCGCCGGGTCGGTCGATCGGGGCATCGGGGCGATCTGTTGTAGACATACCGCAAACCTGGCAACAGCTGCCGACGAAAAGCCGCAGACGCTTATCTGTGGGACCCAAACTGTGGATGAGGTCCCGGTTGGGGATGGATTTTCCTCGGCGGTCCGAATCTGGTCCGTACGGTCCCGGCCACCTACCGGAACTTTCACCTGAACTCGCCCCTCGATCGACGTGCGAGATGGGGGTAACCGGCGTACACCTTATTGCTATGGGTTCCACGCAGGAATACGACCTCGTTGTCATCGGATCCGGCCCGGGCGGGCAGAAAGCCGCCATCGCCGCGGCCAAGCTCGGCAAGTCCGTCGCCGTGATCGAGCGCGGGCGGATGTTGGGTGGGGTGTGTGTCAACACCGGCACCATTCCGTCGAAGACGCTGCGCGAAGCCGTCGTCTACCTCACCGGTATGAGCCAGCGCGAACTCTACGGTGCCAGCTACCGCGTCAAAGAGAGGATCACGCCCGCCGACCTTCTTGCGCGCACGCAGCACGTAATAGGCCGAGAGATCGACGTGGTTCGCTCGCAACTGATGCGCAATCGCATCGAGCTCTATGTCGGTCACGCCCGATTTGTCGACGCACACACCATCCATGTCGACGACCCCAACCGCGCCGAGCGCGTCACAGTCAGCGGTCGGAACGTCGTCATCGCCACCGGCACCAAACCGGCCCGGCCCGCCGGCGTCGAATTCGACGAGAACCGCGTGCTGGACTCCGACGGCATTCTCGACCTCAAGACGATTCCCGGCTCGATGGTCGTGGTCGGCGCGGGTGTCATCGGTATCGAGTACGCATCCATGTTCGCCGCGCTGGGCACCAAGGTCACCGTCGTCGAGAAGCGCGGCAACATGTTGGAGTTCTGCGACCCCGAGATCATCGAGGCGCTGAAGTTTCATCTGCGCGACCTGGCCGTCACGTTCCGGTTCAGCGAGGAGGTCACCGCCGTCGACGTCGGGTCGGCAGGCACGATCACCACGTTGGCCAGCGGCAAGCAGATCCCCGCCGAAACAGTCATGTACTCGGCGGGCCGGCAGGGCCAAACCGATCACCTCGACCTCCCGAACGCCGGCCTAGAGGCCGACAGCCGGGGCAGGATCTTCGTCGACGACAACTACCAGACGAAGGTCGACCATATCTACGCCGTCGGCGATGTCATCGGGTTCCCGGCGCTGGCCGCGACCTCCATGGAACAAGGCAGGCTGGCCGCTTATCACGCATTCGGAGAGTCCTGCAAGGGCATGACCGAACTGCAGCCGATCGGCATCTACTCCATACCCGAAGTGTCCTATGTCGGGGCCACCGAGGTGGAGCTGACCAAGGCGTCGGTGCCCTACGAGGTAGGGGTGTCGCGCTATCGCGAATTGGCGCGCGGCCAGATCGCCGGAGACTCCTACGGCATGCTCAAACTGCTGGTCTCGACCGAGGATCTACGCCTGCTCGGAGTTCACATCTTCGGCACCAACGCCACCGAGATGGTGCACATCGGTCAGGCCGTGATGGGTTGTGAGGGCACTGTCGACTACCTCGTCGACGCCGTATTCAACTACCCGACGTTCTCCGAAGCCTATAAGGTGGCGGCGCTGGACGTGATGAACAAGCTACGGGCGCTCCATCAGTTCCGATCCTGAGCCACCACCGACCTCAAACGTCGCCCCGGGACAGTCCTCGAGCAATGGGCGGACCACCCCGCGGAATGTGACATCGGTGTGTGTGCGTTCGAACAAATGGATGAAGGGCGGGTATACCGCCGACATAGACATTCCCATGCGGGACACTGGAGGTTCACGGCGCGGACGGCATCTCTGCTGGGCGTACCGCGAAAAGGAGGCGAAAGATGGCTGACAACGCAGAAGAAGCCGGTCAGCGATACCAACCTGAGCAGACCGGTATGTACGAACTCGAATTCCCGGCCCCGCAGCTCTCCGCTGCCGATGGTCGCGGCCCGGTGTTGATTCATGCGCTTGAGGGCTTCTCAGATGCAGGCCGGGCGATCCGGCTGGCTGTCGAGCACCTCAAAGACACCCTCGATACCGAACTGGTGGCCTCGTTCGCGATCGACGAACTACTCGATTACCGGTCACGGCGCCCATTGATGACGTTCAAGACCGATCACTTCACCCACTATGACAACCCCGAGCTGAACCTCTACGCGCTGCACGACAGCGTGGGCACACCATTCTTGCTGCTCGCAGGCCTGGAGCCTGATCTGCGGTGGGAACGGTTCATCACCGCAGTGCGGCTGTTGTCCGAGCGGCTGGGGGTACGCCGCATCATCGGCCTCGGCGCCATTCCGATGGCCGTGCCGCACACCCGGCCGATGACGTTGACCGCACATTCCAACGACAAGGAACTCATCGCCGATCACCAACCCTGGGTCGGGGAGGTTCAGGTTCCCGGCAGCGTATCCAATCTGCTGGAGTTTCGAATGGCCCAACATGGCCACGAGGTCGTCGGGTTCACCGCTCATATCCCCCACTACCTGGCTCAGACCGACTACCCGTCGGCTGCCGAGACGCTGCTTTCGGAAGTCTCCAGGAGCGGTTCGCTGCAGATTCCGACCGCCGCGCTGGCTGAGGCGGCCGCTGAAGTGCATGTCAAGGTAAACGAGCAGGTGGCCGCCAGTACGGAAGTCGCTCAAGTGGTGGAGGCTCTGGAGCGCCAGTACGATGCATTCGTTGCCGCTCAGGAGAACCGGTCCCTCCTGGCTCGTGACGAGGATTTGCCCAGCGGGGAGGAACTCGGCGCCGAGTTCGAGCGATTCCTCGCCCAACAGACCGGTGAGAAAGACAGGAGAGACGGGGACAATCCCACCGAGCGTCCCTAGCCAACGCACAGCTGCCATCCGACCCGACGACGAGGTGGGCGACATGACCGTGATCATGGAGTTTGCGCGATGACCGAACGCAAGCCGAACCTGCGCTCCGTGCGGGAGGTCACTCCCACGCTGCAGTACCGAACTATCCACGGGTATCGACGTGCGTTCCGGGTGGCCGGCTCAGGCCCCGCAATCCTGCTGATCCACGGCATCGGTGACAACTCCACCACGTGGAGCACCGTGCAGACCCAGCTCGCGCAACGGTTCACTGTCATCGCGCCAGACCTGCTCGGCCACGGCAAGTCGGACAAACCGCGCGCCGACTACTCGGTGGCTGCCTACGCCAACGGGATGCGTGACCTGCTCAGCGTTCTGGAGATCGACAGCGTCACCGTCATCGGTCACTCACTCGGCGGCGGGGTGGCCATGCAGTTCGCCTACCAGTTCCCCCAGCTGGTGAACCGGATGATCCTTGTCGGGGCGGGCGGGGTGACCAAAGAGGTGAACGTGGCTCTGCGGATCGCCTCGCTGCCCATGGGAAGCGAGGCGCTGGCCCTGCTTCGGCTCCCGCTGGTGCTGCCAGCGCTACACGCCATCGGGCGGGTTGGCGGTGCGCTGTTCGGAACCACCGGCGTGGGCCGCGATATCCCGGACATGTTGCGCATCCTTGCCGATCTGCCCGAACCGACCGCATCGGCAGCGTTCGCACGAACGCTGAGGGCCGTGGTCGACTGGCGCGGCCAAGTAGTGACGATGCTCGACCGGTGCTATTTGACGCAATCCGTTCCTGTGCAATTGATTTGGGGCAGCAGCGATTCGGTGATCCCGGTGAGCCACGCCGAGATGGCACACTCGGCGATGCCGGGCTCGCAGCTAGAGATCTACGAAGGCTCGGGCCATTTCCCGTTCCACGACGACCCTGATCGGTTCGTCGAGGACGTGCAGAAGTTCATCGAGTCCACAGAACCCGCCTCACACGACCAGGAATACCTTCGTAGGCTGCTGCGAGCAGGCATAAGCGAGGGCACCATCTCCGGCTCGATCGACACACGCGTCGCTGTGCTGGACGCCATGGGCGCCGACGAACGCAGCGCAACCTAACCCCGTAGGCCGTAGACCACGTAGCATCGGTTTTATGGCCATCGACGCGACAGTCTTGCGTGTATTCACCGACCAAGACGGCAGATTCGGCAATCCCCTTGGCGTGGTAGACGCGGCAACCGTGGATTCAGCGGACCGGCAGCGCATAGCCAGCGAACTAGGCTACAGCGAGACCATATTCATCACCCTGCCCGATGCGGGGGCCAATACCGCCCACGTCCATATCCACACGCCTACAGTCGAACTCCCCTTCGCCGGGCATCCCACCGTGGGCGCATCGTGGTGGCTTATGGAGCAGGGGCGACCGGTCAAAACATTGCAGCTGCCCGCAGGGATCGTGCCGGTGAGCTATACCGACGACCTGACATCGGTCAGCGCGCGCGCCGAGTGGGCGCCCGACTTCTCGATCTATGAGCTCACGACGGCCGACGAGCTGTCGGCCGCCGACCCCGATGACTACGCCGACGACGCAGAGCACTACCTGTGGACCTGGTTGGACGAACCGGCGGGGACCATCAGATCCCGGGTGTTCGCCCCTAGCTTGGGGGTTCCCGAGGACGAAGCCACCGGCTCGGCAGCCGTCCGGATGACCGAACACCTCAGCCGCGACCTGACCATCGTGCAGGGGCAAGGCTCGATCATCGAGACCACCTGGAGCCCCGACGGCTGGGTGCGCGTCGCCGGGAGAGTTATTGCCGACGGGGTTCGTCAGATCGACTGAGCGGCCTCATCCTGGGCCGGTTCCCCTCGCTGTGCGCGCAGCGCCTCGATCTCCCGCTCAAAATCCTCGGCTGACGAGAAGGACCGGTACACCGAGGCGAACCTCAGATAGGCCACCTCGTCGAGCTCGCGCAGCGGCCCGAGTATCGCCAGGCCGACGTCATGACTGGGCACCTCGGCAGAGCCCGTCGCCCGCACCGCATCTTCGACCTGCTGAGCCAGCAGGTTGAGCGCATCGTCATCCACCTGGCGGCCCTGACACGACCGGCGTACGCCTTTGATGACTTTCTCCCGGCTGAAAGGCTCCGTGACGCCGCTGCGCTTGACGACCGCGAGCACCGCCGTCTCAACGGTGGTGAACCGCCGCCCGCATTCTGGGCATGACCTCCGTCGCCGGATCGCCTGCCCTTCGTCGGTCTCGCGGGAATCGACCACCCGGGAATCGGGATTACGGCAGAACGGACAATGCATTACCGCTCCTTCGCCGTACCCGCAGACAACCGCTTCGAACGCCTTCGAGCGTACCTGCGTGACCCGCGGGCGGCCCCGGCCCGGGCCTCTTGGCGCGTACCTCACGTCGCAGCTCCTTAACGCGCTTGATCAACGGGATCTGAGCCTGCCCGCTGGCGGGTCAGCTAACCGGAGCGATAAGTGTCTGCCCGACGTTCAGCGCCGCAGACTGGAGCTCGTTCAGTTCACGGATCCGCTCGACAACATCTCCGACCGGCGCATCGGGCGCCACCCGTTCCGCTACGTGCTGTAGTGATTCACCGGCCTGCACCTGCACGACCGCAAGGCGTGCGGGAACCTCGACCGGGCCGCCGTCCACGCCTCCGAACTGGGCGATCAGGCCCAACCACAACGTGATCATGCCGGCGATCAGGGCCAACGCCACGGTGGTCGCGGGTGTGACCGGCCGCCGATGCGACGCCCGGGAGACCAGCACACCCGTTCCGCGGTAGCGCAGCGGCGCCCCCCCTGGCCGCGTGGACCGTGGCCTGCGCGACGCCACTGCTGGCCGCCGGCGCGGCACATCGACCACG
This sequence comes from uncultured Mycobacterium sp., assembly GCA_964498215.1. Lineage (GTDB taxonomy): Bacteria > Actinomycetota > Actinomycetes > Mycobacteriales > Mycobacteriaceae > Mycobacterium. Next base: position 32,724 of record CAZCHU010000007.1, on the reverse strand, counting down.
CCGGCGGGGACTCTGCCATTCACGTCATGTGGGGACTCGCACTCGAACTCGTTCCAGGCCTCGCGAGTGTGGAGGATCGTCATCTGTTTACCCTTTCCATGCCCGAGCGTTTCGCTTCTATGTTCGAACAGTAGTCGATCATGCGTTCGATTAATAGAACATGTGATCGAACTGTTGCGATGACACGGAGGCTAGACGAGGCCACCGACAACGCCGCGCACAACTCGCTTGCGCCACCCGGTCGATGGACAGCCAACCGCCGCCGGAATCAACACACCTCGAACACATGTTTGATTATCGAAGCGCTCCGGACTACATTCGGGCCCATGAGCGATGACAACAGCGGCAGCACCGACACCGCCGGCGCGCGGAGTGGCCGTGATTCGAGCCTCACCGAACGTCAGCGCACGATTCTGGATGTAATCCGCGCATCGGTCACCACTCGTGGGTATCCGCCGAGCATCAGGGAGATCGGCGATGCGGTAGGGCTGACCTCGACCTCATCGGTTGCCCACCAACTACGCACTCTCGAACGCAAGGGGTATCTACGTCGCGACCCAAACCGTCCCCGCGCTGTCGACGTGCGCAGTTCCCACGACGACGGCACGCCGGTCGTGACCACCGAAGTAACGGGTTCCGACGCGCTGCCGGATCCGACCTACGTCCCGGTACTCGGACGGATTGCAGCCGGTGGGCCCATTCTGGCTGAAGAAGCTGTCGAGGACGTTTTCCCACTCCCCCGCGAACTGGTCGGTGAGGGTTCGTTATTCCTGCTCAAGGTGGTTGGTGAATCCATGGTCGACGCCGCAATTTGCGACGGGGACTGGGTGGTCGTCAGGCAACAGAGCGTCGCCGACAACGGCGATATCGTCGCGGCGATGATCGATGGCGAGGCCACCGTGAAGACGTTCAAGCGCACGAGTGATCAAGTTTGGCTCATGCCGCACAACCCCGCATTCGATCCTATTCCCGGCAATGACGCCGCCGTACTGGGCAAAGTCGTCACCGTTATTCGCAAGATCTGACGCGCGAGCGGCGGTTAGTCGCCCGGGATGAAGCCGTTCATGCGGGCCATTTCCTCACTGGCGAACCAGATCTCCGCAGGCGCCTGGTGATAATCGACGCTTCCAGGCAACCAGTACCGGCCCGACCTGGTGTCTGCCTTGATCGGATAACCCTCCGGAATTTCGGACGGATCATCGAGCGGCAAGTGCATCGCGGGCGCCGAGGGCGGCGTCGGTTCGTCGACATCGATCCGTGCGTGGCGGCCGGTGTCGGCCGCTGAATCCCAGCCGGCCACCTCCGACGGACTGTCCTCATGCGCGGCGACCGGTGCCGCCGAGGCGAGCTCTGCGGGCGTCGGGATACGTGTCGGCGTGGTGTCGACAGCGTCCGGGTCTTCCTGCCCCACAACAAGTTCTCTGAACTCGTCTTCGGCTTCATGCGATGAGTCGGCCGGGACTGGCGCGCCCCAGAAGCTCAGCGGCCCCGGGGAGAAGTCGTCGGCGGCGCGCTGCCCCGCTGGGCCCGTGGCACTCAACGAATCGAGTCCCTCGTGGGGATAGCGGTCGCCGAACAGCGCATCCTCCCGGCCGGACTCATCGCGCTGGTCCCCCACCGGCAGGCTTGGCTCGAACTCTCGACCGTCATCCATCCGGCCGCCGAGGCCCGGGCCGAACGGGTCGTCCTCGTAACCGCGCTGGCGATTTCGAATAGCAGCGACGGCCACCAGGCCAACCAACAGCAGCACCGGCACCACCGCCAGTAGCCACCACCACGTCCAGGTGAACCATTTGCCACCGTCGCGATCCGGTGCCGGCGGCGCCGGCGGCAGTTCTTGTTCGGGTACCTCGAGACCGGCCAATTGCGAAGCGAGACTGGCAGGTTCGGTGCTGAACTTCTTGGTCTCGGAGTTCCAGGAGATGCTGCCACCGCTGAAGGTCTGCGTGATGACTTCACCGTTCTGGGTCTGGTCCGACTTGGGCACACCGATCTCGCCGGTGGCACCGCCCAGTTTGTCCCAGGCGATTCTCATCGGGCCGCGGACGATCACGGCTCCATGGTCAGGCGTCCAGAAGATCAACGGCTTGTCCTCGGCAGCGAAGGTGCTCATCCGGCTTGCGGGTGCCACTCCGCCGTCCACCTCGCTGGTGATCGGGAATCCGAGATCACCCTCAGGGCCGCCGACGCTCTCGTACTTGGCCAACACCTGTCCGGTCACGACATTGGCCCCTGTTGCCGGGCTATAGAAGATCTTGCCGTTGACGAAATCCTGCGCCATTCCATCGGCGCCGATCGGGTAGGGCTCGCCCACCGCAGCACCCAACGGCCCGAGCGGCCCCCCGGCAGCCCGCCGAGCGTCGTCGATCGCCGACACCGGATCTCCGGGTACCTCCAGGCCCGTCAGCTGATCGGCAAGGTCGGGCGGAACCGAAGTGAACGTCCCGGACCGGGTGTCATACGACAGCTCGCCGTTGGTGAATTTCTGCGAGATGACCGCACCGTCGTGGGTGGCATCCTCGGCGGGCACGCCCAGCACCCCGGATGACCCGCCCAACTCGTCCCATGCTGCGTTGATCGCGCCTCGCACCACCCTGGCACCCGTGTCCGGGGTCCAGAAGATGACCGGGTTGTCCGCCGCGCTAAACGTGCTATTGCGACTGCCCGCCGCACGGCCGGGCCCCTCGTCGATGGTCGGGAAACCCAGATCACTGTCCGCTGGCCCGCCAAGCGACTCGTACTTCTGCAGGATCGCGCCCTGCATCAGATGCGCGCCTGTGTCGGGAGTGAAGAACATCTTGCCCGAGGCGAAGTTCTGGGCGAAACCAGCTCCCGCCGGATAGACATCCCCTGACTTGGGCCCCAGCGGACCCGCGTCCCCACCGCTGGCTTCCCAGGCGGCGGTGATCGCATCGCTGGCGTCAGACTCGGGCGACGCCATCACCATCGGCGCCACCAGGAGCGCCATCGCGACCCCCACCAGCCCAATGGTCGCGCGAAACACAAGACGCATTCGCAGCATTGGCTGCCGGATCATTAATCCTCCCCGCGGTCGGCGACAAGTTTCCCTCGGCAATTCTCCTCGATTCCGTTCGATTTCCCGTGAAACGAAGGTTCGAATAGTCCCGCCGAAAGTACCGCGTCCGTTCACTTTGCGTCAGGAGACCCCAATTACCAAGCAACGCGCCGATTGAACGGAAAGAAAGATTGCGAACCCACCCTATACGCCCAGGCTCCGGCCGATGATCTCCTTCATGATCTCCGATGTTCCCCCATAAATGGTCTGCACTCGGGCGTCAAGATAAGCCCGTGCCACCGGATACTCGCGCATGTACCCGTAGCCGCCGTGTAATTGCAGGCAGCGGTCGATCAGATGGACCTGTTTTTCCGTCGAATACCACTTGGCCATAGCAGCCTGCTCGACGGTCAGCCTGTCGTCGAGGTGCAAGCGGATGTATTCGTCGACCATCATGCGAACCACGGTGGCCTCGGTGGCCAACTCGGCCAGCAAGAAGCGGCTGTTCTGGAAGCTGCCGATCGGTTTTCCGAATGCCTTGCGCTCCTTGACGTACTCGATGGTCTCCTTCAGCACCGACTCCATCGCTGCGGCGGCCATGATGGCTATGGAGATGCGCTCCTGCGGCAGGTTCTGCATGAGGTAGACGAAGCCCTGCCCCTCTTCGCCGAGCACATTCTCCACCGGAACCTTGACGTCGGTGAACGACAACTCGGCAGTGTCCTGCGCATCCAGGCCCAATTTATCCAGATGCCGACCGCGCTCGAACCCCTCCATCCCGCGCTCCACCACCAACAGCGAGAACCCCAGCGCCCCCTTATCGGGGTCGGTCTGGGCCACCACGATGACCAAGTCGGAGTGAATGCCGTTCGTGATGAACGTCTTGGAGCCATTGAGGATGTAATGGTCGCCGTCCTTGACGGCCCTCGTCTTGATGCCCTGCAGGTCGCTGCCGGTGCCCGGCTCGGTCATGGCGATCGCGGTGATGAGTTCGCCTGTGCAGAACTTGGGCAACCAGCGCTGCTTCTGCTCTTCAGTCCCCAGCCTGATCAGATACGGCGCAGCGACGTCGTTGTGCAGGCTGAAACCCAACCCGCTGTACCGGCCCCTGGTGACCTCTTCAGTGACGATCGTGTTGTACCGAAAGTCCGAAACGCCCCCACCGCCGTATTCCTCGGGCACGGCCATACCCAGAAAGCCCTGCCTGCCCGCCTCCAACCACACACGGCGATCGACGATCTTGTCCCTCTCCCACTCCTCGTGAAACGGCGCGACGTGCCGATCCAAGAAGGCGCGGAAGGACTCGCGGAATAGGTCGTGGTCGGGTTCGAACAGGGTCCGCTCATAGGCGATGGCCCCTGTAGCCGCTGTGTTCGTTGCAGAGCCCATCGAATCTCCGGATCCCTCCATGGTTTGGTACGGGGCTGTTGCCGTCAACGTACCCCATCCAACCGGATGGTTGGCCCTGCAGGAGGGTGGGCATCAACGGTCGGCGACTCAGGTGGCCGGTGACACTGCGGTCCTATGGTGTGAGCTGAGGGCGCCCTTGAGCACCGGAGCGGCGGCGCCTGTTGCCTCGCGCGCCCCGGGCGCCGCCGCCACGCCGGTTCTCGACACCGCGGTCACGACTGGGCCGGACGGCTTTCGCCGCCGGGGCAACGATTTTCGGCGCTGCGCGCAGCGGTGCGATCTCGCCGACCAACGCATGCACCGGAGCCGATTCCGCGGTGACTTCCTGGGGGCGCACGGTGATGCCGGCGCGGCGCAGCAGTTGCTGAGTGTCCCTGCGTTGTTCGGGCAACACGACGGTGACCACGTCGCCGTCGCTGCCGGCGCGCGCAGTGCGTCCCGAGCGGTGAAGATAGGCCTTGTGCTCCATCGGCGGGTCGACGTGCACGACGAGTTCGACGCCGTCGACGTGCACGCCACGAGCAGCGATATCGGTCGCCACGAGCACCCGTGCGGTGCCGCTGGTGAACGCTGCGAGGTTGCGGTCACGCGCCGGTTGGGAGAGGTTGCCGTGCAGATCCACGGACGGCACGCCCGATTCGGTCAGCTGCCTGGCCAGCTTTCGTGCTTGATGCTTGGTGCGCATGAACAGAATCCGGCGTCCCGTTCCGGACGCTAATCGATGCACCAGATCCTTCTTCTGTTGAGCGCCCCCGACGTGGAACACGTGGTGGGTCATCGCCGCGGGTGCCGCGGCGGCTTCGTCGACCGAATGCAGCACCGGGTTGTGCAGGAAGCGCTTGACGAGCTTGTCCACACCGTTGTCCAGGGTTGCGGAGAACAACAGCCGCTGGCCACCGGCCGGCGTCGCCGCCAAGATGCGAGTGACGCCGGGCAGGAAGCCGAGATCAGCCATGTGGTCAGCCTCGTCGAGCACTGTCGTGGCTACGTCGTCGAGACAAACCAGCTTCTGACGCATCAGGTCCTCAAGGCGACCGGGGCAGGCCACCACGATGTCGACTCCGGATCGGAGCGCGCTGACCTGCTTGTTCTGCGACACGCCACCGAAGATCGTGGCGACGCGTAAACCGGAGGCGGCGGCCAGCGGTTGCACCACGGCGGTGATCTGCGTAGCGAGCTCGCGCGTGGGAGCTAGGACCAGGCCGGTCGGACGTGACGGTTGGCTGCGGCGACCGGTCAACGCGGCCACCAGCGGGAGTGAGAATGCGAGCGTTTTTCCGCTACCGGTCTTCCCGCGGCCGAGCACGTCGCTACCGGCGAGGGCATCGGGCAGGGTCGCCGATTGGATGGGGAACGGATCGGTGATGCCGCGCTCGGTCAGCACCCGCACCAATGGTGCGGGCACGCCGAGGTCAGCGAACGATTGCGTGGTCATGTGTGCCTTTCCAGCCTGTTGGGGCAGCGTGTGCCCGGGCAACCGCGACGGAGTCCGTCCAGCGGGAGTGCACACACAGTGGCGGTTTCGCCGTAGTAGGTGATCTGCGTAGTAACTGATCTGTCGTCGACGTAGTCCTACAGACTTGGGGCGGGTGTACTCGAAGAGATTTCGATGAGCTGCCCGCAGCCGACGTTGGTGACGATCGTACCGCACCAAAGCAATGGGCCGCGCCGAGCGCGGTCAGAACGTCGCGAACTCATCCAGTTCGGTTGCCAGCGAAATGGGCACACGTGCCTTGATCCTGGTGCCAGAATCGGTGTGCTGCAAAGCATCGACGCGACCGTCGGCGTGCACTCGACTGACCAGATCGCCTCGGCTGTAAGGGATTGTGACATCAATCACCACATCCCGGGGGGCGATCATCTCTGCCATACGCGACTGTAGGCGCTGCAGGCCGACACCGGTACGGGCGGACACGAACACCGCATCGGGCAGAGCCCGCCGAAGTTGCGCCAGAGCCAAGTCCCCAGCCACGTCGATCTTGTTGACCACCAGTAGTTCTGGGGCGCTCTGGCGGTCGCTATCCGAAGCGGGGATCGCCTCCGGATTCGCTCCATGGATCACCTCATTGACGACCTGCCGCACGGCGTTGATCTGGGCCAGCGGGTTGACGTCTGAGCCGTCGACGACATGCAGCAACAGATCAGCGTCGGCGACCTCCTCGAGAGTCGATCGGAACGCCTCGACGAGCTGGGTCGGCAGATGCCGAACGAAACCCACTGTGTCGGTCAGCACGAACTCTCGTCCATCTGCGAATTCGCCACGGCGAGTTGTTGGCTCGAGTGTGGCGAACAACGCGTTCTCGACCAGCACGCCGGCGCCGGTCAGCGCGTTGAGGACGCTGGATTTTCCAGCGTTGGTGTAACCGACGATCGCCACGGACGGCTTGTCGCTACCGAGACGGCGGCTGCGCTGGGTGTCTCGGACCTGCTTCATGGCGCGAATTTCTCTGCGTAACTTAGACATTCGCTCACGAATGCGACGCCGATCGGTCTCTATCTTGGTTTCGCCGGGACCGCGCGTGCCTACCCCGCCGCCACTGCCACCTGCGCCACCGCCTTGTCGCGACATCGACTCGCCCCAGCCACGCAGCCGCGGAAGCATGTATTCCATCTGAGCGTAGGCCACCTGCGCCTTACCCTCCCGGCTGGTGGCGTGCTGAGCGAAGATGTCGAGGATCAACGCGGTGCGGTCGATGACCTTGACCTTGACGGCCTTCTCCAATGCGTTGAGCTGGGCGGGACTCAGCTCACCGTCGCAAATGACGGTGTCTGCCCCGGTGGCGACGACAATTTCCCGTAACTCCTGAGCCTTGCCTGAACCGATGTAGGTCGACGGATCGGGCTTGTCCCGACGCTGGATGAGGCCCTCGAGCACCTCAGAGCCGGCGGTCTCCGCCAGAGCCGCCAGTTCGGCCAGGCCGGCGTCGGCATCGGCGGCGCTTCCGTCGGTCCACACACCGACCAGGACCACCCGTTCAAGGCGCAGTTGGCGGTACTCGACCTCGGACACGTCGGCCAACTCGGTCGACAGACCGGCTACTCGACGCAGAGCCACCCGGTCCTCGAGGGCGAGTTCGCCGACGCTCGGAATGCTGGGTTCAGTCATATGTTTGGAGATTGTGCCCCTTCGGGGTGCGTTCGCGCATCCGGTTTTTGTTTGCCTCTTACTGTGCCTGCCACCACAAGTCGGACAGTTCGCCGTCGGCGACCAGCACCGAAGGTCCCCGCAGGTAGCTGGCGGCATCAGTGATACTCACGGCAACCTCCCCGCCCGGAACACGCACCCGCAGGGTGCCGGTTGACTCCCCCAGGTACTGCAGGGCTGCGTAGGCGGCCGCGACGGTCCCCGTTCCGCAAGAACGCGTTTCGCCCACACCCCGTTCATGCACACGCATGGAGACCGCGCCGTCGCGCGGCGCGGTCAACACTTCAACGTTGACCCCCTCGGGGAATTGAACAGCGTCAAACGTGACGGGCGCCGCGACGTCCAGGGCGGCGAGGTCCGCATCGGTCAACGAGGCCTCGACGCAGGCGAGATGCGGGTTGCCGACGTCCACCGACAGGCCGCCGAAACGGCGACCACCGACCACCGCCGAACCACTGCCGACCAGACTGGCCTTGCCCATCTCGACGGTGACATCCGCCCGCAACGCGTCGGCGGAGTGAAGTTCGACCGGCCGCGGACCGGCCAGTGAGCCGACGACGAATTGGCGACGGCGTTCCAGCCCCGCCGCCCAAAGGTAGTGGGCGAACAACCTGACTCCGTTGCCACACATCTGCGCCACCGAACCGTCAGCATTGCGGTAATCCATGAACCAGTCATCGGCGGTCACGCCCTCGGGGAGGCCGTCGAGCACCCCCGCGTCGCGGGCAGCGCCGGCGACGGTGACGCGCAGCAGCCCGTCCGAACCAAGCCCACGCCTACGGTCACAGAGCGCAGCGACCGCCGCCGGCCTCAGATCGAGCGCGGCGGGCAGGTCGACAAGCAGCACGAAGTCGTTCTCCGTGCCGTGCCCCTTAGCGAACTTCACCGACTCAGGATACGTCCTGCCAGCGTCGCAGTACCCGGTCGACGTTTCCGGAGGCCGCTCCGTCGAGCCAGGTGATGCGGTGATCGCGGCGAAACCACGACCGCTGTCGACGCACGTACCGCCGGGTACCGGTGTACGTCGGCTCACGTGCCCCCGAGCCATCGCCGCCGCCGTCCAACTCGGCGATCACCTGGGAATAACCCAGTGCCCGCGACGCGGTGACACCGTCACGCAAGCCGCACCCGAGTAGCGACACGACCTCAGCGACCAAGCCATCAGAGAACATCTTGTCGGTTCGACGAGCCAGCATCTCGTCGAGAACAGCGGTTTCCCAATCTAATCCGATGATCGAGGTGTTCCATCGGGGCGTTCCGATGCGCGGTGCCGATGCCGCGAACGGCTGGCCGGTCAGCTCGACCACCTCGAGAGCCCGCACGATGCGACGTCCGTCGGTGGGAAGGATGGATTCCGCCGCCGACGGGTCCACACGAACCAGCTCCCGATGCAGAGCGGCCACACCGGCCTCGGCGAGACGCTCCTCCCATTTGGCCCGCACCGCAGCGTCGGTGGCCGGAAACGACCACTCGTCGATCAGGGACTGGACGTAGAGCATGGATCCGCCCACCACGATCGGCAACGCTCCGCGCGCGACGATGGCCTCGATGGCCGCCGCGGCGGCCTGCTGGTAGCGAGCGACACTCGCGGTCTCGGTGACCTCCAGGACGTCGAGTTGATGGTGAGGGACGCCGCACCGTTGCTCCATCGTCAGTTTCGCGGTGCCAATGTCCATGCCGCGATAGAGCTGCATCGCGTCCGCGTTCACCACCTCGGCGGCGAGTTCGGCGCTGAGCTTCTCGGCGACCGCCAGTGCCAGTTGTGACTTGCCGGATCCGGTCGGCCCGACGATCGCCAGGGGGCGCGGGGTCGTCACCGCTGCCAGACCCCGACGAAGTAGCCGACCCCGTATGGCGAGCCTCGGTAGAGCTCCACGGCCGAGTGCGGCGCGGGTTCAGCCAACCCGGCCAGCACCTCGTAGGCGACCCGGCCGATGATCCCGTCCGGCAATCGGGTCAGCGCCGCCCCGTCACCGGACGCGAGCGCGTCGTCCAGAGCCTCCTGCACCGGAATCGAATCCGGGTCATACCCCCCGGGGGCTGCTCGACTCAGGGTGTGGGCGCCGTCGGCCACGACGAGCACTCCCACCGGGTGGTCGGCGCGCTCGATCTCCGCGCGCAGTTGCCGGCCACGAGCCAGTGCGGCGTCCAGGTCGTGATCGCCGCGGTAGGCGCGTACCTGCGCGCTGATGCCCGGCCCCGCGAGGCCGCGCAGCCACGCCGTGATCAGGACGCACAGCGGCAACTGCGCGGGAGGATGGCCGGCCTCCAGGGCTGCGTCGGACAACCCGACCCGAACCTCGGCGCCGTAGCCGGCGAAGGTACCGACCGCATCCGTGCCGGCGACGCTGTCAACTGCGGCGACGCCGACGCCGATCCACCGCGACGGCAGCGCCGACACCGCGGACACCGCTGCGGCACGCAGGTCCGCGGTCTCGGTAGCTGCCGAGGCAGCCAGTTCGGGGACCATCACAGGTGCCGACGGCACAATGGCGATAGCGCTCAACACGCCACCAAAACTAGCCCTCCTCTGATCGTGGTCCGGCCCACTACGCCCAGCTTCAGCCGGCTGCACGGGTCACGGCCTGGCCGCGTGCCAACGCCACGATCGCCGCGACCATCACCGCCACCGCCACGACGAGGGTGATCCAGCCGGCCTCACCGGGACGCAGCGTCTCACCGAGTACAACCACGCCGAGCGCGCCCGCCACCATTGGCTCGGTGATGGTCATCGTCGGCAGCGATGCCGTCAACGGACCGGCGCCGAATGACGCTTGCTGCATCGCCGTACCCGCAACCGCGACCAGCGCCCACGCATACAGCTCCGGGGTGTGCAGCAGCTCCACGACCCCCTCCCAGCTGGTCAGGTCCAGGCGGCCCACCACAGCCTTGGTCAGTACGGCGAACAACCCCCACAGTGCACCCGAGACCACCGCGAGCAGCACCGCACTGATCGGCCCGGCCCAGAGCTGAGCCCCCATCAGGCACAGCGCCAGGATGGGCCCAAAGACCGCGACGACTCCGAGCCACGTCTGCAGCGACGCGCGCGACTGCCCGGCGGTGGGGTTCCCGACGGTCACGATGACGATCACGGCAGCGGCGAGCAACACGGCCCACATCCAGTCCCACCGACTGACCCGGCGATGGGACTGGCGGGCACTGATCGGCAACGCGAACAACAGCGAGGTGACCAGCACGGCCTGCACCAGCAGCACCGAACCCAACCCGAGCGCCGCGGCCTGCAACCCGAACCCGGCAGCGGCGACGCCGCTTCCCAGCCACCATCGACGGTCGCGCAACAGGCTCAGGAACAGCGTGAGGTGGCCGACGGGTTCATCGGTGGCGTCATGGGCGGAGCGCTGGTGGATGACATTGCCGACCGCGATGAAGAACGCAGCAGCAAGAGCGAGCAGCGCGGCAATATCCGCTTTCGCCATCAACCATCTCCCGGGTTTTTGCCCCGAGCCTAGATACCTCGGCACAGAAGGCGTGGGCGTAGCACCCGGCGACCTGCTTCAATGGCAGCTACAGCGTCGATAGCTTCCTATAGTTTCGGCGTTGCGTCAGCTACCAGGCGCCGCGTCGCGCGGCAGGTGCGCGGACATCCGCGCGGAGGGCATGAGGTAACCGATATGACAATCACCGGACCGGGGGGCACCCAGGACTCCCAAGAGCACCCTGTTGAACCGAAGCCGAGCCCGGCACGGCCGGCGCCCGGGCCGGGCTCGATTCGACCGGGGCCGGGCTCGATTCGGCCGCGGCCGGGCTCGATTCGACCGGGGCCCGCCGCCAAAGCCGCACCCGTCAGCGTGGTCCCGGCCGCCGATCCCCATCGATTCGGGCGCGTCGACCCGGACGGCACCGTCTGGCTGATCACAGCATCCGGCGAACGCGCCATCGGGTCGTGGCAGGCCGGCGACACCGAGGCGGCCTACCAGCATTTTGGCCGACGTTTCGACGACCTGCACACCGAGGTGATGCTCTTAGAGCAGCGGCTGGCGTCGGGATCCGGCGATGCCCGCAAGATCCGCGCTGCCGCATCGGCGCTCGCCGAGAACCTGCCGACGGCCCATGTGCTGGGTGACCTTGACTCCCTGGTGGCTCGCGTGGAGGCCATCGTCGAGCAGGCGGAGAGCGCCACCGCGGCCGAGAGGGCCAAGCGTGAACAGGTCCGCGCCGAGCAGACAGCACGCAAGGAGGCCCTCGCCGCCGAGGCCGAGGATTTGGCGGCCAACTCGGTGCAGTGGAAGGCCGCCGGAGACCGGTTACGGATGATCCTGGACGAGTGGAAGACAATCACCGGCCTGGACCGCAAGACCGACGATGCGTTGTGGAAGCGGTACTCGACGGCTCGCGAAACGTTCAACAGGCGCCGTGGCACCCACTTCGCCGAACTTGACCGGGAACGCGTCGGCGCCAAGCAGGCCAAGGAAGCGCTGTGCGTCCGCGCGGAGGAATTGTCCGACTCCACTGACTGGGGTGCCACCTCGGCGGCGTTTCGCGATCTGCTCAGCGAGTGGAAAGCAGCGGGTCGCGCCGCCAGGGACGTCGACGACAAGCTGTGGCATCGGTTCAAGTCTGCGCAGGACACGTTCTTCTCCGCCCGCAACGCGGCCAACGCTGAACGCGACGCGGAGTTTCGCGGCAACGCCGAGGCCAAGGCAGCCCTTCTCGCCGAGGCAGAGAAACTCGACACCTCTGACCCAAACGCCGCCCGCGCGGCGCTACGCGCCATCAGCGAGAAGTGGGATGCCATCGGCAAGGTGCCTCGGGAACGCGGCGCGGACCTGGAGCGGCGGCTACGCGCGGTCGAGAAGAAGATCCGCGACACCCCGACAGGTGGAGTCGACCCCGAGGCGCAGGCGCGCGCAGACCAGTTCCGGGCGCGCGCTGAACAATTCCAGCGTCAGGCGGAAAAAGCTGAGGCCGCCGGCCGCACGAAGGACGCCGAACAGGCGCGGGCCAACGCCGAACAGTGGCGTCAATGGGCCGATGCCGCCGCCCAGGCGCTGAAGAAGAAGCGCTAACCGGTCAAGGTTTTCCGGGACCGGGGTCCTCGTCACCCCCGAAGCTGTCAAGCAGGCCTTCTTGCTGGCGACTGGTGGCTGCACGCCGACGTTCTTCTTCGGTCGCCAACTGCAGCGCACTGCGGGACAGCACCACCCTTGCCCAGTTGTACGCCAGCACGATCACGGCCAACCAGGCCACAACAAGCCCGACTCCGGGACCCGGATACTCCTCCGGGGCGGTCTGACGCGACCACACCGCCAGCATCCCCAGGAATGAGGCCACCGCGGTGCCCGCCAGTGCGATCCAGGCCAGTGCCCAGCGCCGGGTCATCAGGGCCAGCATCGAGAAACCGACACTGAAGACGAGCGCGATCCAGACGAAGACCCGTGACGGCAAGGTGGTCCCGTTGCTGACCGCAGCCTCCGAGCCGATCAGCACGTCAAGACCCTTGGCGCCGCCAGTGTGAGGCAGCACGAGTGTCACGAGCAAAATACCCACCAAGATCGCGATCGTCAGCGCCCTGGTACCGGGCTCTATCTCGCGCGCGACCCGCCATTCCGCGGCTTCGAGCTCACCCTTGAAGTCGTCGAACTCGTGCCCGCTACCGGATGCCGGGCTCATCGTGCACACCCGCCGGAATGGGCTTGGGCTGGCGCAGCGGGCCTGGGCACGCCGAAATCGGGCATTCCCAACCCGACGCCCGTGCGGGGCTTCTCCCCCGCGGCGTGGGCGTCCCCGGCCCGGGTACGGCGGTGATCGATCAACGCGGCGTCAGCGATCAGGTGATGGGGGGCGGCGCCGGTGACGGTCGTGGTGACGATGTCGCCGGGCCGGATCAGACCGGCGTCACCTGGGGTGAAGTGCACCAGCCTGCCGTCTCGCGCCCGCCCCGACATGCGGGCGGTGCTGGCGTCTTTCCGACCTTCGCCGGTCGCAACGAGCAGTTCCACGGTGCTCCCGATCTGAGCGGCGTTCTCTTCGAGAGAGATTCGCTCCTGAAGTTCGATCAATCGCTGATAACGCTCGGACACAACGGCTTTGGCGACCTGACCATCCAACTCCGCGGCCGGTGTGCCGGGCCTCTTCGAGTACTGGAAGGTGAACGCGCTACTGAATCGGGCTGCGGCGACGACGTCCAACGTGGCCTGGAAGTCCGCCTCGGTCTCGCCGGGGAACCCAACGATCAGGTCGGTCGTGATCGCAGCGTGCGGAATCGCCGAGCGCACCCGTTCGATGATGCCCAGGTAGCGTTCGGCGCGGTAGGAACGCCGCATCGCGCGCAGGATGCGGTCCGAACCCGATTGCAGCGGCATATGAAGCGTGGGACACACGTTGGGCGTCTCGGCCATCGCCTCGATGACGTCGTCGCTGAACTCGGCGGGGTGCGGCGAGGTGAAACGCACCCGCTCCAGTCCCTCGATGCGCCCACAGGCCCGCAACAACGAGGCAAATGCGCCACGGTCACGGGGTTGGTCAGGGTCCGCGAACGACACACCGTAGGCATTGACGTTCTGCCCCAGCAGCGTGATCTCCAGAACACCCTGGTCGACCAGGGACGCGACTTCGGCGAGCACGTCGCCCGGTCGACGATCCACTTCCTTGCCACGCAGTGCGGGAACTATGCAGAAGGTACACGTGTTGTTGCAGCCGACGGAGATCGAAACCCACGCAGCATAGGACGACTCACGACTCGCCGGCAGCGCCGACGGAAACTCCTGTAACGCCTCGGCAATTTCGACCTGCGCGGTGCGGTTGTGGCGGGCACGGTCGAGCAGAACCGGCAGCGAGCCGATGTTGTGGGTGCCGAACACTACGTCGACCCACGGGGCCTTGCGCAGCACCGTATCCCGGTCCTTCTGCGCGAGGCACCCGCCGACGGCGATCTGCATATGAGGATCAGTTTTCTTGCGCGGCGCAAGATGGCTGAGGTTGCCATACAGCTTGTTGTCCGCGTTCTCCCGCACCGCGCAGGTATTGAACACGACGACGTCGGCGTCGCAGCCGTCCTCAGCGCGACGGTAGCCGGCCGCCTCAAGAAGCCCGGAGAGCCGTTCGGAGTCGTGCACGTTCATCTGGCAGCCGTAGGTCCGCACTTGGTAGGTGCGGTCGGCGCGACCGGCACGGGGGGCAGGCACCGCCCGGCTTTCCTGTCGCGTCACCGTAGAAGTCACGACACCATCCTACGGAGCGGCCACGCCGCGCCGAAATCGCTCAGAACGCCCGTGCGGGACGGCCACGGCCGTGATCTGGACGGATCGTCGATTCCAGGCAGACCGGGCCTTCCCTGGGTAAGGTCAGCATCCATGGAGAGCGCTTCGGCCGTGCCGATGATCTCGATGAAGTCAGTCGACAAGCACTTCGGCGACCTCCATGTCCTCAAGAACATCAACCTCGACGTCGCCAAGGGGCAGGTCGTTGTCGTTCTGGGGCCGTCGGGCTCGGGCAAGTCGACGCTGTGCCGCACCATCAACCGCCTGGAGACCATCGATTCGGGCTCCATCGCCATCGACGGAGAGGTGCTCCCGGCAGAAGGCCGCAAGTTGGCACAGCTGCGTTCCGACGTCGGCATGGTGTTCCAGTCGTTCAACCTGTTCGCGCACAAGACGATCGTCGAGAACGTGATGCTGGCACCGATGAAGGTGCGCAAGATCTCCAAGACAGCCGCTCGCGAGAAGGCGATGAGCCTGCTGGAGCGGGTGGGCGTGGCCAACCAGGCCGACAAGTACCCGGCCCAACTCTCCGGCGGTCAGCAACAGCGAGTGGCGATCGCGCGCTCGCTGGCGATGAATCCGAAGGTGATGCTGTTCGACGAACCGACCAGCGCACTGGACCCCGAGATGATCAACGAAGTGCTCAACGTGATGACGACGTTGGCGACCGAGGGCATGACGATGGTTGTCGTCACCCACGAAATGGGGTTTGCGCGGCGGGCGGCCAACCGCGTGGTGTTCATGTCCGAAGGCGCCATCCTCGAGGACGCCGAGCCCGTGCAATTCTTCGATCACCCACAGACCGACCGCGCCAAGGATTTCCTCGGCAAGATTCTGGAGCACTGACGCTTCACCGGATTACTACCCGCCCACGGCGAAAGGAACCACCGAGAATGGCTGCCATGACCCATATCTCACTGTCCAAGCGCGTCATCGGCGCTCTCGCGCTGGCCGTGGCCCTACCGTTTGCGGCGACCGCATGCGGTGGGGGCGGCGGTGGAGGTGACAGCGACACGATCGTCATCGGCACCAAGTTCGACCAGCCCGGTCTCGGGATGAAGAACCCCGACGGGACGATGAGCGGTTTCGACGTCGACGTCGCGACCTACGTCGCCGGCGAGCTCGGCTACGCGCCCGACAAGATCGAGTGGAAGGAATCGCCGTCGGCGCAGCGTGAGAACCTGATCCAGAACGGACAGGTCAAGTTCATCGCGGCAACCTATTCGATCACCGACTCACGCGAGGAGAAGGTGGACTTCGCCGGCCCCTACCTGATCACCGGACAGAGCCTGCTGGTGCGGTCCGATAGCGACGACATCACCGGCGAAGCGTCACTGGAGAACAACAAGATCCTCTGCTCGGTGGCCGGCTCAACGCCCGCGCAGAAGGTCAAGGACCACTATCCCGGTGTCCAGCTGCAGCAGTATGACACCTACTCGGCGTGCGTCGAGGCGCTCAAGAACGGAGCGGTCGACGCTGTCACGACCGACGAGGTCATCCTCGCCGGTTACGCCGCCCAAAGCCCGGGCACCTTCAAGATCGTCGGCGAGCCCTTCTCCGAGGAGCGCTACGGCATCGGCCTCAAGGAGGGCGACAGCGAGTTGCGCAGCAAGATCAACGATGCGATCAAGAAGATGGAAGACAGCGGCGCCTGGAAAGAGGCATTCGACAAGAACCTGGGCCCGGCCGGCATCAGCGCGCCGCAACCCCCGCCGATCGACAAGTGAGCGGCTAGGACCAGCCGCCCGTGGAGGTTTTCACCGAGTACCGCGAGCAGATCTTCGCCGCTTTCTGGACGACGATCCAGCTGACGGTGTTCTCGGCGATCGGCGCTCTCGTGCTCGGTACGGTGCTGGCCGCGATGCGGCTGGCGCCGGTGCCGATGCTCAACTGGCTGGGCACCAGCTATGTCAACATCGTGCGCAACACTCCATTGACTTTGATCATTCTGTTCTGCTCGTTCGGATTGGCGCAGACCCTCGGCATCACCATGGCCAGCCGGCAATCGCCGACCTTCATCGAGG
This sequence comes from uncultured Mycobacterium sp., assembly GCA_964498215.1. GTDB lineage: Bacteria > Actinomycetota > Actinomycetes > Mycobacteriales > Mycobacteriaceae > Mycobacterium. The sequence continues at coordinate 15,909 of CAZCHU010000007.1, read as the reverse complement.
ACAGCAGCTTCCGGCTGGCCATGCTCGGGTTGACCGTGTACACGGCGGCCTTCGTCTGTGAAACCGTCCGTTCCGGGGTGAACACGGTGCCGTTGGGGCAAGCCGAGGCGGCTCGATCGCTGGGCCTGACGTTCGGGCAGAACTTGCGGATGGTGCTGCTGCCCCAAGCATTCCGTGCGGTGCTCATTCCGCTGGGCTCAGTGTTGATCGCGCTGACCAAGAACACGACGATCGCCTCGGCCATCGGCGTTGCCGAAGCGGCATTGCTGATGAAGGAGATGATCGAGAACACCGCGGCGGTGATGGTCGTCGGCGGCATCTTCGCTCTCGGGTTCATCGTCCTGACGCTGCCGTTGGGGCTGTTCTTCGGCTGGATGGGCAAGCGGATGGCGGTGGCGCGGTAATGAGCGGGGCTTCAGTTCTGTTCGACGCGCCCGGGCCACGCGCGCGGGTTCGCAATCACATCATCAGCGCGGCCACTGTCGTCGTCGTAGTCCTGATGGCCTGGGTTGTATACACCCGGCTGGAGGCCAAGGGCCAGCTGACCGCGGCGAAGTGGGAACCGTTCCTCACGGCGGATCTGTGGACGACCTACGTTCTGCCGGGCATTGAGGGCACCCTTAAAGCAGCTGCGGTGTCTATCGTGCTGGCACTGGTGCTGGGCCTGCTGCTCGGAGTCGGCCGGCTATCAACACATACCGGTATCCGCTGGGCGTCATCGGTGATCGTCGAGTTCTTCCGCGCGGTGCCGGTGCTGATCATGATGATCTTCGCCTACTTTCTGTACGCCTTCTACGACGTCTTTCCATCCAATTATCTGGCTTTGGCTGGCGTCATCACCGGGCTGACGCTCTACAACGGAGCCGTCATCGCCGAGATCGTGCGCGCCGGCGTACATGCGTTGCCGCGTGGGCAGGGCGAGGCGGCATCGTCATTGGGGCTGACCTCGGGGCAAACGATGCGTTCAATTCTGCTGCCCCAGGCGATTACTTCGATGCTGCCGGTCTTGATCTCCCAGCTGGTGGTGGTACTCAAGGACACCGCGATCGGATACCAGATCACGTTCGTCGAAATGGTGCGCCAGGGCACCGTGGTCGGCTCGTCCTACGGCAACTACATCCCCGCGCTGATCGTCATTGCGCTGCTGATGATCAGCGTCAACTTCTCGCTGTCGTGGTTCGCGACCTGGCTTGAACGGCGGATGAGAAGGTCGCGCCGCGGAAGCGCCCCGCTGGACGCCGGCGCGGTTGAACAGGAGGGGGCGCCCGGCGCGAAGGTCGTATGACCTTCGCGGCGCGTCCTGCCGAGAACTGACATGACCCACCACCTGAACGCCCTCGAGATTCTGCCGGAGTCGGCACTGCGCGAAATGGTCGATCTGATGGTTCGGCTTATCGAGGCCTGTGGCGCCGTCGTCATCATGATCGGGGCGGTCATCGCGATCGCGAAGTTCGTCATTGCCCTGACCCAGCGCAACATCAACCAGTTCTCCCGGGTGCGGCTGACGCTGGCCCGATTCTTGGTACTGGGTCTGGAGTTCCAGCTAGCCGCCGATGTGTTGCGGACGGCAATCTCACCGTCGTTCGAGGAGATTGGCAAGCTGGCGGCAATCGCGGCCATCCGCACCGTGCTGAACTATTTCCTCAACCGTGAGATCGCTCAGGAGCAGCGCGAGATCGAGTTGGCGCGCGCACCGTCCCGGTCTCCGGGCCCAGCCTCTGGACCGTCGCCTACTCCATGAACCTTGTCGTCGGCGCGTCGTGGTGCTTCACCCTTGCCGGCATTGCGCTCGGCCTGGCCGCCCTGGCCGTGTTCCATCGGCCGCTGCTGGCGCTGCGCGTGACGATGGATCTGTTGGTCGCTTCGAGTCTTCTCCTGTTGAGTGCCGATCTCTCGTGGACGGCTATCGCCGGCACCGTAGTGCTCATCGCGGTGCGCCGAGTGCTCACTCAGAGTCTGGCGGCGGATTTCCGCACGGCACGACACCGGGTACGCGCGTAGGCACGCCTACACAGTTCGGCGGTCCCTCTCATTCGCCAACTCCATGGTCACAACGTCGAGAGCCATGGCCTGGCTGTAGCCACGACGGGCCAGCATCCCGACCAGCCGACGCGCCACTTTGTTTTCCGCGGCCCAGTCGGAAGGATCGCCGAGCTTTTCGCGGCGCAACTTGTCTCGGACCAGTTGCTCGGCCCGTGTCCGCTCGGATCCTTCATCGATGCCGGCCAGCGCGGCGGCGATCACCTCGTTGTCGACGCCTTTGGTCCGCAGCTCGGCAGCCAACGCGCGCTTTCCTTTTCCAGCGTTGGCCTGCCGGGAACGCACCCATTGTTGGGCAAAATCCTCGTCGTCGACGAGACCGACCTGAGCCAATCGATCAAGCACTTCAGCGCTAATGTCGTCGGCGTATCCACGCTTGGCCAGCTGGCCCTCCAGCTCTGCGCGAGTCCGCGCCCGCACGGTGAGCAGGCGCAGGCACAGTGCCCGCGCCTGCTCCGCACGCTTGGCGGACTCTTCGGTCGACACCGACGAGCTGCCCGACACCGGAGAGCTAGAAGTCGACGGGAGCGGGAAGGACGTCATCGGTCACCACAGCCCCGATACCGAGTTTCTCTTTGATCTTCTTCTCGACTTCGGCTGCGATCTCGGGGTTTTCGATCATGAAGTTACGGGCATTCTCCTTGCCCTGGCCCATCTGCTCACCGTCGTAGGTGAACCAGGAACCGGACTTGCGAATGAAGCCCTGCTCGACCCCCATGTCGATGAGCGAGCCCTCCTTGGAGATGCCCTTGCCGTAGAGGATGTCGAACTCCGCTTGTTTGAAGGGGCTCGCTATCTTGTTCTTCACGACCTTGACCCGGGTGCGATTGCCCACCGCGTCGGTGCCGTCCTTGAGTGTCTCGATGCGCCGCACATCCAGGCGAACCGAGGCGTAGAACTTCAAAGCCTTTCCGCCCGTGGTGGTTTCTGGGCTTCCGAACATCACACCGATTTTTTCACGGAGCTGGTTGATGAAGATCGCGGTGGTTCCCGAGTTGTTCAGCGCACCCGTGATCTTGCGCAGCGCCTGGCTCATCAGACGGGCCTGCAAGCCAACGTGGCTGTCGCCCATCTCGCCCTCGATCTCAGCCCGCGGAACCAGCGCGGCCACCGAGTCGATAACCAGGATGTCCAGCGCGCCGGACCGGATCAGCATGTCGGCGATCTCCAGCGCCTGCTCCCCGGTATCCGGCTGGGACACCAATAAAGAGTCGGTGTCCACACCCAGGGTCTTGGCGTATTCGGGATCCAGCGCGTGCTCGGCGTCGATGAACGCGGCGATACCGCCGGCGGCCTGCGCGTTGGCGACGGCATGCAGCGCGACGGTGGTCTTACCCGAGGACTCCGGGCCGTAAATCTCGATGACCCGGCCGCGCGGCAGACCACCGATGCCCAGCGCGACATCGAGGGCAATCGACCCCGTCGGAATGACTGATATCGGCTGGCGCACCTCATCGCCGAGTCGCATCACCGAACCCTTGCCGTGACTCTTCTCGATCTGAGCGAGAGCCAATTCCAGAGCCTTCTCGCGGTCAGGCGCTTGCGCCATGGTGGTACCTCTTCCGGTAGTCGTTGTTGACCGGTTCTCGGTCGGTTGGCCGTGACGCTAGATCAGGGCACCGACAAGAACACTGCGCCGCACACCCCCCACGGTAGACGAACAGGTGTTCGATCCAAGGAGACACGCCGCCGGAAGTTACCGACTGAAGAATCGAAGAGCTAGCCGATCCTATTGGCGGGTGGCGCGCCTCGGCGAACGATAGGCTAGTCAAGCTAG
>CAZCHU010000007.1:0-11992 GCA_964498215.1 uncultured Mycobacterium sp. | reverse complement strand
GCCGATCCTATTGGCGGGTGGCGCGCCTCGGCGAACGATAGGCTAGTCAAGCTAGAGCGACTAGCTTGATTAGCGGATACTGACCTAACATCGTTCCCATGGAGAGCACCGTCACCAGCACCGATGCCAAGAACCGGCTCAATGCCCTACTGGCCGACGTCCAGCGCACCGGGGAATCCGTCACGATCACCAACCATGGCCGGCCGGTCGCCAAGCTGGTGCCCGTCAATCCGGTACCTCGAATGTTTGGACAGATGCCACACCTCGTGGTGCCCAAGGACTTCGATGACTCGCTGCCCGAGACTGAACTCGCCGCGTGGGATGGCCTCGACGAATCGTGAAGGTACTTCTGGACACCCATACGCTGCTGTGGCTGGTCAGTTCGCCGGCTGAGTTGGAGCCCTCGGCCTTGGCCATACTGTCGAACCCAGAGACGAATCTGTGGGTAACCGCCGCCTCCGCGTGGGAGATCGCCATCAAGACCCGCATCGGTCGATTCGGCGGGGAAGCGCTGCTATCGGCCTGGTCGGACGTCATTACCAGCATGAGCACCGCCGAACTGCCCATCGAGTCGGCTGACGCAATCCTGGCGGGCCGTCTCCCGTGGGCGCACAAGGACCCCTTTGATCGGGTCATCGTCGCCCAGGCACTTCGCCGCAACCTCACCATCGCCACCCGCGACACAAAGATCCTCGACGCAGCGCTCACCCCCACCCTCAAAGCTTGACCAACCACAGAATCCGTGGACTCACCGGGGCGACGGACCTATCGTGGGGCTATTCGGCCACGAACGGACTGGCATGCACGAGATGGCGATCACCCAGAGTGTTGTCGACGCGGTGTGCGAGCACGCCGCCGGTCGACGTGTTCACAGCGTCAAACTCGAAGTCGGCGCACTGTGCGCGGTCATGCCGACGGCGATGGAGTTCTGTTTCGGTCTGGCTACCGAGGGGACCGTCGCCGACGGCGCAACACTGGACCTCGACATTCGACCCGGTGCGGCGCGGTGCCGCAGGTGCGCAGATCGCTTCGAGCTCAGTGACCTCATCGCGTTGTGTCCGTGCGGAAGTGCCGATGTCGAGGTGCTGGAGGGCCGAGACATGAGAATCCTCTCGATGGAAGTGAGCTGACCATGTGCGCGACCTGTGGCTGCGGCGCAGACGGTGCGGCAATCACGCTCGCCGGCCATGCGGCGCCGCACGATCACCGTCATGACCATCCGCATGACGACGTCCACACCGAGACCGTCACCCTCGAGCAGAAGGTCCTCGCGAAGAACGATCTGGTCGCCGAAGAGAACCGCAGATGGCTGGCCGAGCGTGACATCCTGGCGCTCAACATGACGAGCTCACCCGGCGCGGGCAAGACCACACTGCTCGAACGCACCATCGGCGACCTCGGTGGGCAGCGGCCGATCGCCGTCATCGAAGGCGATCAGGAGACTCTGCTGGACGCGGACCGCATCCGGTCCGCCGGTGCTCGCGCCGTCCAGATCAACACCGGGGCGGGCTGTCACCTGGACGCCGACATGGTGCGCCGCGCCCTGGAAACGCTCGACCCGCAACCCGGTTCGCTGCTGTTCATCGAGAACGTGGGCAACCTCGTTTGCCCAGCCATGTTCGATCTCGGCGAGCACTGCAAGGTCGTCGTGATCTCGGTGACCGAAGGGACCGACAAGCCGCTGAAATACCCGCACATGTTCGCCGCTGCCGGTTTGGTGGTCATCAACAAGACCGACCTGCTGCCCTACGTGGACTTCGATATCGACGCCTGCGCGGGGTATGCCCAATCGCTGAACCCCGGTGTCCGAATACTGCCGCTCTCTGCAACCCGGGGTGATGGCATGCCCGATTGGCGCCACTGGTTGACATCCCAGTCGCCGACCCGAAGTTGATGGGCAGCGCCGCCGAGGATCCGACGTGACCGGCCGATGTCGGCGCCGGATCCACGTGCAAGGTGTCGTCCAGGGCGTCGGCTTCCGACCGTTCGTCTACACCTCCGCCGCGGCCGCGAACCTGTCCGGCTGGGTGCGCAACGACAGCTCCGGAGCAATCATCGAGATCGAGGGTGAGCTCGACGCCGTCGACGAATTTCTCACGCGGCTGGCCGCGCAACCTCCACCACTGGCGGTCATCGAGGCGATCGAGGTGCACGACATCCCGACAGCCGGTGGCACCGACTTCCGGATCATGGACACCTCCCGTTCCGATGGTGGCCGCACCCTGGTCTCGCCCGATGTGGCGATGTGTGCCGAATGCCAAGCCGAGCAAAGAGATCCGGCAAACCGTCGGTACCGGCACGCCTTCGTCAACTGTACGAACTGCGGACCACGTTTCACGATCATCGCCACGCTCCCCTACGACCGGGCGGCCACCACCATGGCCGTGTTTCCGATGTGCGTGCAGTGTGCCTACGAATACACCGACCCGTCCGATCGCCGATTCCACGCCCAACCGGTGTGCTGCCCGCAGTGTGGGCCGACATTGTCTTACCGTGAGTCCTACCGAAACGGGCGGGGAACCTGCAGCAACGGTGAGACCGCCCTGCGCAGGGCCCGCCAACTGCTCGCCGACGGGGGGATCCTGGCCGTCAAGGGAATTGGGGGTTACCACCTGGCCTGCGACGCGGCGAACGGCGACGCGGTGTCCGAATTACGCCGCCGCAAGCAACGCGGGGACAAGCCGTTCGCGGTGATGGTCGCGGATCTATCGGTGGCGCGCACCCTGTGCTCCCTCGACGAGCGCTCCGAACAACTGCTGTCGGGTCCGCAGCGACCGATCGTGTTGATCCCACGCTTACCGGCGGCGCCGATCGCTGCTTCGGTGGCACCGCGCAACCCCGATCTTGGTGTGATGCTGGCCTATGCTCCGCTGCACTCGCTGCTGTTCGGGCTACCGGAGGATGAACCTGGAGTCGCAGTGCTGGTGATGACATCGGGGAACCGCGGCGGTGAACCAATCTGCTACCGCGACGACGATGCCGCAGAACGTCTTTCACAGATCGCCGACGGCTGGCTACTCCATGATCGGTCGATCCTGGTGCCCTGTGACGATTCGGTGGTCCGGGTCCTAGACGGCGCCGAACTCCCGATCCGGCGATCGCGCGGGTATGCGCCCCTGCCGGTCGCACTGCCCGTGGCCGGGCCACCCACCCTGGCAGTCGGGGCCGATGTGAAGAACACCATGGCCGTCGCCGAGGGCCGCTATGCCTGGCTGAGTCAGCACATTGGCGACATGGACGACCTCTCGACCCTATCCGCGTTCGATGCTGCCGCGAAGCATCTCAGCGAGCTGACCGGTGTGCACCCCGAGTTCTTCGTCGCCGATGCGCATCCAGGGTATCGCTCGACCTCGTGGGCACGCCGCAACGCTCGCGGTCGACCCGTGCGTCTCGTGCAGCACCACCATGCGCACATCGCCGCGGTGATGGCTGAACACGGCCTGGACGGATCCGACCCAGTGCTCGGATTCGCCTTCGACGGCTCGGGGTACGGCCCCGATGGCGCGATCTGGGGAGGTGAGCTGCTACTCGCCGACTACAAGGGCTACCTGCGACGTGCCCACCTGAAGTACGTTCCGATGCCGGGTGGCGAGGTCAGCGTGCGGCGGCCCTATCGCATGGCCATGGCTCACCTCTGGGCGGCGGGAATCCCGTGGGCTGATGACCTGCTGCCGGTTCAGGCTTGCCCCCCAGACGAACGCGGAGTCCTGCTCCATCAACTCGAAACCGGACTGGGGTGTGTGCCCACCTCAAGCATGGGCCGGCTGTTCGACGCCGTATCCGCACTGGTCGGCGTCCGCCAGATGGTGGACTACGAGGCGCAGGCGGCCATCGAACTGGAAGGCTTGTCCCGCGCGGCTGACCCCGGCACGGTGCGATACCCGATCCACGTCAACTTCACCGGCGAATCACCTGCGCTGATCGATCCCGCACCGTTGCTGCATGCCGTGGTTGAGGATGTGCGTGACGGCGTACCGGCAGGCGTGATCGGCGCCCGGTTCCACCGGGCAGTCGCACAGTTGATCACCGATCTGGCCTGCGGGTGCGCGTCCGACACCCGCACAGTCGCGTTGTCCGGGGGCGTGTTCCAGAATGCGCTGCTGCTGAGCCACTCCTTGACAATGTTGGAAGACAAGGATTTCACGGTGATCACCCATCGCCGGGTACCTCCCAACGACGGCGGTCTTGCGCTGGGCCAACTCATGGTCGGAAACTCGGGATAGGGCAAAGAAAGGACTGCTCATGTGTTTAGCGGTACCGGGCAAGATTCTGCGGATGCAAGACCGCGACGGCACGTTGATGTCGGTCGTCGACTTCGGCGGCGTCCAGAAGGACGTCTGCCTGCAGTACGTACCGGATGCCCAGGTGGGCGAATACGTGGTGGTCCATGTCGGTTTCGCGATTCAGCGTCTGGACGAGGAGTCGGCAATCCAGACCTTGGCCGAGTTCGAGCGCCTCGGAGTGCTCGAAGAGGAGTTCGGCAACGGATTCGAACAGGCCGCCCGCCAGGCGGGCATGACCAATCCCGACCGAGCTGCCACGATCAACGGGAATTCGGAGAGGCCGCAATGAAGTATTTGGACGAATTCAGCGATCCCGACCTTGCCGGCAAGTTGATCGATCAGATACGGTCGGCCACCACCAGACGGTGGGCAATCATGGAAGTCTGTGGCGGACAGACTCATTCGATAATCCGGCACGGCATCGACCAGCTACTGCCGGACGAGATCGAGATGATCCATGGACCCGGGTGCCCGGTGTGCGTGACGCCATTGGAGATCATCGACAAAGCGCTGGAGATCGCATCGCGACCGGACGTCATCTTCTGCTCCTTCGGAGATATGCTGCGGGTTCCGGGCAGTGGCAGCGACCTGTTCCGGATCAAGAGCGAGGGCGGCGACGTGCGGGTGGTGTATTCGCCGCTGGACGCTCTCGGCATCGCCAGGAACAACCCCGACAAACAAGTGGTGTTTTTCGGGATCGGGTTCGAGACCACCGCCCCGGCCAACGCGATGACGGTGTACCAGGCTAAACGCCTTGACATCAAGAACTTTTCGCTGCTGGTGTCGCATGTGCTCGTGCCTCCGGCCATCGCAGCAATCATGGAATCACCCACGTGCCGGGTGCAGGCTTTCCTGGCCGCCGGACACGTCTGCGCGGTGATGGGAACCGACCAGTACCCACCGCTGTGCGACACGTACAACATCCCCATCGTGGTGACCGGGTTCGAGCCGCTGGACATCCTCGAAGGCATCCGGCGCACAGTGCTGCAACTGGAATCGGGTCGCCACGACGTGGAGAACGCGTACCCCAGAGCGGTGCGAACCGAGGGTAACCCCGCGGCCAAGGCGATGCTGCTCGACGTGTTCGAGGTAGCCGACCGGACCTGGCGCGGTATCGGAACGATCCCGTCGAGCGGATGGCGACTGGCCGACAAGTATCGGGACTACGACGCGGAGCACCGTTTCGCCGTGACCGGCATCCACACCGAGGAGTCCGCGGTGTGCCGTTCAGGCGAGGTGTTGCAGGGCTTGATCAAACCGCGGCAGTGCTCGGCGTTCGGCACGACGTGCACGCCGCGTAACCCGCTAGGCGCCACCATGGTCTCCTCTGAGGGCGCGTGCGCTGCCTACTACCTGTATCGGCGGCTGGAGATTTCGCGTGCCTGAGACACCCCCCAACGCGACAGGCACGGCGGCGAGCATTGATATGGACGCCTGGGTGTGTCCGGCCCCGCTGCGCGAGACATCCAGCATCCTGATGGGGCACGGTGGCGGCGGAGCGATGTCCGCAGAACTCATCGAGCACCTGTTCCTGCCTGCGTTCGGCGCGGCGGCCGACGCCGAGATGGGCGATTCGGCCGTACTGCAACTCGGCGGCGAGCGGGTGGCCTTCTCCACCGACTCCTATGTGGTCAGGCCGCTGTTCTTCCCCGGCGGCAGCATCGGTGACCTGGCGGTCAACGGCACCGTCAACGATCTGGCTATGGCCGGTGCACAGCCGATGGCGCTGTCCACGGCATTCATCCTCGAAGAGGGCACCGCGCTTGCCGATCTTGCCCGAGTCGCGAGCGCTGTCGGTACCGCGGCGCTGGCAGCCGGGGTAAAGCTGGTAACCGGTGACACCAAGGTGGTTGATTCGGGTCACGGCGACGGGGTGTACATCAACACCACTGGCATCGGCCTGGTAGACCCGCGCGTCAACATCAGCCCGCGGCGCGCCCGCGCCGGCGATGCGGTGATCATCAGCGGTGACATCGGTGTGCACGGGGTGGCGGTCTTGAGCTGCCGCGAGGGCCTTGAGTTCTCCACCACCGTTACCAGCGACTGTGCACCACTAAATGGGCTGGTCGCAGCGATGATCGACTCCGGTGCCGATATCCACACGTTGCGCGACCCCACCCGCGGCGGGGTCGCAGCCACATTGAATGAGATCGCCAAAGCCGCGGGTGTCGGAATCTCTCTCGATGAGCGGTCGCTTCCTGTTCCCGGTGATGTTCGCGATGCCTGCGGACTGCTGGGACTCGACCCGCTGTACGTCGCCAACGAAGGCAAGCTCATCGCCTTCGTCGCCCCCGAGGACGCGGACCGGGCGCTGGCTGCGATGCGCGTCCACCCATTCGGCGGACGCGCCACGGTGATCGGCAGTTGCGTGGCCGACCACCCGGGGATGGTGGTGGCACACACCGCGCTCGGCGGCCGGCGAGTAGTGGATCTACCTATCGGCGAACAACTCCCGCGGATCTGTTGAGCGGCGGGCGACGAACCCACATGTCCTCGATGCGTGGCCGCCGTTCACCACTGGTCACGGGGGACGTCAAAATCCCGGCACAGGGCCCGCCATACCTCACGTGGATCGACGCCGTCCTCGATGGCCTGAGCGGGGGTGCGTCCGCCCACGCTCGTCAGGACATGGTCGACCAACATTGAGGAAGCCCGTGCCGCACCGAACTGGCGTTCGACGAGCTCAGAGAATTCCGTAAGCCGCACCCGCCCAACCTACGCCGACGCGCCGAGGGCTTCATGGCACACCCGTACCGGATCCGCGACCCGCCCAACGCTGGCACCAGCCCGCCGGGCGGCCTCCCGGTAGCGCGGTGAACCGAGGACTTCCTGTGTCGCGGCGGCCAGAGCTGCGGCGGTCAGCGGCCGGACGAGTTGCGCACTCCCCTGGCGCACAACACGATTGGCGATCTCCCACTGGTCGCCACCGCCGGGAACCACCACCATGGGCACGCCGGCCAACAGCGACTTCGCAACAGTCCCGTGGCCGCCACCGCAGATCAGCAGATCAGCCGCCGACAGCAGTTCGTCCTGGCGTCCGAGTCCGGCGACCGCCCAGGGTGGAATCTCGACCTGGGCACCATCGAGCCGTGAGACCGCCACCCGCGAACCCGGCGGCAGCACATCGCCGGGCACCAGTGTCTTCAGCGCCAGTTCGGTGAGCCCGCCGGCCCCGGTGCTCGCGGTTGACGGGGCCACCACCACAACTGGCCCTTCGCCCTGAGGAAGCCGCAGCACCGTGGTCGTCGGCTCGAAATGCAGCGGACCCACCACCACAGCCTCGACAGGCCAGTCCGGTCGCGGTACCTCGAGGGCGGGCAACGTGGCGATCAGGCGCCGCAGCGGCCCCGGATCGTCGGCGGAAAGCCCGACGCCGACGCGCGCAGCGGAGCGCTGGCGCACACCGGCGCGCCAGGAGCGCGCGCTCAGGGCCCGCATCACCGAATCCCGCAACCGGCCGGCCGGGCCCACGCCAGGAGCAAGCCCGCTACCCACCGGCGGCAGGCCCTTAGACGGCCGGTAGAGCGGGTGGGCGTTCAACTCGATCCACGGCACACCGAGCAGGTCGGCGGCCAGACCGCCGCACGTGGTGATCGAGTCGGAGATCACCACATCGGGTGCCAGATCACCGATGCGCGGCCGGTTCAGCACCGCCATCCGCGCTGCCCGCTGATGGATCTTGGCGCCGGCATCGGTGTCGTCATCGACCGCCGTCGGATCCAGCCCGTCCAGCTCAACGGCGTCGATACCCTCGCCGCGCGCCACATCGAGCCATTTTCTACCGGTCAGCAGGGTCGGGACGTCACCTGCAGCCCGAAAACGCAGGCACAGCGCGATGCCCGGAAAGGCATGTCCGGGATCGGGTCCTGCGACCACGGCCACACGCATGCGGGCTACCCTGCCACAGCATCCGCCGTTAGGCTCAAGCGATGACTGAAGAGGCTCTCACGACCACAGCAACCAATGCAGATACCGTGCGGGCGTTCCTGTTCGCCCTGGCTGACGAGGACTTCGACGCCGTGGAATCTTTGGCGGGTCCCGAATTGTTGTGGCAGAACGTCGGCCTCCCGTCCATCCGGGGCCGCGACCGGATCCTGAGGCTTTTGCGCCGCGGCAAAGGCAAGATGGGGTTCGCGGTGAAGTTCCACAACATCGCCGAAGACGGTGGCACCGTGCTGACCGAACGCACCGACGCGATCATCTTCGGACCACTGCGGCTGCAGTTCTGGGTGTGTGGCCGGTTCGAGGTGCATGACGGACAGGTAGCGCTGTGGCGCGACTACTTCGATTTCTTCGAATTCATGGTCAAAGCCCCGCTTAGGGCCATCGTCGCGGCGGTAATTCCCGCGCTACGCCCGACATTCTGAAGGTACTAAGCCCCTTTGAGCCGGCCCAGCTCGTCGAACGCCTGCGCCCAGCCGATCAACCGGTCGGTGGCCAGCACAAGCTCATCGCGGTACCGCCGCTGAGTCATCGGCGAGCTCGACATCGACCCCGAATTGGCAGCTGACACCAATTGCGCTGCAGCGGAAACCATTTCGTTGTATTGATGAGCGCCACGGTCAAGTTGCGCACTGAAAGCGAGAATCGTCGGCGCGAGATGGGCACGCGACTGTGGCACCGAGGTGACGGTCCGCTCCATCGACACCACCTCGGTGGCGGTGGCGGCCATGGTCACAGCTGTCTGTTCGGAGGCTGACCTCAGCTCACGCAGTTCTTCGACGGGCAGCATCCGCCCTCGCTCCATGACACCCAGCATCGCGGTGAGCCCACGCTCGGCGGCTGCCAAAGCCGCCATGGGTTGCCGGGCGGCCGAACCCCGTGGCGGCAACCGCCGCGCCAACCGAGAACGCTGCGGCGGCAGAGGCTCACCCTTCAACCAGCGGAAACGCAGAAATGCCAGGGTGGCCAGGAAGGCGGCGGCCACGGCTATCGGCGACGGAATGAACAATGCCCAAACCGGGGTACTCCAGGAAGCCAGCAGCGCGGTGACTCCTACCCAGAACACGGCTGAAACAGCCAAGAAAACACCGAGACGAAACGCCCAGCGCCGCTTGCGAAGCAACTTCGCGCGCGGATCAGCGGCCGCGTAGAGCTTCTCGGCCAGCATGTCCGACCACTCCGCGGCCGTATCGACACCGCGTTGCGCCAGCGAGCGCCAGGTCTCCGGTCTGCTAGTCCGCACACTCATCAGGGCTCCAATAAGTCCCGCAGATGCCGTCGAATCATCACTGTGACAGCGGGTTTTCCGGCGACGGATTCGGGTTCGCCGCCGGAGCCTGGGCAGGGTTCGCTGGGCTCGAGCTACCTGCGGGAAGCTGCTCCCCACGCATCGACGCACGAATCTGCTCGAGTCGAGAATGGCCCGCCATCTGGACGCTGGCCTGCTGCACTTCGAGCATCCGGCCGTGCACCGAGTTCTGCGCCAGCTCGGCCGAGCCGATCGCATTGGCGTAGCGCCGTTCGATCTTGTCGCGCACCTCGTCGAGGCTCGGCGTATTTCCGGGTGCGGCGAGCTCACTCATCGACCGCAGCGACGAGCTGACCTGCTCCTGCATCTTCGCTTGCTCGAGCTGGCTGAGCAGCTTGGTGCGCTCGGCGATCTTCTGCTGGAGCATCATCGCGTTTTGCTCAACAGCCTTCTTGGCCTGCCCTGCCGCCTGCAGCGCTTGATCGTGCAGACTCTTGAGGTCTTCGACGCTCTGCTCGGACGTGACCAGCTGCGCCGCGAACGCCTCGGCGGCATTGGTGTACTCGGTGGCCTTGGCGGCATCGCCGGCCGCGGTCGCCTGGTCGGCCAGGGTCAGCGCCTGACGCACATTGACCTGCAGCTTCTCAATGTCTGCGAGCTGCCGGTTGAGCCGCATCTCCAGCTGGCGCTGATTTCCGATCACCTGGGCCGCCTGTTGCGTCAACCCCTGATGCTGGCGCTGGGCCTCTTCGATCGCCTGCTGGATCTGCACCTTGGGATCGGCGTACTCGTCGACCTTCGAGCTGAACAGCGCCATCAGGTAGCGCCACGCCTTACTGAACGGATTGGCCATCGGTTCGCTCCGCTTTCGTCTCTCTGACTGTGCTTGGAAGTGCCCTTGACCCAACCTACGGGATCAGGCCACCGCCATCGAGGCGACCTGTGGGATGACCACCTTGGTGGAGACGTCGATGCCGACGGTGCCGGCCGGCGCCGGTGGCGTTGCGACCGTCGTGATCGAAGCGCGGGCCTCTTCGGACGCCAAGCCGTCGCCGGCCTGCGTCAGCACCCGCGACAATGGCACGTCTAGGGCGCCGCAGATGGCGCTGAGGAGCTCGCTCGAGGCTTCCTTGCGGCCGCGCTCCACTTCGGACAGATATCCCAGGCTGACCCTCGCCGAATCCGACACCTCACGCAGGGTGCGTCCCTGTTCGACACGGGAACGACGCAGCACGTCGCCGATCACCTCGCGCAGCAATGTCGTCATAGCGTTCTCCTCATTCCGCTTGGCTACCTAGCCCAACGCCCGACGTCGCCAAGATGGTTCCCGAAATCGCGACAACCGTCACTGACCAGCGGGTCGTGCACGTGAATCCCGGTACGCCGAGACGAAGTAATCGGCCCCGGTGATCACCGTCAGGACCACGGCGGCGCCCATGACCACCCACGCTCCGGTCAACCAGCCACCGGACAGTGGCAACACGAACAGACCGATTGCGACCGCCTGGACCAGGGTCTTCAGCTTGCCACCCCGGCTCGCCGGGATGATGCCGCGGCGCATGACCGCCAGCCGCAGCACTGTCACGACGATCTCGCGGACCAGGATCACCGCGGTGACCCACCACGGCAGATCACCGAGCAGGGAAAGCCCGATCAGGGCCGAGCCGATCAACGCCTTGTCCGCGATCGGGTCGGCCAGGGTGCCGAACTCGGTGACCATTCCATAACTTCGGGCGAGGGCGCCGTCGAACCGGTCGGTGATCACCGCGACCGCGAAAACGACGAATGCCACCACTCGCCAATACGTTTCGTGACCGTCCCCGACGAACAACGCAACCAGGAACACCGGAACCAGCGCCAGACGCAACCCGGTCAGGGCGTTGGCCAGATTCGCCACCCGTGCGCGAGGAACCACAGGATCGGTATGTGGTTGTCCCGGCACCGCCACAGAATACTGGTTGCCAGGACCGATACTCTTCGGTGTGTGAGCACAGTTCCGGATGAGGCTGCCGGCCAGCTCGTTGTTCGGCGCGCGCGGACATCCGACGTGCCCGCTATCAAGGCTCTCGTCGATATCTACGCCGGCAAGATCTTGCTCGGGAAGAACCTGGTGACGCTGTACGAAGCCGTGCAGGAATTCTGGGTCGCCGAATTGGACGGCGAACTGATCGGGTGTGGTGCTCTGCACGTGCTGTGGTCAGACCTCGGCGAGGTGCGCACCATCGCGGTGCACCCCAAGGCGAAGGGTCGGGGGGTCGGTCACGCGATCGTCGACCGCCTCCTCGCCGTGGCTGCTGAACTGCACCTACAGCGCATCTTCGTGCTCACTTTCGAAGTTGACTTCTTCGTTCGGCACGGTTTCATCGAGATCGAAGGCACACCGGTCACCGCAGAGGTCTACGACGAGATGCGGCGCTCCTACGACACCGGCGTGGCGCAGTTTCTGGACCTTTCCTTCGTCAAACCGAACATCCTGGGCAACACCCGGATGCTGCTGACGCTCTGAGTCGCGTCGCGG
>CAZCHU010000006.1:0-51331 GCA_964498215.1 uncultured Mycobacterium sp. | reverse complement strand
GGGGGGTCGATCCCGCTACCGAGCAGAAGGTCTACAACAACATTCAGACTCTCGCAGGCCGCAACGTCACGAAGGGCCCCAGCGGCGCGTGCGGTGTCAACAAGCCAGTCGTCATCGAGCTGCCCGTGTCGATGGCGAAGATCGGCTAACGATCAGATCGGAAGTAGGTCCTTCCACGACTTCGGGCTTCCGCCGGCTGCCAGATTCGTCACCTGATGCAACTGGCCGTCCGGGGTCAGGTACTGACCGGTCTGCGGGTCGTAGGGCGCCAACGCAACAGATGGTCCGCCGCCAGCATCGTTACCGCTGAAAGCACTCGGCGTTGCCGGGACCGCACCCGGCGGCGGAGGCGGCGCGGGCACGGGCGGTATCGGCGTCCCGTTGAAGGAGTTGCCCGGCGGAGGCGGCGGCGGGAGGGGGGCTTGGACTGCAGCCGGTGGCGGGGCTCCCGGTGGCGGCGGGATCGGAGGCGTTCCGGACGGAACCGCCCCCGGGGGCAGCGGGGTGCCTAGCAGCGGCGCGAAGATACGTTCTTGGAAGTCCACCCGGTCATCAACGGGAACCCCTTGTGCGGCCAGGTTCGGATCGAACGGATACGGACCGGTGATGTGCTGGCGCATCGCCAGCGGTTGATATCCCTTGGGGTCATTGCAAAGTTCGACCGTCGGGGCGCGCTTCCCGGGGTGCGCCATGCAGGGGTAATTACGGGCACCGCGGACATTCATCGGCGAGTCCTGCGGCAGTTTGCAATACAACCCATCTGGGGTGTCGATCGAGGTCTGGTCCTCTGGCGAACGCCACTGCGACGGCGGCAGGAAGCCGACCGTGCACGCCGGCGGATCGGCGATGGTGAGGGCGAAATCACCGGCAGGCAGCCCGGTGGGATTGTTCGTCGGCAGCCCGAAGGACTGCTGACTGGCGATGACTGCCGGGAACAACACCAATAGTTGCTCCAACGAGGGGTTGTAGGTCACCAAGAGCTGGCTGACTGTGGTGAGATTCGCCAGCAGCACCGGAAGAGTGGGCCTTACCTGTTCCAGCAGTGCGCTGACCTCATCGGCGAACCCGGGGCCGTTCTGCAGGATCGCCCGAACTTGGGGGTCGTTCTGCACGACTTGGGCCGTGATGCCCGACAGGCTGCGCGCCCACGTACGGATCGCGTCCGTGGTCTCGGCCTGTGACTCCAGAAGTGGCCCGCTGTCATCGACCAGCGTGCGCATCTGGTCAGATATGCCACTGGCGTCTTCGCTCACGGTGGCCGCCGAATCAAGCAGCGACCCGAAATCCGGGCCGGCGCCGTTGAACGCCAGAAAGGTCTCGTCGAGCAGGTCGGGAATTCTGTCCTTCGGCAGGCTTTCCACCAAAGCATTCAGCTGGTCCAACATCGGCCCGACCGGTTGCGGGATGGAGCTGTCCGCCATCGGGATTCGGTCCCCAGACTGCAAGTAGGGTCCTGAATCGGTGCGCGGAAGCAGATCCACATACTGTTCCCCGACCGCCGACACGCTGCGCACCGCAGCCTCCAGATCGGCGGGGATCTTCGGCGACCTGTCGAGTGACAGCGTCGCTTCCGCACCGTTCTCGGTCAGCGTCACCGCGGTCACTCTGCCCATCTGCACGCCGCGATAGGTCACGTTGCTGAAGTGGTACAGACCTCCGGAGGCCGGCAATTCCAGGGTCACAATCAGACGACCGATGCCGAGCAGCGTGGGCGCCTGGATGTAGGTGAACAGCATCACCGTGACGCCGACGATCGACGCGATCGTGAAGATGATCAACTGGGTTCGAATGAAACGGGTGATCATCAGCCACCACCTCCAGGTGCTGGGGCCGGTTCCGGCGGTGATGGTGGTGGCGCTCCGGCGTATGGCCCGGCGAAGATTTGCGACGACGTGATGGCCTCTGCCTGAGGCAGCCAAGGCGCCGCCGGGGGCGGTGGGGCCACCGGCAACAACGGTCCGGCCGGTGGGGTCGGTGCACCGGGCGCCGCCTCGGGCAGCGCCTCTGACGGTGGCGGCGCGACACCGAGCTTCAACGGGTCGTAGGAGTAGTTCAGGTAATAGGGATCACCCGGCGCCGGAATCAGCTTGGCGTTCTCGTCGCCCCACCGGGTTCCGAGGAGCAGGGTCCTCTTCAATCGCGGATAAGTGAGGTCGAAACTGGCGTACAGGTTGATGTAGTCGCCGCGGGTGATCCGGTCGGCGAACGTCGGGCCATACGGAAACGCGGTCGCCCACAGCAGGGCGTCGTTCAACCGCGGACCGATGTCGGCGATGGCGCCGAGGGTCGGGCCCAGATTCTCCAAGTTCTTCACCAGGTCATCACCGGCATCGTTGACCAGTCCGGTGGCGGTATCGCTGAATTCCCCGAGCTTCTCGAGCGCGGTGGTCAAGGTCGGCCGCTCCCTGATCAACACGTCCAACGCCGGCGGAATGTCTTTCAGCGCACGGTCGATGACGTCCCGCTGCCCAGCGAATGTGCCGGCAACGCGGTCCAATTGCTTGATCAAGTCGATGATGTTGTCATGCTGCTCATCGAGAACGCCGACGAAGTTGTCGAGTCGGGTTAAGACTTCGCGGACCTCGGACTGCCGTCCTGACAGCGCGAGATTCAAGTTATGAATTATGTCGCCGAACTGCCCGATCCCGCCGCCGTTGGCGATGGTCGACAATGCAGACAGCGTTCGTTCGGTCGACGGGTATGTCGACGTCGCGTTCAGCGGGATGGTGGCGCCGGGTTCCAGACGCCCTTCGGGTTCCTCGCCCAGTGGTGTGTTGAGCGCCAGGTGCATCGAACCCAGCAGGCTGGTCTGCCCGACCGTCGCCACCACGTTGGCGGGGACCACGACGTCGGGCTTGACCGAGATGTCCACATCGGCGTGCCAGTCCCGGACGGTCATCTTGCCAACGCTGCCAACGATGACGTCGTTGATCATTACCGGCGAATTCGACTCCAGCGTTGCGACGTTGGCGACTTCGACGTGGTAGTGGACCGCATGCGGCCCCTTACCCACCGCCCCGGGCAGCGGGAGTGAGTTGACCCCCTGGAAAGCGCAGCCCGTCAGCGATAGCGCAGCGCACGACGCGACGACTACCCAACGCTGAATGCTGGCTCGGCGGATCATGAGGGCGGCGTCCCTTCGGCGGGCAGCAGTGGTGCGTGAGGCGCCGCGGTCGACGGCAGCAACATTCCGTCGACCGTCGTCGGCGCGGCCGGAATGTTCGACAAGACATTGGGCGGACCCGGTATCGGTGCGCCCGGGAACAGCGCCGGCGACGGAATGGCCGGTGCCTCAGCGTTGGGCGTGTACAGTCCCGGCGGCCCGGGCGGCGCACCCCAGCCGGGCGGTGGCGGCACGTCACCCATGCCGGTGTAGGCCGACACCGTCGGCGGCGGCTCGGGAGGAGTCCCCGGCCCCGGGCCTCCGGGCACAAGCTTGGGATCTGTGTAGATCAAGCGTTCCGGACTGGTGGCCGGCCTCAGGTAGGCGTTGATCGGAAACGGCAAGTTGCCGAAGTTGAGCAAGCGCAGCGCCGGACCGAGGTATTGCGCGCACAGTTTGGCGGTTTCCGGTGCGGTGGTGTTCACGATGCCGCCGATCATTCCGCAGAAAAAGAACACCGGGTTCGAGAAGTTCGTCAGCGAGAAAGCACCGGTTACCGCTCCCCCGTTGGGGTAATAGACGTTCTGGTAGTTGCCGATCGCGTTCGGCATGATGTGCAGCACGTTCTCCAGCGCCATTCGGTTGTCGACGAGGGTCTGGGTGACGTTGGCCAGGCGCTGGACCTCATCTGAGGCGAGATCGCGGCTCCCGGCAACGAAACGCTGCACCTCGCCGATCGCGACCGACAGCTCCGATAGCGCCGCGTCCAGATCGGACCGGCTGTCGTTCACCACGCTGGTCAGGCTGGCCAACCGGTTCTCAAACATCACAATCTGCTGTTTGCTGTCGCGAAGTGCAGTCACGAAGATCTGCAGGTTCGTGATGATGTCGACGATGTTGCCGCTGCCTTCGGCGAAAATGCGGGCCGCACCGGACAGTTGAGCCAGTGTTTCGCGCAGCTTCGCCCCGTTGTCTTCCATGGCATTGGCGGCGCTGTCGATGAACCGAGACACCGACGTGCCCGACGACCCGGACTGTGGCCCCAGTTCGGTTGCCAGACGGGTCAATTGAGTTTTGACTTCGTCCCACTCGACCGGAATGGCTGTGCGATCGCTGGGGATCACCGCCCCGTTGCCCATTGTCGGCCCCCCGCCGCTGCGGTAGGCAGGCGTGAGCTGTACATATCGGGCGGCAACCAGGTTTGGCGCAACGATGATGGCCTTCGCGTCGGCCGGAACGGGCACGTCGCGGTCGACTTTGAGGGTCATCTTGGCCTGAGTTCCGACGGGCTCGATCTTGTCGATGGTGCCGACCTGGACGCCGGCCACCCGCACTCCGTCACCGGGATAAATCGCCGTGGCCTTCGGGAAGTACGCCGTGATGGTGACCGGACTGAAGAAGACCTGGCGCACCAGAAAGACCGCACCAGCGGTCAGCAGCACGGCCAGCACGATCGCCGTGCTGGTCACCAGGCGCTTACGGGTTGCCATCATTGGGCAAGTCTCCTGGCTGAGGAAGGCTGTTGACAGGGAACGGAATCTCGGCCCGCGGACCGGCGTTGTCCGGTGGTTGCCCGGCATTGACGCCGCGCCGGAAGCCGAACGCGTAGTCCAGGAACGGTTGGAGAATCTGCGCCGGCATGAGATTGGGCACAAACGCGTTGTAATACGCGCCGTTCGAGACGATCTCGCCCTGGGTCAGGTAGTACTTCGCCGCACCGGGCAGCATCTTGGCGATGTTGTCTCGGTTCCGCTCGAGCATCGCGGTGAACTCGTTGAGCTGCTCCAGGGCCGGGGCCAATTTCTCCTCGTTGTCGGCGACCACACCGGTCAGCTCCCGTGAAACCGCCGAGGTGTTGGCAAGCAGGCTGGTGATGGCGTACCGACGCTCGTTGAGCACCGCGAGGAGGTCATTGGCGTTGAGGATCAGCGCATTGACCTGGCGACTGCGCTCGGAGAAGATTCCGGTGACATCACCTGCGGTCCTCAGCAACTCGGCGAGACCTTCGTCTCGATTGTTCAACGACTGGGAGAGTCGCGACAACCCCTCGAACGTCGGACCCAGCTCCGGTGCGACCTGGTCGAGAGTCTCGGCCAGGACATCCAGCGACTGATTGAGTGCGCCGATGTCGGTGCCTTTGGTATTGGTGGTGAGCTCGCTGAGCGCATCGGTCAACGAGAACGGGGAGGTCGTGCGCGTGGTGGGAATGGGCTTGTGCCGCTCGAGGGTGCCGCTGCCGTCGGACTCCAGAACCAACACTCGCTCGCCGAGCAGAGTTCCGGTACGTACGTGCGCACTGGTTTTCGAGCCGAGCGCGACCTTGCCGTCGATGGTGAATCCGACCAGCGCGTCGCCGTTGTCGAGCTCAATCGAGGTAACCGAACCGACCTTGATTCCCGATACCGTGACGTCGTTGCCGGCCATCAGACCGCCCGCCTCGGTGAACAGCGCCTGATAGCGCACCGAGGTGGCCCACGACAGCAGCCGGTCCGGCTGCAGCCCAACGGCGATGATCAGGATGATCAGGACGACGCCGATGAACCCGGCCCTACCGAGTTCGGATCCGCGATACTTCAGCATCTACTCGTCCACGCACCTTCCTGTCTCTTGTTTGATCCAGGGGAAGACCACGGTGCGCCCCTCCAGGTCGCTGGCCCGGAAAGTGATCCCGCAGATGTAGTAGGGAAAGAAGGCGCCATAGGAACCGACGCGCGCGAGCTTGCGATAAATTTCGGGCAGTCGGCCGAGGGTCGCTTCGGTTCGTTCCAGGTCTGTATTGAGAAGCGGGACAAGCCTGTCGAGTTCGTTGATGGTGCCCGCCAACGGTGCGCGGCCCCGGCCCAGCAGATCCGCCAGTGAGGCGGTGCCGTTGTCGAGTGCGGTGATCGCCGTGCCGATCGGGTCTCGGTCGCCGGACAATCCGGAGACCAGCTGTTCGAGCCGGTCGATCGTGTTGGAGAACTCTTCACCATCGGTTGACAGGGTGTCCAGCACGGTTCGCAAGTTGTCGATCAATTGCTCGATGACCTGGTTGTTGTCGGCCAGCGAGTTGGTGAACGACGATGTTTTCGACAACAGCGATTCCAGCGTCCCGCCCTGGCCCTGCAGTATCTGGACCAGCGACGTGGTGAGTGAATTGACGTCTTCGGGGTTCAAACCGCGGATGAGGGGCTTGAGGCCGCCCAGTAACAGGTCGAGGTCGAGCGCCCCCGCCGTGCGGTCGTCCGGTATCTGGGCGCCGGCCGGGAGAATCTTGGTCGATTCCGGTGTGTCGATCAGTTCCATGTACCGGTCACCGACGAGATTGAGGTAGCGGATCGCGGCCTTGGTGCCGGTCGTCAACAGCGTGTCGCGCTCGACGTCGAAGGTGACGACGACCAACTTGTCGTCCTGCAGCGCCACCTTCTTCACGGTGCCGACCCGGATGCCGGCGATCCGAACGGTATCCCCGGTCTCCAGCCGCGAAGCGTCCTTGAACACCGCTGAATACTGGTTTGTCGCACCAGTTCTGGCATCGCTGAAGACGAGGAACAAGAACACCGTCAGGATCGACATCACCAGGGTGAACGAGATGAATTTGATGAGTGTGCTGCCGATTCCCGTCATCCCGGCATTCCGATCTGTGCGCTGTTGCGAGGCGGACCATCCAGCGGCCCGAACAACCAGTTCTTCAGCCCTGCGGAGTTCAGCAGGGTACCGGCGTTGCCGTACTTCGCTGGGTTGGCGCCGATGTCGCTGACGAGGAACGGCGTCCTGAAGTCGATGGGAACCGTGGGCAAGCCCAGCTCGGTGCAGTAGTCACGCCCACCGCTGGAGGCCCCGACCTTCGGTAGATCGCCGGGGTAGCGGTAGCGCTCTACGCCAAGTGTCAGACCGGTCGAGAGCATGAGCCCGGAGAACTGCGGCGGGGTGTGCGCGAACGGAGCCAGACCGCCGATTCCGCACCATATCGACTTGCGGTAGAGGTGGAGCAGATCGGTGGTGGGCACCAGCACGCGCAGCAACTCGGTGAGCCCTTCGCGGTTGCCACCGATGACCTCGTTGCCGATGTCGGCTAGACCGATTGCGCTGATGAGGAATTGGTCGAGATTGTTCTGCTGGTCGACGATCGTATTGCTGAACTGCGTCATGCTGTCGATTGCCGACATGAGGTCCGGTGCCGCATCGCCGTAGGCGGCAAGCACCGGAACCGCCGTCTCGATGTCGTGGGCCAAATTCGGCAGGCTCGGCTCCAGCTTGCCCAACAGCTCATTGAAGTCGCTGAGCGTCTGGCCCACCTTCTCACCGCGGCCGTCAAACGCCTGAGCGATTGCACCGAGAGTCTGGTTGAGCTTGACCGGGTCGATGTTGTCCAGGAAGTCGGTGAGACGTTGGAAGACCGTGTTGAGCTCGACGGTGACGTGGTCGCCCTGCAACACCTGGCCCTTGCGCAGCGCCTCCGGCGAGGGATCGGCGGGCATCTCGAATTGCACGAACTTGGCGCCGAATACGGTCGACGATGCGATGTCGACGGCGACGTTGGACGGGATCAGGTGCAGTTGTGATGGGTCCATGGCCAGCTGCAGCGCCGCCGTGCCGTCCGGACGGTATTCGATCGACTCGACGCTGCCGACCTTCACTCCGCGCATCTTGACTTTGGCGTCGGCATCCATCACCAGGCCGGCACGCTCGGAAATCACCGTGACAGGGACGGTGTTGGTGAACTTGCCGGCGAACAACCCGACGGATATCGCAAAGACGGCCAGCAGCGAGGTAACCAGCCCGAGCCCGGCGAGCGGACGAGCCAGCTTCGCCCCTCGGTTATTGCTCAACTCGACTCCCCCTAGCCCGACAGGTTGAAGTTGCCGTCGTGGCCGTAGATCGCCAGCGACACCAGCAGAGTCACCGAGACCACGACCACTAGAGAAGTGCGGACAGCGTTACCCACCGCGGCGCCCACTCCCGAGGGGCCGCCAGCGGCGAAGTATCCGAAGTAGGTGTGGAGCAACAGAATCGCTATCGCCATGAGTACGGCCTGAAAGAACGACCAGAGCACGTCGATGGGGTTCAGGAACGTATTGAAGTAGTGGTCGTAGAGTCCCGCGGACTGACCGAACAACACCACGGTGGTGAACTGGGAGGCCAGGAACGACAGAATCACCGCGATCGAGTACAACGGCGTGATCGCGATCATCCCCGCCACGATCCGCGTCGACACGAGGTACTCCACCGGCGGGATCCCCATCGACTCCAGCGCGTCGATCTCCTCGTTGATCCGCATCGCGCCCAGCTGTGCGGTCACCCCCGCGCCGAACGTCGCCGCCAACCCGATCCCGGCCACCACCGGAGCGGCGATGCGCACGTTGATGAATGCCGCCAGGAAGCCGGTCAGCGCCTCGATGCCGATGTTGCCCAATGAGCTGTAGCCCTGGATCGCCAACGTACCGCCGGCCGCCAGGGTCAGGAACCCGACGATGACCACCGTGCCGCCGATCATCGCCAGCGTGCCCGCACCCATCGAGATCTCGGCGATCAGCCGGACGATCTCCTTACGAAAATGCACCGCCGCATGCGGCGTACCCGCGATGGCACGCAGGTAGAACAGCGTGTGGTCACCGATGCCCGACAGCCACGCCACTGGGCGGGCGGCCTGTTGTGCCACCCGCGGAAACAGCGCTCGCACCCCCGATTGGGTCGCCACGATGCCGGCCCCTATCCCGTCGTCATCTGGATACCGATCGCGGTCACGACCACGTTGATCACGAACAGCGCCATGAAGGCGTACACCACGGTCTCATTGACCGCGTTTCCGACTGCCTTGGCCCCGCCGCCGGTGATGGTCAAACCGCGATAGCAGGCCACCAGGCCGGCGATCAGACCGAACAACGCCGCCTTCACGCAGGAGATGAGCACCTCGGGCACCCCGGTCAACAGCGTGATCCCCGCCGCGAATGCACCCGGGTTGACATCCTGGACAAAGACCGAGAAGAAGTAGCCCCCCAGGATGCCGATGATCACCACCAGGCTGTTCAGTAGCAGCGCCACCAAACCCGCAGCCAGCATCCGCGGCGCGACCAGGCGCTGGATCGGGTTGATGCCCAGCACCTCCATGGCATCGATTTCCTCACGGATGGTGCGCGATCCCAGATCGGCACACATCGCGGTGGCACCGGCCCCTGCCACGATCAGCACGGTCACCAGCGGCCCCACCTGGGTGACGGCACCGAACGCCGCACCCGCCCCCGACAGATCCGCCGCGCCCAACTCCCTCAACAGGATGTTCAGCGTGAAAGACACCAGCACCGTGAACGGGATCGCCACCAACAATGTCGGCGCCATCGACACCTTCGCTACGAACCAAGACTGTTCCAGGAATTCCCGCAATTGGAAGGGCCGGACGAACACATACTTGACCGCGTCCACCGACATCGAGAAGAACCCGCCGACCGCCCGCATTGCGCCCGACACTCCGCTGGGCAGCGCGATGCCGGTCGACCAGCGTTCCGGCCCCTTTACCGCCATGACCTGTGGGTTCCCTCCAAAATCGTGACGGCCGATACCCGGTCGGGCCGCCCATGTCGTGCTCCAGTCCGATGCAGGCGCTATCACCGAAGTGAGTGGCGTCACCGTACAGCGGTTGAAAACGACTAGACGCACTTTGCCACACGGGTGGCCCGCCGTGGGAGCCCTTTGGCTTTCGGGGCGTCGTCAAATAGCCGAGCGGTGGTCAGCACCTACCCGGCGATGTTGCGATACGAAGCACGAAAACCACGGGACGAGTCGGTCGATTCGGACCCAGTTCGCTCGCCAAGTGGTTTGATGAGCAGCGGCGAAGGAAACCAGGGACGTGACGTATATCGGCAGACTTGGGAGAGAGTTGGGGAAGACGCTGATGCTGGGGAAGACGTTGAAGCTCACCAAATTGGTGACTGCGGCGGCCGCCCTCGTGGTGGGTGCCACGACGCTCGCCCCACCAGCCCCCGCCGCCATGCGATTGGGCAACTACGACCTGCTCACCAACCGGTACACGCAGTCGTCCTGGGTGTGGTTCATCGCCAGGTGTGTTCCGAGAAACCCGGACTGCGTCTACGTCTCGGCGATAACGCGCCTGAACTTCTATGCCGACTACGGGAGCGACGCTTTCCTGGTCGACGGCCGGTACTCGTTCACCGTGGACGTGCCCGATGGCTTGCGGTGCATCGGCTACAACCTGCCGACCCGCGACACGTACTCCTGGGACGAGGCCTCGCTGTCCGGAACCATCGAATCGGTCTACGACGTGGGTTGTTTCAACGGCCCCCCCGGCACCCAGTTCTGGACGTTTGCGCTACAGCGCCTGTAACCCACCACCAGCACGGCCCAGGAGGTGTTTGATATGAGCCGGAAGATCGAGGTCGACTTCTCACTCTGTGAAAGCAACGGGGTCTGCGTGGGCATCATCCCCGAGGTGTTCAGTCTCGACGACAACGACTACCTGCAGCTGTCGTCTGACGAGGTGACACCGGAGAACGAGGAACAGATTGAGGAATCCGTGCGCCAGTGCCCCCGCCAGGCCATCTCGATCGTCGACCAGTAGCCAACCCAACCCCCTCCTCCCGCGAGCGCGCACGTCTGTGCACGACACACCGATGAGACCTGGCGGTTTGCGCGCGCTCATCAGCCGGTCATCGGCGACGAGAACGGATCACCGCCCCCACCACGGCAGCGATGACCGAAAACCCGACAGCGCAGCCGAAGACTCCGAGGACCACGTGCCGGATGTACCCGCTCGAGGCGTAGGCGGCAAACTGCAGTCCGCCCGCGACCATGGCCAGGGCGGCGAAAGCCAGCGCGGCGACCTGCAGCAGTCCCGTGCGGTCATTGTCCCTACCCATGACACAGCTGCCGGGCTCGTCCGGGGATGCACCACATACACGCATCGAAACTGATCGCCGGCAAGGAGGCAACATCTGGGACTTCGACACCGATCCCGGGTACCAGGAGTTACTCGCAGTGAGAACCTCTAGGGGGTCAGTTCGACCAGCGTCGCGTTGGCCGTGCCACCGCCCTCACACATGGTTTGCAAACCGTAACGAATTCCGTTGTCCCGCATGTGGTGAATCATTCGCGTCATGAGCACCGCTCCCGATGCGCCCAGTGGGTGGCCCAGCGCGATCGCACCGCCGAGGGGATTGAGCTTGTCCTCATCGGCGCCGGTATCGGCCAGCCACGCCAGCGGGACCGGTGCAAACGCCTCGTTCACCTCGAAGACGCCGACGTCAGACAGGCGGACACCAGTCTTGTGCAGCACCT
This sequence comes from uncultured Mycobacterium sp., assembly GCA_964498215.1. Lineage (GTDB taxonomy): Bacteria > Actinomycetota > Actinomycetes > Mycobacteriales > Mycobacteriaceae > Mycobacterium. The sequence continues at coordinate 39,957 of CAZCHU010000006.1, read as the reverse complement.
TCTCGGTGGCCGGAATCGGCCCGGTCAGCATCAGTCTGGGGTCCGCCCCGATGACCGCGCCGGCGCAGTAGCGCGCCAGCGGTGTGACACCGAGCGTCACGGCTGTCTCGGCGGTCATGACGAGCAATGCCGCCGCCCCGTCGGAGATCTGTGACGAGTTCCCCGCGTGGATCACGCCACCCTCGGTGAACGCCGGTTTGAGCCCGGCAAGTTTCGCGGCTGTCGTCCCCCGCCGGATACCCTCGTCGTTGAGGACCACCCCGCTCTCTGTGAACACGGGCACGATCTGTTCCCGGAACGCTCCGGCATCTTGAGCGGCCGCGGCCAGCTCGTGGGAGCGCGCCGAATACTCGTCGAGCCGAGCACGTGGGAGGTCCCATTGCTGCGCGATAAGCTCAGCCGAAATGCCCTGATTGAACGAGAAGTCGTCATAGCGGGCTAGGACTTTCGGTCCGTAGGGCATCCCGGTGGCGCGCGCGGAGCCCAGCGGTACGCGGCTCATCACCTCCACTCCCCCAGCCACCACGACATCCTGCTGCCCGGACATCACTGCCTGAACGGCAAAATCGAGCGCCTGCTGGCTCGACCCACATGCCCGGTTCACCGTGGTGCCCGGAACGTGTTCCGGCCAGCCGGCTGCCAGGACGGCATAGCGGCCGATGTTGCTGGACTGGTCACCTACCTGGGACACGCAACCCCACACCACGTCATCGATCACTTCGGGGTTGACCCCGGTGCGCTCGACGAGTTCATTGAGCACCTGAGCTGACAGATCAACCGGATGCTGTTCGGACAGGCTGCCGTTGCGCTTGCCGACGGGCGTGCGCACCGCCCCGACGATGACGGTCTCTCGCATTATCTCTGCTCCGATCCGGGCTCCAGCCCCATCGCCATCAGTAGCTCCTCGGCAGTCCCAGCACGTGCTCGCCGAGGAAGTTGAGGATCATCTCCTGGCTGACCGGGGCGATCTTCATCAGCCGCGACTCACGGAAGTAGCGCGATACGTGGTATTCCTCGGAGTAACCCATCCCGCCATGCATTTGCAGAGCACGGTCGGCGGCCTGAAAACCCGCGTCGGCGCATAAATACTTCGCCGTGTTCGCTTCCCGCCCACAGGGTTTGCCGGCATCGTAAAGCCAGGTCGCCTGGCGCAAAACAAGCTCGGCGGCATCGAGTCGAGCTAGTGAGTCGGCAAGCGGGAACTGCACGCCCTGGTTCATACCGATCGGGCGGTCGAAGACGACGCGATCGTTGCCGTATTTCACCGCTCTGTCGAGCGCGACGCGCCCGATGCCCAGCGCTTCGGCCGCGATCAGCATTCTCTCGGGGTTGAGCCCGTCGAGGAGGTAGTTGAATCCCTTGCCTTCCTCGCCGACCCGGTCCTCGATTGGCACGATCAGATCGTCGATGAACAACTCGTTGGAGCTGACGGCGTTTCGGCCCATCTTCTTGATCGGCCGGATATCAATGTGATCCGGATTCAAGTCGGTCAGAAACAGCGTCAAGCCGTCGGTCTTCTTGGTCACCTCACCGTAGGGCGTGGTCCGGGTGAGCAGCAGAATCTTCTCCGACTCGAGCGCCTTGGAAATCCAGATCTTGCGGCCGCTGATGCGGTAGCTGTCGCCCTCACGGCGGGCAACGGTGGTGATGCGTGAGGTATCAAGGCCGGCATCGGGTTCGGTGACACCGAAGCAGACGTGCAGATCTCCGTCGGCGATGCGCGGCAGTGTTGCCGCCTTCAGCGCGTCAGAACCGTGTTTGACGACCGGCTGCATGCCGAAGATCGACAAGTGGATGGCGCTGGCGCCGTTCATCGCCGCGCCTGAGCGCGCAATCTCCTCGAGCAGCAAGGTGGCCTCGGTGATGCCCAGACCAAGTCCGCCGTACTCCTCGGGGATGGTCATTCCCAGCCAGCCGCCCTGGGCGATCGCATCGTAGAACTCGCATGGAAATGCGTGCGCGAGGTCTTTGTCCATCCAGTACTGGTCATCGAACCTGCTCGCCAGCTCTGCAACAGAGCGACGGATCAGCTTCTGGTCCTCAGTCAGTTCGAAGCTCATGCCGCCGGACATACCCGCGTCTCCTTCGCTTCTTCTGAACTGGTGTCGATAACCTCTCACAGTCACTCGGCGCCTACGAGGGAATGCGAAGTCGGCGAGAATGGAACCGACGAGTCTGCCGGATGAGCGGATAAGTCCAATCTGTATCACGGACACCTCGAAAAGGAGCCGGGTATGTCGGGAACGGTGCTCGTCACCGGGGGCTTCGGGCTCGTCGGCTCAGCAACCGTGCGCCGATTGGCCGAGCTCGGCCGCCGCGTCGTCGTCGCCGACCTCGACACCGCAGCCAACCGCAAGGCAGCCAAGAAGTTACCCCCCGGAGTCAGCGTTCAATGGGCGGATCTCACCGACGCGCACCACACCGCCCGGGTGGTCTCCGAGGCGGCACCGGCGGCGATCATCCACCTCGCGGCGATGATTCCGCCGGCGATCTACCGGAACCCTGCGCTGGCTCGACGAATCAACGTTGACGCCACGGCCACGCTGGTCGGCATCGCCGAGGCCCAGGCAACGCCCCCACGTTTCGTGCACGCTTCAAGCAATGCGGTTTTCGGTGCACGCAACCCCTACCGCGCGATCGGCCCGGTGAACGCGGACATGCCGATGCGGCACTCCGACCTGTACAGCACACAGAAGGCCGAAGCCGATGCGACCGTTCGGAACTCCTCGCTGGAATGGGTGGTGCTGAGGCTGGGTGGAGTGCTCAGCGTAGACCCCAACGCCATGTCACTCAGCCTCGATGCGCTCTACTTCGAGAGTGCGCTTCCCACCGACGGACGGCTCCACACCGTCGACGTGCGCGACGTCGCGTGGGCCTTCGCCGCGGCGACGACAGCCGACGTCGTGCACGAAATACTGCTGATCGCAGGCGACGACAGCCACCGCCTGCTACAGGGCGACGTCGGGCCGGCGCTGGCCGCAACACGCGGCCTGACCGGCGGCCTGCCCTCCGGCCGCAAGGGCAATCCCAACAGCGACGACGACTGGTTCCTCACTGATTGGATGGACACGACCCGAGCCCAAGCGGCACTGGGATTCCAGCACTATTCGTGGCCGGACATGCTCGAGGAGGCGGCGCTGCAGACAGGGGCGTCGAAGTACGCGTTACGAATCGCGGCGCCGTTGGTCCGCGCGATCCTCAAACGCCGCTCGGCCTACTGGAAGCAGCCGGGCCAGTACGCCGATCCCTGGGGCGCGATTCGGCGCAAGCTTGGTGATCCGTCACCGGACTCATGACCGGGCACGTCCGCCGAACTCGTGGGTGTGTTCGTCGAGTTGGGGAGCGGGCCGATAGACGGGTTCGTACCCCTTGATCCTGATCGGGCTACCTACCTGCTCGAACTGTCCGGCAGTGATCACGACCTCTGGGGTGGCGGCCAGCGCCTCGGGCAGCGTACGTACGGCGGAGACCGGAATCCCCAACGGCCGCAATCGGTTCTCCCAGCCCACGGCGGTGTCGGTGGCCAACGCGGCGCTGACGACCTGGAGAACCTCGTCGCGGCGCGAGGCGCGCTCCGCCATCGTCGGGAACCCCGCAATGTTCGCCTCGGCGGCGAACGCAGCCCAGAAGCCATCGTGGGTGATGAAGATCGCGAGATACCCGTCGGCAGTGGCGAACAGCTGCGCCGGAACGTAATACGAGTGCGCGCCGAACGGGTACCGCCGCGGTGCAGTCCCCTCGTTGAGGAAAGCCGCGGCTCGATAGTTCAGCTGGGAGAGCATGACGTCACGCAGCGACACCTCGACCTGCCCGCCGCGTCCGGACACGATCTGGGCGAGCAGGCCCACCGCAGCCGCAAGACCGGTGGAGTTGTCGGCCGATGAGTAGCCGGGCAACGTCGGCGGCCCCAGCGGGTCGCCGGTCATGGCCGCGACACCGGTCGCCGCCTGGACGACGTAGTCGAACGCCGGATCGTCGCCACCGTCGAGCCCGAAGCCGGTCATTGCTACGCACACGATCTTCTCGTTGTGCTCCTTCAAGGACTCGTAGGTCAGGCCGAGTCTACGGATTGTCGAGGGCTTCATATTGACCAGCAGTGCATGCGAATTCGTGACCAGTTCACCCAGTCGCTGCCGACCCTGCGCGGACCCGAGATCGATACACATGCTCTGCTTGTTGCGGTTCAGGCTGGCGAAGTAGCTATCGCCGAGCTCGCGGGAAATCTCCCCGCCGGGCGGCTCGATCTTGATCACCTCGGCGCCGAGGTCGGCGAGCAGCATGGTCGAATAGGGGCCGGCGAGCATCACACCGACCTCGATGATGCGGATGCCGGCCAGAGGAGCTTCAGCGGGCGGGTGCGAAGCGGCCATCCCAGCACGGTACCGTCGCTGCCCCTTGTGAACCGACGCGCCTGATACCTTCGCCACTGTGAGGCCACGCCGCCTGCTGATCCGGTACGCAACCGGTCTCACTTCGGCCTATCTACTGACTGTCGCCGAAGTGGTGGCGATCGTCGTGTCGCTGCTTGGCCGCAGCGTCGTCACGACGGCCAACGTCATCACGCTCGTGGTGGTGACCGTCGTCGGCATTGTCACGGTGGCCGCGGGCGCTGTCATGATCGTCGCGCCCTCGCTGCGGTGGACGAGCGCCGGTCTGACCCCGACCGACGCGCAGCTTCGCGCAGCGACGAAGATCACCGGACGCCAGTGGGCCATCAGCGCCGCGCCGTGGATCATCGCCGCGGCAATCCTGGTTCCGCTCAACCTCGACGCGAGACCGGCGGTTCCCATCGTCATGGCCTCTGCGATCCTTTTCGGGGCGATCGCGACCGTGTGCACCGGGTTCCTGTTCACACTTCGTACGCTTCGTCCGCTGCTGGCCCGCGTACCGACCGACTTCAAGCATCCCGTCGCGCCGGGGGTGCGCAGCCGGTTGCTGCTGATGTGGACCGTATGCACGGCGCTGCCCGGTGCAGCGATCGCGTTGCTACTGATCATGCGTTCCAACGGCTGGCTGCTGGACGGCTCCGCCCCGGTAGAACTCGCCCTGCTGATCCTGGCCCTGGTAGCCGTGATGCTCGGGCTGCGCGCCATGATCGTGGTCGCAATGTCGATTTCTGACCCGGTACACCAGGTGATCGATGCCATGGCCGGCGTCGAGAAGGGCCGAATCGACCGAACCATCGACGTCTACGAATGGTCTGAGATCGGGCAGCTACAAAGAGGTTTCAACCGAATGGTGGCCGGCCTGCAGGAGCGCGACCGGCTCCGCGACCTGTTCGGACGCCACGTCGGCGAGGAGGTAGCCCGACGCGCTGTAGAGCATCATGAGTCGCCATCGGGCGATGAGCGTGATGTGGCGGTTCTGTTCGTCGACCTCGTTGATTCAACGCAACTGGCCACGGTCCACGAACCCCATGAGATCGCACGGCTGCTCAACGAATTTTTCCGCATCGTGGTCGCAGCCGTCGACGAAGAGCACGGGTTGATCAACAAGTTCCAGGGTGATGCGGCGCTCGCGGTGTTCGGTGCGCCTCTGCGCATCGACGATCCCGCGGCGGCGGCACTGTCCACGGCGCGCGAACTGGCCACACGATTACGCAGTCTTCCCGTGGACTTCGGTATCGGCGTCTCGGCCGGTCCGGTTTTCGCCGGTAACATCGGCGCCGAGAATCGCTACGAATACACCGTTGTCGGTGACGCGGTGAATGAAGCGGCCCGGTTGGCCGACTGCGCCAAGAAGTTCGATGGCAGAGCAGTGAGCTCGGGCACCGCGGTTGTGCAGGCAGACTCCGCCGAGCGTGAATGCTGGGCGCCCAGCGGGAAGACCACGCTGCGCGGGCGGTCCGACACCACAGACATCTACGTGCCGTTCTCGCCCAGCGGGGGATGGACCGATCGCACCGTTGAGCGCGGCGTTCACCGGACCTGACCTCGCGGCGCGCCGCGTGACCGAGTTGGATGGAGAGATGGCCACTGTCAGTCGCTCCCGCACCATCAGCGCCGGACCGTCGGCGATCTGGGAGGTCCTCGCTGATTTCGGCGCGCTCAGCAGCTGGGCCGATGGTATCGACCACTCCTGCCTGCTGCGTCGGCGCGACGACCCCATCGGAACCTCCCGCCGGGTACAGGCGGGGCGCGACACACTCGTCGAGACCATCGTGGTGTTCGACCCACCACGCGAGCTCGCCTACGACATCGACGGCGTTCCGCGATGGTTCTCCGTGTCGAACCAGTGGAATCTGCGGTCCGCCACGGGCGGCCCGACTACCGTGACGCTCACGAGCGTCGTTCAGATGCGACCCCATCCGCTCCGGCCGGTAGCCGAACGAATGTTTGCCCGGCTGATGGCCAGGCGCTCAGCGGAATTGCTGGACTCGCTCGCGAAACACCTAGAGAGGACACGATGAGTTCCCCGAACAGCGGTCACCGCCCCGACATCGTCATCGTGATGACCGACGAGGAGCGCGCCGCGCCACCCTATGAAAACGAGTCGGTCAGCACCTGGCGGGACCAAACGCTGGGCGGCAGAAAATGGTTTGACGAGCACGGTGTCCGCTTCGTCCGCCACTACACCGGCTCGCTGGCCTGCGTGCCCAGCCGTCCGACCATCTTCACCGGCCACTACCCCGACTTGCACGGCGTCACGCAGACCGACGGCATCGGCAAGGCATACGACGATGCCCGACTGCGCTGGCTGCGTCGCGGCGAAGTCCCCACGCTGGGCAACTGGTTCCGCGCGGCCGGCTATGACACCCACTATGACGGCAAGTGGCACATCACCCACGCCGACCTGATCGATCCGGACACCGGAGAATCACTGGCCACCAACGACGATCACGGGGTCGTCGACTCCGATGCAGTGCGCCGCTACCTGGACGCCGATCCGCTCGGCCCCTACGGCTTCTCGGGATGGGTGGGCCCAGAACCGCACGGAGGCAAGCTCGCTGACGCCGGAATACGCCGCGACCCGCTGATCGCCGACCGTGTCGTCACCTGGCTCGAGGACCGATACGCGCGGCGCCGTGCCGGCGATCCGGCCGCGCTGCGCCCGTTCCTGCTGGTCGCCAGCTTCGTCAACCCGCATGACATCGTTTTGTTCCCGGCCTGGGAACGACGCAGTCCCATCCAGCCGTCACCCCTTGACCCGCCGCCGATCCCGCCCGCCCCGACGCAGGACGAGGACCTTTCCACGAAACCGGCCGCCCAGATCGCCTTCCGGGAGGCCTACTACTCCGGATACGGGCCAGCCCGGGTCATCGAACGGACGTACACGCGCAATGCCCAGCGTTACCGGGACCTCTACTACCGGCTGCACGCCGAAGTCGATGCCCCGATCGATCGGGTGCGCCGCGCAGTCACCGAGGGCTTCGCCAGCAGCACAGTCAACGGTGGCCCCGAGGACACGGTCCTGGTGCGTACCGCCGACCACGGCGACCTGCTCGGTGCGCACGGCGGATTGCATCAGAAATGGTTCAACCTCTACGACGAGGCGACCCGGGTGCCGTTCGTGATCGCCCGGGTCGGACGACACCCGACGTCGCCGCGTACCGTGACAGCGCCGACGTCGCACGTGGACCTGGTGCCGACGCTGTTATCGGCCGCCGGCATTGACGTCGACACCGTTTCCGCAGCGCTGACGGAGTCATTCTCGGAAGTGCACCCGCTGCCGGGGCGGGACCTGATGCCGGTGGTCGACGGCGCCGCGGGCGACGGCAGTCGCGCCGTGTACCTGATGACGCGCGACAACATGCTCGAAGGCGACACCGGCGCCTCCGGAATAGCGCGCATGCTGAAGCTGACCTCGAATCCACCTGCCCCGCTGCGTATCCGGATCCCAGCGCACACGGCGGCCAATTTTGAGGGCCTGGTCATGGAGGTCGACGAATCCGCCGCTACGGGAGGCGCCGGGCATTTGTGGAAGCTGGTGCGCACCTTTGACGACCCAGGCACCTGGACCGAGCCGGGAGTCCGTCATCTTGCCGCCAACGGTATGGGCGGCCCGATGTACCGCAGCGACCCGCTCGACGATCAGTGGGAACTCTACGATCTCACCGACGATGCCGTGGAGGCGCACAACCGCTGGGCCGACCCCGACCTGCACGATCTCCGCGCCCATCTGCGAGCCCAACTCAAACACCTACGCGCGGAATCGGTTCCCGAGCGCAACCAACCCTGGCCGTATGCACAGCGTCGTCCACCGGGCCCATCGTCGCGATGGGCGCCCATGCGCGCGGTACGCGAACTATTGGCCAAACCCGGCCCGCAAAGCAGCGAGCGCAGGTAATCTCGCGGACATGCTGATCGCCGCGCTGCGCGACATGCAGTGGCGGAAACGACGCTTTATCATCGCCGTTCTCAGCACTGCCATCATCTTCGCGATGACGCTTGTCCTGACCGGGCTCGCAAACGGCTTCCGGGTGGAGGCCGAACGGACCGTCGACGCGCTCGGAGTCGACACATTCCTGGTCAAGGCCGGTGCTTCCGGCCCATTCGTCGGAGCGACGCCATTCGCGCCGACCGAACTCCAACGGATTGCCGCCGCTCCCGGAGTGGAAACCGCGGCCCCGCTGGCATACGCGGGCGGCACCATCACCGAGGGCGAATTGACCCGCAATGCCAACTTGTTCGGCGCCCCCGAAAACGGCCCCGGTATGCCGGACACAATCGAAGGCCGGGCACCGGCGACCGCCGATGAGGTCGCCGTGTCGAGCACGCTCAAACATCAGGTCGGCGATGACATCGAAATCGCATCGACCAAGCTGCGCATCGTCGGCATCGTCGAGAACTCCACCGCACTGGCCAACCTGCCCAATATCTTCTTCACCACCAGGGGCGCCCAGGATTTGGTGTACGGCGGTCAACCGCTGGTCGCATCGATCGGAATCCGGGGTCAACTCGATGAGATTCCGGACGGACTTCGGGCCTACGACCGAGACGGCGCGATCGCCGATCTGATGCGACCGCTCAAGGTCGCCGTCGATGCGATCACGATCGTCGCGGTTCTGCTGTGGATCGTGGCGGCATTGATCGTGGGTTCGGTGATCTACCTCTCCGCGCTTGAGCGTTTGCGAGACTTCGCGGTATTCAAGGCGATCGGCGTCCCGACCCGCGACGTCGCCGCCGGGCTGGCCATGCAGTCTGTCATCGTGGCGATGCTGGCCGCGGGCGTGGGCGTCGTGCTGTCGAAGATGCTTGCGCCGCTGTTCCCGATGCAAGTCATCGTCCCCGGCGAAGCCTTCGTGGCACTACCCGTGCTCGCTGTGGTGATAGGCCTGGTGGCCAGCGCCACCGGGCTTCACCGCGCGGTATCCGTCGATCCCGCGCTGGCATTCGGAGGTCCTTAACCGTGGGCGATCTGTCGATCCAGGATCTGGTGGTCGAATACTCCATGGGCGGTCAAGCCGTCCGGCCCATCGACCATTTCAACCTTGATGTGGCCGCCGGCTCGCTGGTGATCCTGTTGGGTCCCAGCGGCTGCGGCAAGACGACATTACTGTCCTGCCTGGGCGGCATCCTGCACCCGCATGGGGGGACCATCAAATTCGGCGACGTGGAAGTCACCGCCCTCGACGACCGCGGGCTGGCAGCCTACCGCCGCGAAACGGTAGGCATCGTATTCCAGGCGTTCAACCTGGTGCCCAGCCTCACCGCGCTGGAAAACGTGATGGTGCCGATGCGCGCAGCGGGTATCTCGGGCCGGGCGGCGCGCGAAAAGGCCGTGGAACTGCTCACCCGCGTCGGCTTGAAGGACCGGATGTCCCACCATCCTGGGGATCTCAGCGGTGGACAACAGCAGCGCGTCGCGGTAGCGCGCGCGATCGCGTTGGATCCACCACTGATACTGGCCGACGAACCCACCGCACACTTGGACTTCATCCAGGTCGAAGAGGTGCTGCGGCTGATCCGCGAACTCGCCACCGGTGACCGGATGGTCGTCGTCGCCACCCACGACAGCCGGATGCTGCCGCTGGCCGATCGCATCGTCGAACTGGTGCCGGAGTTCGCGTCGACTGACCGGGAGCCCCAGGCTGTGGAACTGGAGGCCGGTGAAGTGCTCTTCGAACAGGGCACGATGGGCGACTTGATCTACGTCGTGGCTGAGGGTGAGGTCGAAATGGTGCGCGAACTGCCCGGTGGTGACGAAGAACTTCTCAAGGTGGCCGGCCCCGGGGACTATTTCGGTGAGATCGGCCCGCTGTTTCACCTCCCGCGCAATGCGACGGTGCGGGCGCAAACCGACGCGACGGTCGTCGGCTACACCGTGCAGGAATTCCGCGGGAAGCTCGGCACCGGCGGACTGCGCGACCTTATCGAGCACCGCCCGGTGTCGGTGGACTGACGCGCGCCATCCGAGTCACGCGTCGACCGAGAGTGCGCGAGGGGGGACTTGAACCCCCACGTCCTAGGACACGGGAACCTAAATCCCGCGCGTCTGCCAATTCCGCCACTCGCGCCTCAGCGCCCCGATCGTAACGCGGTACCGTTCAAAGGTGTCCACTACACGACGTAGGAGGCCGGCGCTCATCGTGCTGGCGATCACCGCCGTCGGCGGTTGCCTCGCCTTGGCGTGGTGGCAGTGGACCCGTTTCGAATCCACCTCGGGCAGCTTCCAGAACCTTGGCTACGCACTTCAGTGGCCGATGTTCGCCGGCTTCTGCGGGTACGCCTACTTCAAGTTCGTCCGCTACGAAGAGGCCCCCCCGGAGCCACGCTCGCACCACGCCGTCAGCGAGATCCCGGCCGGACTGCTTCCCGAACGTGCAGCGCCGACATCACACCACGATGACGCGACCGACAACGACGACGCGACCCTGCGCGAGTACAACGCCTATCTGGCCGAGTTGGCCAAGGCCGACCGCGCTGAATCCGAAAAAACCCGAGACTGACCGAACACCGACAGGAACCGCCACGTGAGCGCACCCGATTCCCCCCAGCCCGTCACGCCCACCGAAACCATCCGCAAAGCGCTGGTCGGCTACCGAGTGCTCGCCTGGGTAACAGGTCTCTGGTTGATCGCCCTCTGCTACGAGATGGTGATGAAGTACGCCTTCAACGATGACTCTCTGGGGTGGATCGCGGTCGTGCACGGGTGGGTTTACTTCATCTATCTGTTGTTCACCGCCAACCTCGCGGTCAAGGTCCGCTGGCCTATCGCCAAGACCGTCGGTGTGCTGCTCGCCGGGACCATCCCGTTGGTGGGCATCATCGTCGAGCATTTCCAGACCCAGAACATCAAGGCACAGTTCGGCATCTGAGCTCGCTACACTCGATGTGGTGTCAGCCAGCCTCGGGGTGCGCTGCGGTGCTGTCCCCCAGGGCACCCTGAACCCGGCATCATCCCGGGTTCCTGCGCTCACCGGCCTGCGGGCCGTAGCCGCGCTGCTCGTCGTCGGCACGCACGCGGCCTTCGCCACCGGCTTTCTGCGCCACGGGTACCTCGGCGCTGTCTACGCACGCCTGGAAATCGGCGTCGCAATCTTCTTCGTGCTGTCGGGCTTTCTGTTGTTCCGGCCGTGGGTACGCGCGGCCGCAGCAGGGACGCGCTCCCCATCGGTGCGCCGATACGCCCGACGCCGGGTGCGACGTGTCCTCCCGGCGTACGCGGTGGCGGTGATAGCGGTGTTCGAGATCTACATCGTCTTCACGCCCGGTCCCAACCCCGGCCAAACCTGGCACGGACTGCTTCGCTACCTGACCTTCACGCAGATCTACACCGATGAGTATCTGGCCACAATGCTGCACCCCGGGCTCTCCCAGATGTGGAGCATGGCGGTTGAGGTGGCGTTCTACGCCACCCTTCCGGCATTGGCATTTCTGCTGTTGAGGGTGCTGTGCCGCGGCCGTTGGCAGCCACGTCGAGCGCTGGCCGGGCTCGCCTGCCTGGCAGCGGTGTCTCCGGTGTGGACGCTGCTCGTCATCACCACCGATGTGCTGCCCAGCTCCGCGGGCATGTGGCTGCCCGCCCACCTGGCCTGGTTCGCCGGCGGTATGACACTGGCGGTGCTGCAGACGGTCGGCGCCCGCTGCCGGGCAACCGCAGCCATCCCGCTGGCTGCCTTCTTGTTCCTGGTGGCTGCGACGCCAGTGGGCGGGGCCATAACCGGTCCAGATCCGGTCTGGGCGCCGGTGGCGAAGTCGTTGCTGTACGCGGCCATCGCGACGCTGGCGGTCGCCCCGTTGGTGCTCGGCGCCCCGGACAGGTATTCCCGACTCCTGGCCAGTAGGCCAATGGTCTGGCTGGGTCAGATCTCCTACGAGATCTTTCTGCTGCACGTCGTGGTTATGGCACTGGTGATGCACCTGTTGCTCGGATGGCCGCTGTTCACCGGATCGATGCCGGTGTTGATCGCTGTGACGCTGGCCCTGACCATCCCCGCTGCCTGGGTGCTGCACCGGGTGACTCGGCCTCAGCGCGACAGCGCGCGCAACGCGGGCAGCAGCGCCGTCAGCGCGCGGCCCCGGTGCGAGACCGCGTCCTTGTCCCGCGAGCTGAGCTCTGCGGCAGTCTGCGAAGCACCCGCGGGCAGGAACACCGGGTCGTAGCCGAAGCCTCCGTCACCCCGGGGCTCGCGCGCGATGCTGCCGACCCACTCGCCGCGCACCACCGTGCTGTCGGCTTCCCCCGCGCCGAAAACCAGCGCGCACACAGACACGAACGCCGCGCCGCGGCGATGGTCGGGTACGTCGCCGAGTTGCCCCAGCAGCAGCGCGGTGTTGGCCGCATCGTCGCCGTGGCGTCCTGACCACCGCGCGCTGAGCACACCCGGCATCCCGTTGAGGGCATCGACCTCGAGCCCGGAATCGTCGGCGATCGAGGGCAGGCCGGTGGCCGCGAAAGCGTCCCGGGCTTTGGCCAGGGCGTTCTCCTCGAAGGTCGACCCCGTTTCGGGTGCCTCGTCGAACGGCGTCACATCCTCGAGCGACACCACTGTCAAACCCGATACTCCAGCGGTGTCGAGCACCCGCCGCAGTTCGGCCAATTTCTTCGGGTTGCGACTGGCCACCAGCAGCCGGGACATCGACGTCAGCTTCCGAACGCCTTCTTGGCGGGCTCGCCCGATTCGGGCAGCTCACCGGGATAGGGCAACTCCAGCGCCTGACGCTGCAAATCGAACAACTGATCGCAGGACGCCATCGCGGCATCGAGCATCTTGTCCAGCGTCGACCGGGGGAACGTCGCGCCTTCCCCGGTGCCCTGGATCTCGACAAACGTCCCGGTGTCGGTGGCCACGACGTTCATATCGACCTCGGCGCGCGCGTCCTCGGTGTAGGGCAGATCGACCCGGATACGGCCATCGACGACACCGACGCTCACCGCGGCGATCGCGCAGGACAGTGGACGCGGGTCCGACAACCGGCCGGCTGCTGACAGGTAGGTCACGGCGTCGGCCAGTGCTACGTAGGCGCCGGTGATGGCCGCGGTACGGGTACCCCCGTCGGCCTGCAAGACATCGCAGTCGATCGCGATGGTGTTCTCCCCCAGCGCGGCCAGATCGATGCAGGCCCGGAGGGACCGTCCGACCAGTCGGCTGATCTCTTGAGTCCGGCCGCCCACGCGCCCCTTCACCGACTCTCGGCCCGAGCGTTCGTGCGTGGCGGCGGGAAGCATCGCGTACTCGGCGGTCAACCAGCCCTGACCTGAACCCTTGCGCCAGCGGGGTACGCCTTCGGTGACGCTGGCGGTGCACATCACCCGGGTCTGCCCGAATTCCACCAGCACCGACCCAGCCGGGTGGGAGGTGAAGCCGCGGGTGATGCTGACCGGGCGCAGCTCGTCGTCGAGTCGGCCGTCTTCTCGTCTGGACACGGGCCAACACTAGCCGGTCACCTCTCCCCCGTCGGGGCGCGGCTCAGCGCATCCTCACGGGCCGGCGGCGTTCAGCCCCGCATGACGTCGAAGGACTCGTCGCACACCACCGCATGCACCGGCCCGTCGAACTCGGCCTTCGCTTCGCTGATGACGTCCTCGCGCGACGTCCACGGCGGAATATGGGTCAACAGGAGCTCGGAAACGCCCGCGCGGGCGGCGATTCGGCCGGCCTCAGTCCCCGACAGGTGCAACCTCGGGGGCCGCGACGGCGAATGGGTCCAGGATGCCTCGCACAGGAAGACGTCGGCGCCACGAGCCAGTTCGATTGCAGCGTCGCAGTAGCCGGTATCACCGCTGTAGACAAACGTCGCACCGGACGGGTCGGTGATACGCATCCCGTAGGACTCGGTCGGATGGGTCAGCAGCCGGGGCAACACCGTCAGTGACCCGATCCCCACCGGTTGGTCGTCCCGCCAGTGCCGAATCTCGAAGATGTCGGTGAAGTCGTCGATCTCCCCGCCCTCGGGCGAAGACGCCGCACCAAGCCGTGCCCACGTGTCAGCCGGACCATAGACGACGCCCCGCTCCGGTGCGGGCGTCGGATGGTATCGCCGCCAAACGAAAAGCCCGGGCAAATCCAGGCAGTGATCGGCGTGCAGGTGCGACAGCAGCACGTGCACGGAGTTGGGGTCGACGTGGCGCTGAAGCGCCCCGAGAACCCCGCCGCCGAAGTCGAGAACCAAAGGCGGCGTATCGGGGGCCGTTACCAGATATCCAGACGCGGGCGAATCAGGACCGACCACACTGCCGGAGCAACCGAGTACGGTGATTCGCACGCCCACTAGCTTGCCATGCCCGGCATCAGCATGACGAAACATGGCTGGTTTGGCCCGACTGAATCATGGCTGCCCACCCAGATGGCGCTGAACAGGCCGGACACCGTCCAGAGTGGGGCCGAGAAAACGCGCCGCCAGCGCGGTGAACGCCTCGGGATCGCCCGTGGCTTCGAAAACCCGTTCCGGGGGCGGCCCTGCCGGTGCAGGATGCGGCCGCAACAAATCGTTCTCGGTGAGCACCCGCAGCAGTTCCTTTGCTGTTTCCTCGGCGCTGGACACCAGGCTCACGTCCTCGCCCATGGCCAACTGGATCAGACCCGACAGCATCGGATAGTGCGTGCAGCCGAGCACCAGTGTGTCCACCTCGGCGTGCTGCAACGGCTCCAGATATCCCTCAGCTAACCCGAGCACCTGGCGGCCACTGGTCACGCCCCGCTCAACGAAATCGACGAAACGCGGACACGGCACTGCGAACACCTCGATATCCCGGGCGGCGGCGAATGCGTCCTGGTAGGTGCCGGAGGCGATGGTGGCAGCCGTCCCGATCACCCCCACCCGCCCGTTGCGGGTGGATCGAACGGCGCGGCGTACCGCGGGCAGGATCACCTCAACCACCGGCACCGGCGAATACCGCTCCCGCGCGTCACGCAGGCAGGCCGAGGAGGCCGTGTTACATGCGATCACCAGCGCCTTGATCCCCCGGCCCGCGAGGTCGTCACCGATGGCCAGGGCGTGGGCCCGGATCTCCGGAACGGTGAGCGGCCCGTACGGTCCGTTCCCGGTGTCGCCGACGTAGATGATGTCCTCGTCGGGCAACTGGTCGATCACGGCCCGGGCGACGGTCAGTCCGCCCACACCGGAGTCGAAGATCCCGATCGGCGCCTGCTGCCGGGGCGTCCGCGAGATCACGGGGCCAGGTAGGGCGGACTGGCACTGCCCTGCCGGGAACTTCGGCCGGACTCTCGTGCCTTGCGTTCCGGACCCGACAACAGGTAGGCGGCGAGAACTCCGGCGACCGCACCGCTGAGGTGGCCCTGCCATGAGACACCGAGTGTTCCCGGCAGCACACCGAGCAGGATGCTGCCGTAGATGAACAGCACCACCACTCCGACGACGATCTCCCAGATCTTGCGGGTGAAGAATCCGAACACGACGAGGAAGGCCAGCCAGCCGAAGATCAGGCCGGAGGCCCCGATGTGGTTGGTCTCAACCGCAACGCCGTCATATCTGGGCGCTCCGACATTGCCGATGAGCCAGGTGCCGAGTCCGCCCAGAATCCAGATGATCGCGGTGGCGTAGATGAATCGGGACAAGCCCGCCAACGTCATCAAGAACCCGAGTACCAGCGCCGGACCGGTGTTGGCGATCAGGTGTTCCCAATTCGCGTGCAGCAGCGGCGCCAGCAGTATCCCGGTCAGCCCGTCGGTCTCCAGCGGGCGAATTCCGTTGTTATCGAGCCGATGCCCGGTCAGAGCGTCAAAGAGTTCGATAAGCCAGAGCAGGACGACGAACGACACAACGGTCGCACCGCCGACCACCCACGCCGGTCGCTTCTTCGGCTCGGCCGGCGGTCCGGCCATACCGGGATACCCTCCGGACAGACTCATGAGCGGCCTCTCAAGCCCATAACTGCCCTTCCAGCGCATCCTCAGCGTCTTCAAGGCTACCGCCGTAGGCCCCGGTCGACAGATACTTCCATCCGGCGTCGCACACGACGAACGCAATGTCGGCGCGCTCACCGGCCTTGCCCGCTTTAGCCGCCATGCCCAACGCGGCGTGCAGAATCGCCCCGGTCGAGATACCGGCGAAGATGCCCTCGGTCTGTACCAGCTCGCGGGTTCGCCTGATGGCATCGAACGAACCGACCGAGTAGCGCGTGGTGAGCACGTCGGGATCGTAGAGCTCGGGGATGAAACCCTCGTCGAGGTTGCGTAACGCGTAAACACCCTCGCCGTATCGAGGCTCGGCGGCGACGATCTGCATTCCGGGGACCTGCTCGCGCAGGTACCGGCCGACACCCATCAGGGTGCCCGTGGTTCCCAGGCCTGCGACGAAGTGCGTGATCTCCGGCAGGTCGGCCAGCAACTCGGGCCCGGTTGTGTCGTAGTGCGCCGCAGCATTGGACGCGTTGCCGTATTGGTACAGCATCACCCACGAAGGATGCTCTGCGGCCATCTCCTTGGCATGAGCCACGGCCGTATTGGAACCCCCTTCCGCCGGCGAAAAGACGATTTGAGCTCCGTACAGCTCCAGTAGCTGGCGCCGTTCGATCGACGTGTTCTCCGGCATGACGCAGATCAACTGATAGCCCTTGAGTCGGGCGGCCATCGCCAGCGAGATGCCGGTGTTGCCGCTCGTCGGCTCGAGGATGGTGTCCCCGGGCTGCAACAGCCCGCTGCGCTCGGCATCCTCGATCATTCGCAGCGCGGGCCGGTCCTTGATGGACCCGGTGGGGTTGCGGTCCTCGAGTTTGGCCCACAACCGCACGTGCGGGGTGCCGTCCCAGGAGGGCGAAAGCCGTGGGAGCCCAACAAGGGGTGTATCGCCGAGCGCACCTAGCAGCGAGTCGTGCCTCGTCATGAGTCGTAGCCAGTCATCGGACTCCTACTCACCCACCGGCGACGGCGGGCAGGATCGTGACCGAGTCCCCTTCGGACAACTCAGTCTGCAGGCCGCCGGAGAACCGCACATCCTCGTCGTTGACGTAGATGTTGACGAATCGCTGCAGCTTGCCGGGATTGGTGGAGTCGATCAACCGTTCGGCGATACCTGAGTACTTGGCGTCCAGGTCCGAGATGACCGCCTGCAATGTGGCGCCTGAGGCGGTAACGCGTTTTTCACCGCCGGTATGGACGCGCAGGATGGTCGGGATGGAAACGGTGACGGCCATGAAAAAGCTCCTTTATTCGTACTGCTGGACGATTTTGACGGGCTCTTCGGTGACGACGCCGTCCACGATGCGGTAGCTGCGCATCTCGTGCTCATCGGCGTCGCGGGTCGACACCAGCACGTAGTGGGCGTCGGGTTCGGCGGCGTAGGCGATGTCGGTTCGGCTCGGGTAGGCCTCGGTCGCGGTGTGCGAATGGTAGATGACAATCGGCTCCTCGCGGCTTTCTTCCATCTGGCGCCAGACCTTCAGCTGCTCTCCGGAGTCGAATCGGTAGAACGTCGGCGAACGCTCAGCGTTGAGCATCGCGATGAACCTCTCCGGACGATCGGATCCCTCAGGTCCGGCAATGACACCGCACGCCTCGTCCGGATGGTCGGCACGGGCATGGCCGACCATCGCCTCAACCAGGTCAGCACGAATCACCAGCACAACGCTTTCCTTCCGTCGAGGACCGGTCGCCGATCAGCCGAACGCTCCGGGCAACAGGCCACGGTATGTCGGTATTCCGGCCACCTCCTCGGCGGCCAGCACCCCGACGATCACCGCGCGCGCCAGACAGTCCGCAGCAGCCGCCCCGACCGCGGTGATCAGCGGCACTTCCGGCGACATCGACGTCGGCGTCCTCGGGTCCGGGCTCACCTCTACCGCGCCGGTGGCCAACGCGAACACCGTATCGCCGTCCAACGGGGTGTGGCATGGGTGGATGGTGCGCGCCAGGCCGTCATGGGCGGCCACCGCCACCCGGCGACAACCTGATGGGCTGAGCGCAGCGTCGGTGGCGACCACGGCGATGGTGGTGTTCAACGGGCTGAGCTCGCCGTGCCGGGCGGCGTACGCGGCGAGTTGATCAGCGGGTGGGGGCACCAACCCGAACTCCTCGATCTGGCAGGCCAACCACGGCAGTCCGGTCGCCGAGTCGACGACCTCGCCCGCTGAGTTGACAACGACCAGAGCACCGACGGTCACCCCCGATTCCAGCGTCACCGAGGCGGTCCCTACTCCGCCTTTGAGTACGCCGGCCCGCGCGCCGACCCCCGCGCCGACGGTGCCGATCCCGACATCGGTGCCCGCACCCGCAACCGCGAGGGATCCGAACTCGGCATTCGGCCGACAGTTCCAGCCACCGACCGGCAGATCGAAGATCACCGCGGCCGGAACGATCGGTACCACCCCGCCGTCGAGCGCAACTCCGCGGCCTTGCTCCTCCAGCGAGGTCATCACGCCATCGGCGGCGGCGAGCCCGAACGCACTGCCGCCGGAGATGACCACCGCGTCGACGTGGCGCACCGAGTTGCTCGGATCCAGCAAGTCGGTCTCCCGGGTCCCCGGAGCGCCACCGCGGCAGTCGACCGCACCCACCGTGCCCACAGGGGTAAGCACGACGGTCGTGCCGGTTGCCCAGCCGGAGCCCAGTTGCGCATCGGGATCGATCCTCTGGTGGTGCCCGACGAGAATGCCAGCCACGTCGGTGATCGCGCCACTCATCTAGCGCGACCCGTCGATCAGGCTCAGCACCAGGTACTCCTGGAGAACCGTAAGCCACTGGTAGACATCGAGATGGCCCGCCATCGGGTGTTCAGGGGGCAGTCGATCGGGCCCTTCGGCTCCGATGTCGAGCATCGTGCCCAACGCCAACCGCACATCGTTGACGGCCGCAGCCCAGGACTGCGCATCGTCCTCGGTCAGTTCGAACTTTCCCCCGCCCGCCGGAATGGTGTCCAACAGGCGTTGCGCCGCCCGACGTTTCGCGTCGATGATGGCGGGCTCATGCAGGCCTCGCAGCGCGCTGTTGAGACTTTCCGCGTCGGCTGCCCCAGCGGGATCATCCGCTGCCGGCCGGTGAAAATCAGGCAGTAGCCGCTTCATCGTATCATCTTGCGGCGGAACGGAATTGCCCGTTCTTATCCCGGTGATCTCGGCGAGTTCATCGACCGGCGCCGAGGATTGACGATCCTCGAGCATCCCCAGCAGGGACACCACGAGGTTGCTCAACAGCTCTGCTTCGTGTGCGGCCAGCGCCGACCGGAACAGCGGGCCATCGGCCCCCTGCGCCCGCTTCCATTTACGCACGGGCTCTTCAGCGGTCCTGCTGCAGCGTTGCCCACAAACCTGCGGCGTGGAGCTTGGACACATCGACCTCCATCGACTCCCGACTACCGGCCGACACGACCGCTTTGCCCTCGTTGTGAACCTGCAGCATCAGCTTGGTCGCATGTGGTTCGCTGTAGCCGAAGAGTTTCTGCAGCACGTAGGTGACATAGGTCATCAGGTTCACCGGATCGTCCCACACCAGAGTCACCCACGGAGCGTCCGTCTCGACGTCTTCCTCGGACACCGTGGCCACATCGCGATGTTCGCGAGTTCCCGGACGGACGTTCGCCGGCGCAGCCATGGTGGCAAGAATACCGGGTCCGCAGTGCCGCGATGAAAGTCCTCCGGACCGATACGGTGGGCCTGTGACTCCAACGGACCGGTCGCCTTCTCTCGGTCTACCCGTGTCTCTGCTGACCGACAAGTACGAACTGACGATGCTCGCCGCAGCGCTGCGGGAAGGCACCGCGCACCGGCGCACCACGTTCGAGGTGTTCGCCCGTCGCCTTCCGCCAGGCCGGCGCTACGGCATCACCGCCGGTACCGCCCGATTCGTGGAAGCGTTGCAGGCGTTCAGGTTCGACACTGCGGCACTGGCCGCACTCACCGACTTTCTGGATGCCGATACGCTCGATTACCTGGCCAATTACCGGTTCACCGGCGACGTCGACGGCTATCCGGAGGGTGAGCTCTACTTCCCCGGGTCTCCGGTGCTGTCGGTGCACGGGACCTTCGGTGAATGCGTGTTACTCGAGACGCTGGCACTGTCGATCTTCAATCACGACACCGCGATCGCTTCGGCCGCCGCCCGCATGGTCAGTGCCTCATCCGGACGCCCGTTGATCGACATGGGGTCACGACGCACCCACGAACGGGCGGCCGTCGCCGCGGCACGCGCCGCCTACATCGCGGGCTTCACCGGGACGTCCAACCTCGAAGCCAAGCGCAGCTACGGGATTCCCGCCCTGGGCACCAGCGCGCATGCCTTCACATTGCTGCACACTCCCGACGGGCAGTCGGCGTCGGAGCGGGAACGAGCCGCCTTCCGGTCTCAGGTCGATGCGCTGGGCGTGGACACCACGCTGCTCGTGGACACCTACGACATCACCGCCGGGGTGGCGAACGCGGTGGAGGTCGCGGGTCCCCAACTGGGCGCCGTCCGCATCGACTCCGGCGATCTCGGCGTACTGGCCGGGCAGGTTCGCCAACAGCTGGACAGTCTGGGTGCCGTGAACACCCGCATCGTGGTCTCCGGCGACCTGGACGAGTTCGCCATCGCCGCGCTGCGTGCCGAACCCGTCGACAGCTACGGCGTCGGCACATCCCTGGTCACCGGATCGGGAGCACCGACTGCCAACATGGTCTACAAGCTGGTCGAGGTCGACGGTATCCCCGTAGCGAAACGCAGCAGTCACAAGGAGTCACACGGCGGGCGCAAGCGGGCCTACCGACTCGCCAAGGCCTCGGGAACCGTCGTTGAGGAGGTCGTACTTCCGGCCCTTGAGCCACCGCCGAGCACACCGGGCCTCGTCGCCCAGCCGTTGACGCTCGCACTGGTGCGCGACGGGGCCCCGGTCGCCGACCTCGGGCTGCGAACTGCACGTGAACGGGTCAGCCAGGGATTGCGCAGCCTGCCCTGGGAGGGGCTGAAACTCTCTGACGGCGACCCTGCGATTCCGACGCGGATCATCTCCCCCACCGGCAGCGAGGGCTAGGCGTCGGTTGTGGCGATGCAGGTGGCCCAGGTCACAGAGCTGTTGGCAACCGCTGTTGCCGCGCTAGGTGGCGCGCAGCGCGAGGGCCAGATCACGATGGCCGAGGCGGTGACCCATGCGTTCGACAGCGGCGAGCATCTGGCTGTCCAAGCCGGGACCGGCACCGGAAAATCGCTGGCCTACCTGGTACCTGCGATCGCACATGCGTTGCGTCTCGACCGTCCCGTGGTCGTTTCAACAGCGACGATCGCGCTGCAACGCCAGCTGGTTGAGCGTGACCTGCCCCGGCTCGCGGACTCGCTGTCCGGAGCGCTTCCCCGTCGGCCGGAGTTCGCACTCCTGAAGGGCCGCGGAAATTATCTGTGCCTCAACAAGATCCACAATGGTTCTCAACCCGGCGCTGCACCAGTCGAACCCGAGGACCTGGCGCAGGAGGAACTCTTCTCCCCGATCGCGGCCAGCGCATTGGGTCGCGACGTGAAGCGCCTCATCGAATGGTCGTCGAACACCGACACCGGCGACCGTGACGACCTGACCTCAGGAGTCCCGGACCGGTCCTGGTCTCAGGTCAGCGTGTCCGCTCGGGAGTGTATCGGGGTGTCTCGCTGCCCATTCGGCGCCGACTGTTTCGCCGAACGCGCGCGCGATCACGCGGGAAGCGCCGACGTTGTCGTCACCAACCACGCGTTGCTGGCCATCGACGCCATCGGAGACGCCAACGTGTTGCCCGAACACGATCTGCTGGTCATCGACGAAGCTCACGAATTGGTGGACAGGGTCACCGGTGTCGCGACCGCCGAGGTGTCAGCCACCTCGCTGGGAATCGCGACGCGCCGCGCTGCCCGCATTGTGGACTCCGACATCGCACAGCGACTGGAGGCGGCGGTCGCAACCTTCTCCTCGGCGATCTTCGATGCCCGCGGAGGCCGCATCGACGTGCTCGACGAGGACATGGCAAGTCACCTGACCGTCTTGCGGGACGCCGCAGGCAGAGCCCGCAGCGCAGTCGACAGCGCGCCCAACGATCCCAAGACGGCCTCCGCACGTACCGAAGCGGCTACCGCACTCGCCGATGTCATCGACACCGTGTCACGGATCCTCGGCTCGTTCATTCCCGCCATAGCGGATCGCACCGACGTGGTATGGGTCGAGCACGTCGAAGCCTCCCGGCGAAACGCTGACCGGCGCACCACACTTCGGGTGGCCCCGCTGTCGGTGGCGGGTCTGTTGCGCGGCAAGCTGTTCGGACGTTCGACCACGGTGCTCACCTCGGCCACGTTGACTATCGGCGGCAGCTTCGAGGCAATGGCGTCGGCCTGGGGACTGGAACACACCGGCGAAGCTTCCGATGCCGCCGATACCCACATCGCGTGGCGGGGACTCGACG
The DNA here is from genome assembly GCA_964498215.1 of uncultured Mycobacterium sp. GTDB lineage: Bacteria > Actinomycetota > Actinomycetes > Mycobacteriales > Mycobacteriaceae > Mycobacterium. Next base: position 17,226 of record CAZCHU010000006.1, on the reverse strand, counting down.
TGGGCTCACCGTTCGACCATGCGAGATCGGCGATTCTCTACGTCGCCGCTCACCTGCCTCCTCCCGGCCGCGACGGCATCGGGTCCGCCGAACAACTGGACGAGATCGCCTCGTTGATCACCGCCGCGGACGGCCGGACGCTCGGACTGTTCTCCTCGATGCGGGCGGCCAAGGCCGCCGCCGAGATCCTTCGCGATCGTCTCGACAGTCCGGTGCTCTGTCAGGGCGAGGAGAGCACCTCCACTCTGGTGCAACGCTTTTCCGCCGACGCGCGGACCTCGCTGTTCGGGACACTGTCACTGTGGCAGGGCGTCGACGTTCCAGGTCCTTCGCTGTCGCTGGTGCTGATCGATCGGATACCGTTCCCGCGTCCCGATGACCCCCTGTTGACCGCGCGCCAACGCGCCATCGCCGCGCGCGGCGGTAACGGTTTCATGGCTGTAGCCGCCAGCCACGCCGCGCTTCTACTCGCCCAGGGGTCCGGCAGACTACTGCGCCGTATCGACGACCGTGGCGTCGTGGCCATCCTGGACTCACGGATGGCGACCGCCCGCTACAGCGGGTTCCTGAGAGCGTCCCTGCCCCCGTACTGGGCGACGACCGATGGCGCGTCGGTGCGGGCGGCACTGCAACGACTGCGCACTGAACAGGCATGTTAGACATTCGGGCGCGATACCAACCCGGGAGTTCACTATTCTGGGAGGTGGAGTTCCGGTGCGTGCCCCGAGTCCGCTGAGTGACCACCGAAAGGCGGCGTTGATGAGTCCGGCCCTCAGTCGAGGACGCGTCGTTGGCGCCATGCTCACGGCCGGGGCAGTCCTGTTCGGCGCCGGGTGCTCAACAACGCTGCAAGGCAACGCCGTGTCAGTGTTCAACGACCCCTTTAAGGTGGCCGGGATGCCGGCGACCGACGGGCCCACCGGGCTGCGGGCCAGCGCCCAAGACCCCGCCCGGAAGGTACGGGGCACCGACGGTGGGGAAATCGACCGGCTCGCCGCTAGTGCAATCAGCGATATCGAGCAGTACTGGGACTTTGCTTACCCCGAGGCCTTCTACGACGACTTCGCCTCGGTGAAGGCGGTGGTCTCGTTCGACGCCAGCGACTTCGGCGGTAACTTCTGTGGGGGTGACACCTACGGTCTGGTCAACGCGGCTTTCTGCTACTCCGATAGAACGATCGGCTGGGACCGTAACGAGCTGCTGCCCAGCCTGAAGAGCGCCTACGGCGACATGGGTGTGGTGCTGGTACTCGCGCATGAGTACGGCCACGCTGTGGCACACCAGGCCGGATTGTCCGGGAAGGGCATCCCCACCCTGGTCGGCGAGCAGCAGGCCGACTGCCTCACCGGCGCGTATATGCGCTGGGTTGCCGGGGGAAATTCGCCCCGGTTCAGCCTGAGCACCGGCGAAGGCCTCAACAATGTGCTGGCCGGCATGATTTCTTTCCGGGATCCGCTACTCAACGAGGGAGATCCCGACGTCGGCGTCGACGAACACGGCTCGGCATTCGAGCGGCTCTCGGCGTTCCAGTTCGGCTTCACCGACGGGGCTTCGGCCTGCGCCGCCATCGACCTGCGCGAGATCGGCCAGCGGCGCGGTGACCTGCCGGTCCTGCTGCCCGAGGATCAGACCGGAGAGCTGCCCGTGAGCGAGGACACGGTGCGCTCCATCGTCGAAGCGATGGGGATCCTCTTCACCCCTGCCGATCCACCGGCGTTGAGCTTCGACCCCGCCGACGCCGAGACCTGCACCGACGCGCGACCCAGCCCGCCGGCGTCGTTCTGCCCGACGACCAACACCATCGTCGTCGATCTGATCGGGCTCCAGGAGATGGGCGCCCAATCCGCGCGACGGGACGGAAGCAGCCTGGCGATCGGTGACAACACTGCCTATTCAGTGCTCGTCTCCCGCTATATGACCGCCCTTCAGGCCGAACACGGCGGGGTGCAACTGGACAATGCCATGGCTGCGTTGCGGACGGCCTGCCTGACCGGCGTGGCGACCGTGAAGTTGACCAACGAGGTCACCACGCCCGACGGCAACACCATTGCGCTGACCGCGGGCGACGTCGACGAGGCGGTGTCCGGCATCCTCACCAACGGGCTGGCGGCCGGCGACGTCAACGGAGAGTCAGTGCCCTCCGGATTCGCCAGGATAGACGCCTTCCGGCTCGGGGTGCTCAGTGATACCGAACGCTGCTTCCAGCGTTACTCGTGAACGTCAGGCCAGCGTGACGAGCCCGAGTTCGTTGCCGCCGACGAGCAGCCGATGGTGCGGGAGCACCCGGACCGTATAGCCGACCGGACCGGTACTCGAGAGCGGGATCGTTGCCGAGTAGATCTCGCTGTGGCTGTCGGCGGTTCCCACGTGCGCCATCGGGACGGTGACGGGATCGATCAATACATCACCGGCGCCAACACGGCCGAGCACAGCCTGGACAACCACCTCGTGCGGCCCCAACCCAGCCAGGTGCACCCACGCAGTCAACGTCAACTCCGAACCCAGCAGCGGAGTTCCATGCAGCCCGGAGCCGTCCACGTCGGTGATCTCGATGTCCGGCCAGGCACGCTCCACCCGGTTTCGATACTGAGCGAGTTCGGCGGCAGCCCCGAACGGGGCATCGAACCCCTCGGTTCCCGAACGGCCCGGCCCAATCGCCCGGCGCAGCGACCGCGCCGCCGGCACGTAGAACTCCGTCGTGTAGTCGCGCACCATCCGCGATGCGAGCACCTTCGGACCCAATACCTGCACAGTGTGTCGGACCATCTCGACCCACCGCGTTGGCACACCGTGCTCGTCGCGGTCGTAGAACTTCGGGACCACCGCCCGCTCGAGCAACTCGTACAGTGCGGAGGCCTCGATATCGTCACGCCTGTTCTCGTCGGTCAGACCATCGGCGGTGGGGATCTCCCAGCCGTTCTCCCCATCAAACCACTCATCCCACCAGCCGTCGCGGATCGACAGATTCAGCCCGCCGTTCAACGCGCTTTTCATACCGGAGGTGCCACACGCCTCAAGCGGACGTAACGGGTTGTTCAGCCAGACGTCGCAACCGTAGTAGAGCTGTCGCGCCATCGACATGTCGTAGTCGGGCAGGAACGCGATGCGGTGGCGTACGTGCCGCTGGTCGGCGAAACGCACGATCTGCTGGATGAGCGCTTTGCCGCCATCGTCGGCGGGATGCGACTTGCCCGCAACGATCAACTGGATAGGACGCTCGTCGTCCAGGAGTAGCTCGGTCAACCGATCTGGATCGCGCAGCATCAGGGTAAGCCGCTTGTACGTCGGTACCCGACGGGCGAATCCGATCGTCAATATCGCGGGGTCGAAAGCTGTTTCAATCCAACCCAGTTCGGCCTCAGCCGCACCACGTTCGAGCCAGGAGCGCCGCATGCGGGCCCGGACGTCCTCGATCAGGGCCGCGCGCAAATGGGAACGTATCGACCACATCCTTGCGGGGTCGGCATACCGGAGTTGCTCCCAAACATTGGACTCGCTCAACACATCGGAACCAGCGAGCTCGCGTCCCAACTCGATCCATTGCGGCGCCGCCCAGGTGGGCGCGTGCACACCATTGGTGATCGAGCCGATCGGCACCTCCGCGGAGTCGAATCCAGGCCACAGGGCGTTGAACATCTCCCGACTGACCTGCCCGTGCAGCAACGACACCCCGTTCGCGCGTTGCGCCAGCCGCAGCCCCATGTGGGCCATGTTGAACTTTGCCGGGTCATCTTCGTCACCGAAAGCCACGATGCGGTCGACTGGCACACCGGGCAGCAGCCGCGAACCCGACCCTCCCGCTTCCGGCCCGAAGTAGCGCTCCACCAGCTCGACGGGAAAGCGGTCGATACCGGCCGGCACCGGGGTGTGGGTGGTAAAGACCGTCGACGAACGGACGACGGCCAAGGCAGTATCGAAATCGAGTCCGTCCTCGATCAACTCACGAATACGCTCAGCCCCCAGGAAACCGGCGTGCCCCTCGTTCATATGGAACACCTCTGGCGCGGGCAGGCCCTCGATCGAGCTGAATGCGCGGATCGCGCGGACGCCGCCGATGCCGGCGAGGATTTCCTGCCTGATCCGATGCTCCTGATCACCGCCGTAGAGGCGGTCGGTGACCCCGCGCAGTTCATGCTCGTTCTCCGCGACATCGGAATCAAGCAATAGCAAGGGAATTCGCCCTACCTGCGCAATCCAGATGCGCGCGGAAAGCCGGGCGCCGTCGGGGAGAGCCAGCGCGACCAGGACCGTGTCGCCCGTGGCGTCGGTCAACAGGCGCAGCGGTAGACCTTGCGGGTCCAGCGACGGATAGCTCTCGTGTTGCCACCCGTCAGCCGTCAGCGACTGACGGAAATAGCCGTGCTGGTAATGCAAACCGACCGCGATCAGCGGAAGACCAAGATCGGAGGCTGACTTGAGGTGGTCGCCGGCGAGGATCCCCAGACCGCCGGAGTAATTCGGCAACACCTCGGCGACACCGAACTCCATCGAGAAGTAGGCGATACCCTGCGGCAGGGTCTGATCGTCGCCCCCCGCCGGGACTTCCACCGCACGCTGCTGGTACCACAGCGGCCTGGTCAGGTAGTCGTGCAGGTCCGCGGCCAGATCATCGAGGCGCTGGACAAACACGTCGTCGGTGGCCAATTCCTCGACCCGCGCCGGGCTGACCTGCCCGAGCATCGCCACGGGGTCGCAACCGACCAGTTTCCACAACTTCGGATCGATGGCTTCGAACAGGTCTTGGGTCGGTTTGTGCCACGACCAGCGCAGGTTCACCGACAGCTGCTCCAGCGCAGACAACCGCTCGGGGAGATATGCGCGGACGGTGAACCGGCGGAGGGCTTTCACGCGCGCTCACTCTACTGACGTTCCAGTCGATCCGTCGGTCGCCCACTCGCGGTAGCCCGGTTTCGCCCTCCGCGTGATTAAGCGCAGCACTACGGTGGGTATAGACGCAGGATACTGGGAAGGGCCGCGCCTCGATCGAGACCAGACAACGGCTCCGCAACGTGCGGCGGACGGGATTCTCAACAGTGGTAGGAGTGGGTAATTGACCGCCGGTCGTATCGAGATCGATGACGTTTCGCCCGTGGTGTCCGGCGGGCGGTTCCCCGCCAAGGCAGTCGTCGGCGAGGTAGTGCCGATCACTGCCACCGTCTGGCGGGAAGGCCACGACGCCGTGTCAGCCACCGTGGTGGTGCGCTACCACGGAGCCACCTACCCACCTCTTGCCGACGAACCACCGGGCCGCGTGCGCGCCGCCCAACCCGCTGACATCCAGGATGTGGACAACTCGGCCGCCCGAGTTCGGCCCATCACGGTGTCGATGGTGCAGGGCCGGACACCCGATGTGTTTCACGGACAGTTCACGCCGGACGAGGTCGGCTTGTGGACCTTCCGTGTGGACGGTTGGGGCGATCCATTAGCAACGTGGCAGAAGAACGTCGTCGCCAAGCTCGAGGCCGGCCAGGGCGAAGGCGAGTTGTCCAACGACTTGTTGATGGGAGCACGGCTCCTGGACCGCGCGGCGACGGGAGTACCGCGCCACATGCGGTATCCGGTTCTGCAGGCAGCCGAACTGTTGCGCGAGCCCGGCGATCCGTTCCGACGCGCGGGGGCGGCCCTGGCACCTGAAGTCACCGAGTTGATCGACCAATATCCGTTGCGTGAACTGATCACCCGTGGCGCGCAGCACGGCGTGTGGGTGGATCGACCGCAGGCGCGTTTCAGTTCGTGGTACGAGTTCTTTCCGCGATCCACCGGCGGCTGGGACACCGCCGGAAACGCCGTGCACGGGACGTTCGCGACGGCGGCCGAAGCGCTGCCCAGGGTGGCGAGGATGGGCTTCGACGTCGCCTACCTGCCACCCATCCACCCGATCGGGCACGTGCACCGCAAGGGGCGCAACAACAGCGTCACCGCGGCGCCCGGCGACGTCGGCTCACCGTGGGCGATCGGCAGCGAAGACGGTGGCCATGATGCTGTGCACCCGGCGCTGGGCACCATCAAAGACTTCGACGACTTCGTCTCAGCCGCTGGTGGCCTCGGCCTCGAGGTGGCGCTAGATCTGGCACTGCAGTGCGCGCCGGACCATCCTTGGGCGCGAGATCATCCCGAGTGGTTCACCGTACTGCCGGACGGCACCATTGCCTATGCCGAGAACCCACCCAAGAAGTACCAAGACATCTACCCGCTGAACTTCGACAACGACCCTGGAGGTATCTACGAGGAAGTCCTGCGCGTCGTCAAGTTCTGGATGTCACACGGGGTGAAGATCTTCCGGGTTGACAACCCCCACACGAAGCCACCCAACTTCTGGGCCTGGCTGATCGGCGAGGCCAAGAACATCGACCCCGACGTGCTTTTCCTGGCCGAGGCATTCACCCGGCCGGCGAGGTTGTACGGGTTGGCCAAGCTCGGGTTCACCCAGTCCTACACATATTTCACCTGGCGGACCGCCAAATGGGAGATCACCGAGTTCGGCCAGCAGATCGCCGAGCACGCCGACTATGCGTGCCCGAATCTGTTCGTCAACACGCCCGACATCCTGCACGAGAGCCTGCAGCATGGTGGCCCCGGGATGTTCGCGATCCGGGCGGTGCTCGCCGCGACGATGAGCTCGGTGTGGGGGGTGTACTCGGGATTCGAACTGTTCGAGCACCGAGCTGTTCGGGAGGGTAGCGAGGAATACCTCAACTCCGAGAAGTACGAACTCCGCCCCCGCGATTTCGATGCGGCCCTCGCCGACGGTGAGTCCCTCGAACCACTTCTAGCCCGGCTCAACGAGATTCGGCGCCTGCATCCGGCTCTGCAACAACTGCGCACTATCGCATTCCACCACGTCGACAACGATGCGCTGCTGGCCTTCAGCAAGTTCGACCCGGTCACCGGCGATCAGGTACTGGTGGTGGTCACCCTGAACCCGTTCGGCCCCGAGGAAGCCACACTCTGGCTGGACATGACAGCGCTCGGGATGGAGCACGGTGACCGTTTCTGGGTTCGCGACGAGATTACCGGCGACGAATACCATTGGGGCCAGGCGAATTACGTACGCCTCGATCCTGCCCGCGCGGTAGCCCACGTGCTCAACATGCCCCAGATTCCCGCTGACCGACGACTGAACCTGCTGCATAGGGAGTGACGACATGAACGACGCGTCCAACCTGACCGACGAGATCGAGGACCCGCACCTGCGGCCGCACACCGCCGACCTCAACCGCCTGCTGGCCGGCGACCACCACGATCCACACTCTGTGCTCGGCGCCCATGAGTACGGCGACCATACGATCATCCGCACCTACCGCCCGCACGCCGTGGCGGTCGATGCGGTGATCGGAGGGCGGCGCCACCGGTTCCAACACATCGAGTCGGGCCTGTTCGCCGTCGCTGTGCCCTTCACCGGTCTGATCGACTACCGCCTCGAGATCAGCTACGACGCCGGCGGCCACGCCCCGCATGTGCACACCGTGGCCGACGCCTACCGATTCCTGCCCACCCTTGGCGAGATGGACCTGCACCTCTTCGCCGAAGGGCGCCACGAACGTCTGTGGGAGGTTCTCGGCGCGCATCCGCGGAGTTTCACTACAGCCGACGGCGTGGTCGAGGGCGTCTCCTTCGCGGTGTGGGCACCGAATGCCAAGGGTGTCAGCCTGATCGGGGAATTCAACCACTGGAAGGGCAACGAGGCGCAACTGCGCGCTCTCGGGTCGACCGGTGTATGGGAACTGTTCTGGCCGGGCTTCCCGATCGGTGGACTGTACAAGTTCAGGGTGCACGGCGCCGATGGGGTGGTCACCGAACGTGCCGACCCGATGGCGTTCGCCACCGAGGTGCCACCACAGACCGCCTCCCGGGTGACCCGCAGCGAGTACACCTGGGATGACGACGACTGGATGGCCGGTCGCGCGTTACGCAACCCGGTGTTCGAGCCGATGAGCACCTATGAGGTCCACCTGGGCTCGTGGCGACCCGGGCTGAGTTATACCGAGCTAGCCGAGCAACTTACTCAGTACGTGGTCGAACGCGGATTCACCCACGTCGAGATGCTGCCCGTCGCAGAGCATCCTTTCGGCGGGTCATGGGGCTACCAGGTCACCTCCTACTACGCACCGTCGTCACGGTTCGGCACGCCCGATGAATTCCGTCACCTCGTCGACACCCTGCACCAGGCCGGTATCGGCGTCTTGGTGGACTGGGTGCCCGCCCACTTCCCGAAAGACGCCTGGGCGCTCGGGCGTTTCGACGGCACCGCCCTCTACGAACATGCCGATCCCCGCCGCGGCGAGCAATTAGACTGGGGTACCTACGTTTTCGACTTCGGCCGCGCCGAGGTTCGCAACTTCCTGGTCGCCAATGCGCTGTACTGGTTGCAGGAATACCATATCGACGGCCTTCGAGTCGACGCTGTAGCGTCCATGCTCTACCTCGACTATTCCCGCCCTGCCGACGGATGGACACCGAACATCCACGGTGGCCGGGAGAACCTCGAAGCGGTGCAGTTTCTGCAGGAAATGAACGCCACTGTCCACAAGGTGGCCCCCGGTGTCGTCACGATCGCCGAGGAGTCGACCTCCTGGCCGGGTGTCACCCGGCAGACGAACCTTGGCGGGCTTGGCTTTTCGATGAAGTGGAACATGGGCTGGATGAACGACACGCTGGCCTTCATCCAGCGTGACCCGATCCACCGTAGCTATCACCATCACGAGATGACGTTCTCGATGCTGTACGCCTTCAGCGAGAACTATGTCCTGCCGATCAGCCATGACGAGGTGGTCCACGGTAAGGGGACGCTGTGGGGCCGGATGCCTGGCAGCGACCACCAGAAGGCGGCCGGCATCCGCGGGCTGCTGGCCTACCAGTGGGCTCATCCCGGTAAACAGCTGCTGTTCATGGGTCAGGAGTTCGGCCAGCGCGCCGAATGGTCCGAGGAACGCGGGGTCGACTGGTTTCAGCTCGATGAGCACGGGTTCTCCACCGGGATCCTGCGGATGCTGACCGATGCCAACGCCATCTATCGCAGCAGGCGTGCGCTGTGGTCACGGGACACTCAGCCGGAGGGATACTCCTGGATCGACGCCAACGACTCGGCAAGCAACGTATTGAGCTTTCTGCGATTCGGGGATGATGGCTCGACAATGGCGTGCGTGTTCAACTTCTCGGGGGCAGAGCACCCCCAGTACCGGCTGGGCCTGCCGCACACCGGAACCTGGCGTGAGGTCCTCAACACCGACTCCGACGCCTACAACGGATCGGGCATCGGCAACTATGGCGCCGTAGAGGCGACCGACGAGCCGTGGCACGGCCGCCCGGCCTCGGCCGTCATGGTTTTGCCACCACTGGCTGCCCTCTGGTTCGAGCCGGCCTAGGTCGGTCCACGCCCGCCAGACTGCGCGTCGGCACGTACGCCGCATTCCTGCCCGAATTCGCCCCTAGCTACGTCGGCAGAGCGGAGTGGAGCCGGGTCAGTACAGCGCGTTGGCGAGATCCCGCCGACCGGCGATCACCTGCGGGTCGGCCGGATCGAAAAGGTCGAACAGCTCGATCAACCGGGTTCGCACCTTCGTACGGTCGTCGCCAGCGGTGCGCTTGACCAACCCGATCAACCGCTGAAAAGCCGCTTCGACGTTCTGGGTGAGAACCTCGGCGTCAGCGGCCGCCAACGCCGCGTCGACGTCGTCCGGCGAGGCATCGGCGATCGCCACGACCTCTGGGGCATGGGTGGTGGCCCGTTGCAGGAACGCGATCTGCCGTACCGCGCCCTTGGCCTCGGCGTGGTTCGGATCCGCATCGAGGATCGCCTGATATGCGCCCCGGGCAGCTTCGAAATCTCCACTGTCGAGATGCGCACGTGCCTGCTCAAGCTCGGGATCGACCTGCTCTGGCTGGTCAACCTCGGCTGCCCCGCTCAGCTTTCCGGCCGTGGCGCTGAGCAATGAGTCGATCCAGCGCCTCAGCTGCTCCGGCGGCTGCACTCCCTGGAAGTTCGCCAGTGGCTGGCCGGCGGCAATCGCGACCACCGTCGGAACCGCCTGGATGCCGAACATCTCCGCAACCCGGGGCACCGTGTCGACGTTCACCGTCGCCAGCGCCCACTTCGGCGCATCGGCGGCAGCCAGGCTGCCGAGGGTCTCGCCGAGTTGAACACTGGAGTCGCTGCGCGGAGACCACAGCAGCACGACAACGGGCACCTCATTCGAGCGGACCAGAACCTCGGCTTCCAGGTTCGCCTCGGTGATTTCCACACCGCCCCGCGGCGTGCCCGAGGGCGTCGCGCCTTCACCGGCGGTCGCCCGCTGTTTGAGTGCCGACAGATCAACGGCGCCCGCCATGGCGGGCGCGATTGGGGGTCGAGGACGAGTCACGCGATCAAGTCTGTCACGTCGTTTCTCCCGCCGATCGTTGTGGTTGCCCTGCGCCGGACACATCGCCTGGCACCGCCGCCAGCGTCCCTATCCGACCGCTCCGATCAGCCCATATGAGGAAGATCACACTTCCCAATGGCACGATGCTGCCCAGCAACGCCAGCAACCACGTATCGAGCCTCCATTTGTATGCGATACCGGCCAGCACTGCCGCCACCACGAAGGCCACGAAGATCGCGCCGTGGACGGGGCCGAACAGCTTGACCCCCACCTCAGTGCGAGGTGAACCCAGGTATTTGAAGTACATGCCGATCAGCAGGCCGACCCAGCTGAGCGCTTCCGCCAGCGCCACCACCCGGAACCAGCGTGCAACACTGCGAACGTCGAATGCGACTGCCATAGGCGCCATTGTGCCCGACCACGACCCCAGCTACTACACAGCGTCGTTGCTCGACATCACCCGTTCAGGGACACCGCAGGATCAGCGCGTCACCCTGCCCGCCTGCGCCACAGAGCGCGGCGACCGCAAACCCGGGCCGTCCACCTTCCCCGTCGCTTCGCTGGCCCCGCCGACGCGCCAACGCGAGCGCGGCGTGCAGCGTGATCCTCGCTCCGGACATACCGATGGGGTGCCCGATGGCGATGGCGCCACCGTCGGTATTGACCTTGGCCGACATCGTCTCCTCGTCCAGACCCAGTTCACGGGCTGACGCGAGGGCGACGGCCGAGAAAGCCTCGTTGATCTCGATGACATCCAGGTCGTCGAGGCTAATACCCTCTTTGGCGACGGCCTTGCGGATCGCGTTGGCAGGCTGACTCTGCAGCGTCGAATCGGGCCCGGCGACCACGCCGTGTGCACCGATCTCACACAGCCAGCTCAAGCCCATCTCCTCGGCCTTCGCCTTGTTCATGACGACGACCGCGCATGCGCCGTCGGAGATCTGGGATGCCGAGCCGGCGGTGATTGTGCCGTCCTTGCGGAACGCCGGCTTGAGCCCGGCCAGAGACTGCGCGGTGGTATTGGCCCGGATGCCTTCATCTTCGGTGAACTCGATGGGATCACCCTTGCGTTGCGGGATGCTCACCGGCACGACTTCGTCTGCGTAGACGCCGTCCTTCCAGGCCGCGGCGGCCTTTTGGTGTGACGCTGCGGCGAACTCGTCCTGTTCGGCGCGAGTGAACTGGTCGACATCGTTGCGCTGCTCGGTGAGCGCGCCCATCGGCTGGTCGGTGAACACGTCGTGCAGCCCGTCGTAGGCCATGTGATCGAGCACCGTGACGTCACCGTATTTGTAGCCCGCACGGCTGTTCATCAGCAGGTGGGGCGCCTGGGTCATCGACTCCTGACCGCCGGCCACCACCACGTCGAACTCGCCGGCCCTGATCAGCTGATCGGCCAGCGCTATGGCGTCGATACCTGACAGACACATCTTGTTGATGGTCAGCGACGGGACACCCCAATCGATGCCGGCGGCCACCGCGGCCTGCCGCGCGGGCATCTGCCCGGTGCCAGCAGTCAGGACCTGGCCCATGATCACGTACTCGACCAACGATGCGGGCGCGGCCACATTCGGGAAGGCCTTCTGCAGCGCGCCGGCGATGGCCACAGCGCCCAAATCGCTACCCGAGAAGTCCTTCAACGAACCCATCAGCTTGCCGACCGGCGTACGAGCTCCAGCAACGATCACAGACGTCGTCATGGCTACCTCCAAGTGGGTTTAGAACGGCTCCCAAACGGCTAGTCAAGGCTATACACCCGCACTGACCTATTCGAAACCGATGCCATTAGGTTACCTTTGCGATATGACCGCTGAGCCGACTGACGCCCGTCCTGCGCTGGCCACTGCGCTGGTCACCGCGATTGACCACGTCGGCGTCGCGGTGCCGGATCTGGATGCCGCTATCAAGTGGTACCACGACCACCTCGGCATGATCGTGCTGCACGAAGAAGTCAACGAGAGCCAGGGCGTGCGGGAGGCAATGCTGTCAGTGCGCGGCGCGCCGGTCGGCAGTGCTCAACTGCAGTTGATGGCCCCGATCGACGACACCTGCACCATCGCCAAGTTCATCGACAAGCGTGGCCCCGGACTGCAACAGTTGGCCTACCGGGTCAGCGACATCGAGGCCCTGACCGACCGTCTGCGGGGGCGGGGCGTCCGACTGCTCTACGACACACCGCGGCGCGGTACCGCGAACTCTCGGATCAACTTCGTTCACCCCAAGGACGCGGGAGGGGTGCTCATCGAGCTTGTCGAGCCCGCCAGCGATACCTCGGAGCGCTCAGACCGCTGAGCAGCCCACTGAGACCCTCTTGCCCCGCCATCAGAACAACCGGAACTCGTCGCTGTCCATGCCGCGCATCTTGTCGTAATCCAGTGTAAGACACCGTATCCCACGATCGACCGCTAGAGTGCGAGCTTGCGGCTTGATCTGCTGGGCCGCGAAGACACCCGCCACCGGCGCCAGCAGAGTGTCACGGTTGAGCAGTTCGAGGTAGCGGGTGAGCTGTTCGACACCGTCGATCTCGCCCCGGCGCTTGATCTCCACGGCCACCGACCGGCCATTCTCGTCACGACAGAGCAGATCAACCGGCCCGATCGGGGTCATGTACTCACGGCGGACCAACGTGTATCCGGCACCAAGCAACTCGACGTGTTCGGCAAGCAATGCCTGCAGGTGCGCCTCGACACCGTCCTTCACCAACCCGGGGTCGACGCCCAACTCGTGGCTCGAATCGTGCTCGATGCTCTCGACGGAGATACGTAGCTGTTCGCCGGCCTTGTTCTCGACCACCCAAACCGGGGCGGACCCATCGAGGTTCTCGACTAGCCAGCACGGCGGGCTCATCCAATTCAGTGGCTTGTAGGCCCGATCGTCGGCATGGACACTGACCGATCCGTCCGCCTTGAACAGCAGGAGCCGCCGCGCGGACGGTAGATGGGCGGTGAGCCGACCAACATAGTCGACGGTGCACTGGGCGATCACGAGACGCACCTGCACCACCTTAAGCGTCGAACTTCCATCGGCGACCACGGCGGGCCGCCTCCGCAGCCCACCAGGCTGACGCACCTCCAGTGCGCCCCGGCACTACCTTGTCGGTCGGTCGGGCCTGACCGGCTGATTTCGGTCCCGCCAGGCCTGCGCTTCCAGCACCGCAGCGTCCAGGGTGTGAAAGCGGATGGCTTCCAGGTCTCGGTGGTGGCGGGTGACGATCCCGTCCGGGTCCACCAGATAGCAAGCCTTGCCCACCGCCTCCAGTGCCGACCGCATGCCCGAAAGCAGCGCCCGGGCAGCGTTGTCGATGTCGTCGACGCGGGAGACGTCCAGAATCGCAGCCTCGAAGTGGTCCCGCTCGACAGCACGCAGGACGTGCTCGGCACCGCTGAACAGGAAGTCGCCATGAGCTTCGTATACGCGAATCTGGTGACCAGCGTCATACACCGCCCGCAGCGTTGCGCGCGAATGACGAGGCACCGTCAAGAAGTGCAGGCCCAATTGCTCGGAAAGACTGCGGCACAACCGGACTCCACGGACGCTGTTTCCCTTGCCGTCGAGCAAGGGCGAATATACGCCGATGCCGAGTTGTCCCGGCAGGACGGCGACGATGCCGCCTCCGACACCGCTTTTGGCCGGCATGCCGACCGCGCTGACCCAGTCACCGGCGTCGTCGTACATGCCGCAGGTCACCATTACCGACAGCGTGCGCCTAACCACCGCGGCATCGGTCACCCGGCGGCCGGTCTGTGGGTTGACCCCGCCGCGGGCAAGCGTCGCGCCCATCTTCGCGAGGTCGGTCGATGTGACGCGCAGCGAGCACTGCCGGTAATACACGTCGAGCACCTCATCAGGATCACCCTCGAGTACCCCGAAGCTCTTCAACATGTAGCCGATCGCACGGTTGCGGTTGCCAAACCTCTTCTCAGAGGCATAGACCTGGTCGTCCAACACCAGTGGACGCCCAGCGAACGTCGAGTAATAGTCCTGGATCAACGCGAATCGCTCGTCGGGGGTATCTCCCGGAATCAGCGACACCGCAGCGATGGCCCCGGCGTTGATCATCGGGTTCTTGGGCACCTTCGTGGAGCGGTCCACGCTGATCTCGTTGAATGCTTCACCAGAAGGCTCGACGCCTATCTTGGCATCCACGGCTTCTGCGCCGATCTGATCCAGCGCGAGCGCGTAGGTGAAGGGTTTGGAGATCGACTGGATGGTGAATTCCAATGCGGCATCGCCGGATTCGTAGATGTAGCCGTCTGCTGACGACAGTGACAAAGCCAATCCGTCGGGGTCGACCCGGGCGAGTTCAGGGATATAGTCCGCCAGCTTGCCATCGGTGACTCCCGCGTATTGAGCGCAGATACGGTCAAGATAACGCTGCACCAGTTCCGCCACGGGTTGGAGTGTATCCATCCGATCGCCATGTCGGTTTCCCGCTAGTGATGTTGCGGCTCGCGTGACATTGTCGGTGTCATGTACACCGACTTCGACCGCTGTTACCGGGCCGTCCAGGCCAGGGATGCCCGGTTCGACGGTTGGTTCGTCACCGCTGTCCTCACCACGAAGATCTATTGTCGCCCCAGCTGCCCCGCCCGGTCCCCCTATCCCCGGAACATCCGTTTCTATCCGACGGCGGCAGCCGCTCAGCGAGCCGACTTCCGCGCCTGCAAGCGATGCAGACCAGACGCTTCACCGGGTTCGCCGGAGTGGAATGTGCGCGGTGACGTCGTGGCAAGGGCCATGCGACTGATAGCCGATGGCACGGTCGACCGCGAAGGCGTCACTGGGTTGGCGACTCGCGTGGGGTACACCGTGCGACAACTCGAGCGCCTCATGCAGTCAGAGGTGGGGGCCGCCCCGCTGGCGCTGGCCAGGGCCCAGCGGACCCAAATGGCACGCGTGCTCATCGAAACCACAGATATGCCGTTCGGCGATGCCGCGTTCGCTGCCGGCTTCTCCAGCATCCGCCAGTTCAACGACACCGTGCGCACAGTGTGCGACCTGACCCCGACACAACTACGCCGTAGGGCGCGGGCTCGATTCGACACCGGTGATGCCGTCGGAACCGGCGGGATGTCGCTGCGGCTACCGGTACGACTACCTTTCGGATACGAAGGACTGTTCGGTCATCTGGCAGCGGGCGCCGTCCCAGGCCTCGAGGAGGTACGTGACGGCGCATACCGACGTACGCTAGATCTGCCACACGGCGCTGGCATCGTCAGTCTGCAACCTCACCCGGATCACGTCCGATGCCGACTTGCGGTCGATGACTTTCGGGACGTATCGGCAGCCATCGCCCGGTGCCGCCGATTGCTCGACCTTGATGCCGATCCCGAGGCGATCGTGGCCGATCTCGGCGCCGACGACGAGCTGGGCACTTTGGTCAACAAGGCCCCCGGGCAACGGATTCCACGAACGGTCGATGAGCATGAGCTCGCCATCCGCGTTGTGCTGGGCCAACAGGTATCAATTCGAGCGGCGCGCACCCACACCAGCCGGGTCGTGGCGGCCTATGGTCGGCCCATCAGTGACGCCGGTGGCGATCTGACCCATGTGTTTCCCGCAACCGAAGACCTCCGGGAGGTCGACACGCGGCATCTGGCCTTCCCGACGTCCCGGCAACGTACGCTGACCGCACTTGTCGACGCGCTTAACAGCGGGGATGTCGTACTTGATTCCGGATGTGACCGGACCGCCGCCAGAGAACAGCTGCTGGCGATACCCGGGATCGGCCCCTGGTCCGCTGAGATGATCGCGATGCGCGGCCTCGGCGATCCGGATGCCTTCCCGGCGACGGATCTGGGAGTGGTGGCGGCGGCTCAGCAGCTCGGACTGCCCTCGACGCCAAGGCAACTGGAAGCGCGTAGCCGTTACTGGCGGCCGTGGCGGTCCTATGCCACACAACATCTTTGGACAGCACTGGACCACTCGATCAACGAGTGGCCACCGAAGGAGAGATGATGGAATCTGTGCGATACCGGACGCTGGATAGTCCAATCGGCAAATTGACACTTGCCGGCACCGCGGACCGGCTCAGGCATGTACGGATGGCGGACCAGACCTACGAGCCCGACCGATCTGACTGGCATCGTGACGACACCGCGTTTGCCGACGCCGTCGACCAGCTTGAGGAGTACTTCGGCGGACGGCGAACGGAATTCGACCTGGAGCTGGAGATGGTGGGCACCACGTTCCAGCGACGGGTGTGGTCCGCGCTGCAAACGATCCCCTACGGACAGACACGATCGTATGGACAGATCGCCACGCAACTCGGCGCTCCCGGAGCTTCCCGGGCCGTCGGCCTCGCAAACGGCCGCAACCCCATTAGCATCATCGTGCCGTGCCATCGCGTCATCGGCGCAAACGGCAGCCTGACCGGATACGGCGGAGGCCTGAACCGAAAGCGGGCACTTCTCGACTTGGAGAAGGGAAGAGCCATAACGATGCCGACCCTATTCGATTAGGTCGCGGGACGCCCCAAATAGATGCCCCAATAAATGCCTTTGCCCCCCAATAGAATTGGGGGGCAAAGGGCTTTAATTTGTGTTCGGCGGTGTCCTACTTTTCCACCCGTGTGGGTAGTATCATCGGCGCTGGCAGGCTTAGCTTCCGGGTTCGGGATGGGTCCGGGCGTTTCCCTGTCGCTATGTACCGCCGTAACTTTGTTGTGTTTTCACAGTGTTTTTGGTGGTGGGGTGTGGGGTG
The DNA here is from genome assembly GCA_964498215.1 of uncultured Mycobacterium sp. Lineage (GTDB taxonomy): Bacteria > Actinomycetota > Actinomycetes > Mycobacteriales > Mycobacteriaceae > Mycobacterium. The sequence goes on along the minus strand of CAZCHU010000006.1, from coordinate 163 downwards.
TTTGTGGTGTGGTTGCGGGTTTTGTTGTTGTTGTAAGTTTTCGGCCGGTTAGTGCCAGTTCCCTGTGCCCATTGCTGGGTGTGTAGGTCTGGTCTATCGATCCCGTGGTCTGCGGGGGGCCTTATCCCACTTAATGGGTGAGAAGCCTGGTCTTGGAGGGGGT